>DYGD01000003.1 GCA_020724885.1 Candidatus Paceibacter sp. | reverse complement strand
CTTGACGATTTGGTTATCACGGCATAATCATCACTGAAACCGAAATTTTGACCGGCAATTCCACCGACAGACACCAAACCATAAACTGTTCCGATAAAAGCCGAGTTTTCTATAAATCCGGCATTTTGACCAGCTATTCCACCAATCCCATTTAAGCCCTCCACGGATCCAAAAACAAGAGAATTTTTGATTTCACCTTTGTTTAATCCGACCAAACCGCCTACCAGATCATTGCCTTTAATAACAGCTTTTTCTACAAAAACATTAAGAATTTTGCCTTTTGAAACAGCAAAAATACCGGCACCCTCATAGTTGTCAGTTTTTATAACTGCGTTTTTTAGCTTGAAACCCCGCCCGTCATAAACGCCGGAAAACGGTTCTAAAAAATTGCCGATCGGCTCCAATTCTTCAGAAAAATTTATATCTTTTTTCTGGCAATAATGGCCCGACAAGTTTTCTCTTATAAGAAAAAAATCTTTTTGTTCTTTTATCGCAATGCATCTCTCTAGTTCAATTGGAGAGTTTAAGATAAAAAGAGAAAGTGGTGAAAATAATAGAAGTAAAAAAGGCATTGATAAATATAATTATATTCAACTATAAAAGACATATTTGTGAGTTTTCCACAGATTTGTCTTTTATAAATCTTTTATGTCTTTTAAAGCGAGGTATAATAATTTCGGATGTCCTTTATGTGGCCTCTGCTACTTTTAAGGATGTTGTTCTTCGGGTAATAACAAGCCCAAGAACGCCCTTGTTGGAATGTCCGATAAATACACACTACAAATCAAAAAATAAACTACTAGGTATACTTATCCGACGTTTCGACTTGAGGCGATTCTGAAGACGAAGCCCCGCTGTGCTGGTGGGGCTTTTCGTTTCATAAGAAACAAATTTACTTAACCCAATGGCGATCCCTAATTTCCGAAATCTTTTTCTCTTCTTCCTCATCCTTTCTATCTTTAGCGGACTTACCAAGGTCTTCTAGTTCTTTTTTGGGAAGTTTAGATAATTCTATAGCTCTTTTTTCTAAATATTCTTCAGTATTTAAAGACGGATCATCTAAAACCTCCTCCAGCAATGCGTGAAGTATATACCCTATTCTAGGACCAGGTGTTTCTTGTGAAACTTCCATAATCTTCTTACCGTCTATTTTAAGCATAGAAACAGAAACCGGATCCGCCATGACTTCCTCTATCATTGAATGAAATTTTCTCAATCTGTAAGGACTTTCCTTGGGCCGTCCCGTTCCTATTCTGTCGCAAGCTCTAAGATCCATCAAGTCCCAAATATTTTCTTTTCCAACCCTAGAAACCAACCTTCTAACCGCAGAAAGTGTTATTTTATCAGTATCAGAGAAAAACATATGCCATCTAACCAAAATAACCACATTTTCAATAAGTTTCATGGGAAACTTCAATCTCTTCAAAATTCTTTCTGTTACCCTAGAACCAACAACGTCATGACCATAGAAAGTCCAATCTTTCTTTTCATCAGACCATCTTCTGGTCTCTGGTTTGGATATATCATGAAAAAGAGCAGAAAGTTTCACATGAAACTTCATATTCTTCTTATTTGAATGTTCTAAACTTTTCAAAAGATGAGTCCAGACATCGTAAGAATGAGCTTTATTCTGTTTTACACCCACAGATTGCTCTAATTCCGGCAGAAATTCTTTTAAAACCCCTAGATTTTGGCAAAGAATGAGACCGCCTACTGGATTTTTTGAGTCAATTATTCTTGAAAATTCGTCTCTTATTCTTTCCTTGGAGATGTTTCTTATGAAACTGGCGCTTGAAATTATGGCTTTTTCCGTTTCTTTTTCTATACTTAGACCCAACTCTGAAGAAATTCGGATAGCCCTTAGTATTCTAAGACCGTCTTCTGAAAATCTATCCACCGGACTACCTACTGCTCTAACAATTTTGTCCTTTATATCCTTTTGTCCTTTATGGATATCAATGAGTTGTCCTTTAGTCGGATCAAACGCCATCGCATTAATCGTAAAATCTCTTCTTTCTAAATCTTTTTCCAAGGTCGTACCAAAAGATACTTTATCCGGCCTCCTAAAATCAGTGTACTCGGATTCCTCTCGATAGGGAGTGATTTCAACAACCTTTAAGGTTTCATCAGAAACATTATCATTCACAACTCCAACCGTGCCATAATCATTTTCGTAAAAAGAATTACTAAAAATTTTCATTATTTCTTCCGGTAAAGCGTTCGTAGCAAAATCCCAATCCTTCGGCTTAAGACCTAAAAGCAAATCTCTTACGCAACCACCCACTAAATAGGCCTCAAAACCGCCCTTTTTTAGCTTTTCAGCTATTTCGGTAATTTCCTTAGGGATGGTGAAGTTCATTTCAAGTAATTTTAATATACGCTTTGATTTTTAGCTAATCGCGTCTACTTTGTCCCTTGAAAGCTGACTATGATTCGAAGTAGTAATTTGATATAATATTGCAATGAGAATTTGTAATCGATGTAAAATTGAAAAGCCTTTAGATGAATTTAGTTTTAAAAATAAAGAAAGAGGTATTAAGCATGGTTACTGTAAGAAATGTGGACGATTTTACTTAAAATCACATTATGAAAAAAATAAAAAATATTATTTATTGAAAGCATATAAGAGGAACAAAAGAATTAGGAGTGAAATCAGAAAATATCTGCATGATTATTTAAAAAAACATCCTTGCTTGCATTGTGGCGAAAAAGATCCTATTGTTCTAGAGTTTGATCATCTCCCGAACTTTATAAAGACTTCTGATGTATCAATTCTTGGGAGGAATCACAATTTAAATACAATAAAGGAGGAAATAGTAAAATGTCAAGTTTTATGTGCCAATTGTCATAGGAGAAAAACTGCAAAATAAAGACGGTGGTACAAATCAATCGCCCCCGTAGCTTAAAGGATAAAAGCAGCGGTCTTCGGAACCGCAGATGAGGGTTCGATTCCTTCCGGGGGTATATCGTTGGAGCTCCGACCACAGGGTGTGCCGGAGGTCGAGGTCCCGACTGAAGCGTCGGGATTTAACAGACCCCGATATTAAAATTTTGTCCCTGTAGCTCAGCGGATAGAGCGCTTCCCTCCGGAGGAAGAGGCCAGGGGTTCAAATCCTCTCAGGGACGCAAATAAACCAACAGCCGAAAATTGAAATTAATTTTGATTCTGATATTCTTGAGTTGTGAATTGTAGGATTTTGCTGGTCAATTAAATCGCGGGCATAGTTTAGTGGCATGACAGATCCTTGCCAAGGATCAGACGGGAGTTCGATTCTCCCTGCCCGCACCCTCACCTTTCATGTTATTGTTTCAAATCATAGGTAACAATAAGTATGTATTATCGCTTTTTTTGAAAAGTAAGAAGGATGGAAATTTATATATCGACTCTACTGATGATTTGAAACGCAGACCTTCAGAACACAACGAGGGAAAAGTGCCATCTACAAAACCGCGGAAACCGTTTTTACTGCGCTACTATGAAGCATTTCATAGTGAATCTGACGCTCCTAAACGGGAAGTGTCTCTTACAAAAGATGGTAAAGCGTTCGCCCGACTTAAAAGAAGAATTTCTGAAAGTCTGCAGTAACATGAAAGGTGTGGGTGCCCGCATAAAGTGTCCTAAAGAACTTTGATAGCAACACGAAGATCGGAAAAATTGAATAAACTTTGACTAAAAAGCCATAATTTAAGGCAGATTTTCAACGCTTTTTTGATAACAAATATCCACAAATCTGTGGATAACTCTGTGGAAATGTGAATTAAAAGGACAAATTACCTAAAAAAGTCCCTAAACTGACCTTTAGGGCGAAGGTTCTTTAGAAATTTAAAGATAATGAATATAGGAAAAAAGGGCGAAGAAATTGCCTCCGCTTATCTGGTAAAAAGGGGGTTTAAAATTGTAGAAAGGAATTTCAGTAAGAAAGTAGGTGAGTTGGACATTATTGCCATAAAAGACAAAGAA
This sequence comes from Candidatus Paceibacter sp., assembly GCA_020724885.1. GTDB lineage: Bacteria > Patescibacteriota > Minisyncoccia > Phycocordibacterales > BOKC01 > BOKC01. Next base: position 64,250 of record DYGD01000003.1, on the reverse strand, counting down.
TTTTATTTTGTTGAAGTTAAAACCAGTTTAGACAAAGTAGATAAAGAAAATCGGCCAGAAGAAAGGGTAGACCATTATAAGTTAAAAAGAATCTCCCGCGCCATTCAAATTTACACCTTGAGAAAAAACCTGGAAGGGAAAAATTGGCGTTTTTTGGTCATACCAATTTTGTTAAATCCGGAATCCGGCACAGCAAGAATTAAGATTATAGAAGATGTGGTGCCGGAGTGATTTGGCTATTAGAGCGCCGAGAATTTTATCTCACACCAATATATTTTTTCGGGATGCCGAGAATCGAACTCGGACCTCATGGTCCCAAACCATGTATACTACCACTATACTACATCCCGTAATAACATACTTACTTTATTTCAAATATTGGTGTGGGGGCGTGCTCGGACCTCATGGTCCCAAACCATGTATACTGCCGATATACTACGCCCCGCTTTTTCTCCAAGGCCTTGCTATGTTAGCATATTTTTGCCAAATATGGGGGCGAGAAAATTTCAAAAAAATAAGGAGGATTTTGTTTGTAAAAAATGTGGACATAGTGTAAGCGGAAACGGCTACACCAATCATTGCCCAAAATGCCTTTGGAGCCGGCATGTTGATATAAACCCCGGAGATAGGAGAGCCGAGTGCGGTGGGATGATGAGACCAGTATCTGTCTTTAAAAAAAGCGGCAAATATTTTTTAGTCCACGAATGCGAAATCTGCCGATTTAAAAAAAGAAATGGGGTGAGCGATAAAGACGATTTCCAAAAAGTTATAGACATTTCTTCCAAAAAGCTTTGACTTTTTAAAAAATAGTGTATAATGATTTAAATCTGGCTTAATTGGCCGGATTTAATTATCAGCGCGCTCTGCTTTGTCTGTTTCTTAATTTTTTTTAGGAAACAGGTTTCTCAGGGTTAATCTGAAAATCACAATGGACGATCAAACAACTCCGACAGGAGATGAGCAAACCACTCCTACTCCTGAAACCCCTACCGAAGAAGAAACTGCTATGTAGTTTAAAAGCCCCGCGCTTGCGCGCGGGGCTTTTAAATTTCTTGTAAACTGGTAAACTCTTCCAATGAAGAGTTGCGGGATTAGTTTAATGGTAAAATATCAGTTTTCCAAACTGAGGTTGGGAGTTCGATTCTCCCATCCCGCAAAAAAATAACGGAGTGAATAAGAATTATTTACGGAGTATATTTTTATAGGGAAAGGGAGAATTGAACCGAGGCGGCGCGAAGCCGACGCGAGCATTGCGAGCGGCGAGCCGCCAAGCGCGGGTCGGGTAGTCGAGATTTTTTGCGAGCAGAGCGAAGTAAAAAATCCGACGAAGCTGACCGATTCTCCCATCCCACATCCTTAAGTAAAATACCACCGACCATTTGGCCGGCGGTATTTTACTTAAGAAAGTTTTAGTTTTTGAAGAGATCTATTTCACCGCGTCTTTGAGACCTTTAGCGGCTCTAAACTTAGGCACTTTCATAGAGGGCACTTGAATGGACTCGCCAGTGCGAGGGTTTCTGGCGGTTCGGGCCGCTCTGGTTTTAACCGAAAAAATTCCCAAGCCGGCAATAGAAACCTCATTGCCCTGCTTCAAAGAGTTGATTATTGAATCAACCACAGTGTCCACTGCCTGTTCGGCTTGAACTTTGGTGCCACCGATCTTGGCGTGTACCGCCTCAACAATTGATGCTTTATTCATAATAATATTTTGAAATTGCTTATAATCCGGACCAAAGGAACTTCGACTTTTCCTCGTTCCACAAAGCTTTATATGCTTTATAGCTAAAAACATTATATCTCAAGCGATTTTTTAGGCAAGGCAAGGTTTTACCGGGCATATTCCACCACCCTTGTCTCCCGAATCACATTGACTTTTATCTCGCCGGGGTATTTCAGCTCATTTTCTATTCTCATCGCAATGTCTCTGGCTATTTTTTGAGCATCAAGATCAGAAATCGCTTCCGGGGTAACGAAAATTCTGATCTCTCGACCGGCTTGCAGAGCATAAGATTTTTCAACACCTTCAAAAGAATTGGCAATCGCCTCCAACTCGCCTAATCTTTTAAGATAATTCTCCACCGTATCGCGTCTCGCGCCGGGTCTGCCACCCGAAATTGAATCAGCCACCTGAACAATGATTGATTCAATGGTTTCGTATGGATATTCTTCATGGTGGGCCTGCATAGCTTTTATGATTTCCTCGCTAGCGCCAAATTTCTGAAGAATTCTGCGCCCAATTTCAACATGACTACCAACCACTTCATGATCAAGGGCTTTGCCGATGTCGTGGAGCAGGGCGCCGGCCTTAGCTACGGCAATATCGGCATCAAGCTCTTCGGCAAGCATTCCGGCGATATGAGCCATTTCAATTGAATGTTGGAGCACGTTCTGGCCATAACTGGTCCGAAAATGAAGGCGACCCAAAATCATTACAATTCTGGGGTCAAGGTTTAGCACACCGCACTCATAAGCCGCCTGCTCTCCCTTTTCTTTGATAATTTTGCCGACTTCTTCTTTGGCTTTAGACACCATTTCCTCAATCTTAGCCGGCTGAATTCGACCGTCCAAAATCAGATTCTCCAGAGCCACTCTGGCGACCTGACGCCTAATCGGATCAAAAGAAGACAGGGTTATAGAACCGGGGGTATCGTCTATAATAACTTCCACGCCCGTAGCTCTTTCAAAGGCCTTAATATTGCGACCTTCTTTGCCTATAACTTTGCCCTTTACCTCGCCCGATGGAATGGCAACATTTGTCGTCATGATATCTGAAGAGACGGATGTCGCCAGACGCTGAATAGTTGTGGCGAGAATATCTTTGGCTTTTCTTTCCAAGCGCTCGCTGGCTTGCAATTCAAGTTTCTGCATTCTAACAACCAAGTCCTCTTCACTCTCTTTTTCCACTGCGGCAAAAAGCTCGGCGCGAGCCTCATCTTTTGATAACTGGCTCAGTTTTTCTAATTCAGATTGCTTTTGCTTTTGTAAATCTTCGGTCTTGTCTTTTATCGCCCTGACTTCAGCAACCTTCTCCTTCAGGTTTTCGGCTTCCTTATCAAGATCCATCTGCCGATTATCCAAAAATTCCTCTTTCTTAATCAGGCGCTCTTCTTGCTTCTTGATCCCCGCCTCTCGTTCTTTAACCTCACGCTTGACCTCCTCAAGAGTTTCTCTGGCTTTTTCTTCCGCTTCAGAAACAATCTTTTTGGCTTCGCTGTTGGCCTCAAAAATCCTCTGCTTTATTTCCAGTTCAACCGAACCCTTCTTGCCCAAAGAAATTATCCAGCGCAAGAAATAGCCAAAAGCCGTACCGACCAAACCGGCGGCAATCAGCAAAAGTAAAACTAATTTTAACGACATAAAAGCGAATGAACTCGCTTTTTTCTAGAATTTCCTATCTTCAGACAACAACCAGAAGTCCTTAAAATGGGATTGGTAAATATATCCTCGGCGGAAATAAGTTGTTTTTAGGCATAATCGGCAAAAAATCAGCAGAATCAACAGAAAAACTAAAAAGAAGCGAAATCATAAAATTAACAATTAAAAGTACCATCCCATATTACTCCAGGTTTTCTAAAAAGTCCAGACGGGGTAAACAGGCGCTAGGCGCTAGGGTAATTCAAATGAAAAAACCCGCTCGCGCAAGATGATCCCCTGGTCGGTGAGGATCAATGCAACGAGCGGGTCGTGGGGCAGGGTGGAGGGAGTATGGTTTCCTCCTACCGTCTGTCTGCACAAATTACAGACGAAGTCCTTTTGTCCGATATGTTACGGACGGTACCAACCACCCTGTTTTTTACTCTCGCTTTCGCGCGTACTCTTCGCGCGAGAGTAACCCCTACAGCAGACACGGTTTCCCATTCCCTCGCCTCGGTCGTTAGACCAGAGCCCGAACCCCATCCTGTGGGGAATCAGGCCTTTTTCAGAAAGCGAAGTGCCGGTAGTAACGTGTCGTCTGTTTATACCTTATTCAAGTATAGCTGAAACCGGACTTTAGTCAAGATTATAGCGTGGAAAAGTGATTAAGAATTTCTAGGTTGGTGGATCTTGTCTATGATGCCGTACTTTTTGGCTTCTTCGGCCGACATAAAGAAATCCCTGTCTACGTCTTTTTCTATTTTTTCCAAAGATTGACTGGTATGTTCGGCTAAAATTTTGTTGAGCTTGTCGCGAGTTTGCAAAATATGCTTGGCAGTAATTTCAATGTCGGTGGCTTGGCCTTGCACTCCACCCCACGGCTGGTGCACCATCACTTCGGCATTTGGCAGGGCAAAGCGTTTACCTTTTTCGCCGGCAGCCAAAAGGATGGCGGCGCCGGAAGCGGCAATGCCGACACAAACGGTGGAAACATCAGGTTTTATGTGATTCATAGTGTCTAGCATCGCCAAAGTCGCCGTGACCGAACCACCGGGAGAATTGATGTATAAAGAAACGTCTTTTTTTGAGTCCTCCGATTCTAAAAACAAAAGCTGGGCAATAACCAAATTGGCGATGTGGTCGTCAATCGGCCCGCCCAGAAAAATAATCCTTTCTTTTAGCAAACGAGAGTAGATATCGTAAGCCCGTTCACCGAATTGGGACTTTTCTATGACTGTTGGAATAAGCATTTTACTTTACTTATTTCTTTTGCTTTTATAATGGAACATGTTATCAAAGTGTAGTTAAGTTAGCAAATCATAAATTGCAGATTTTAGATTGCAAATTTGAAATTTGAAATTCTAAATTTGAAATTAAAAATGCGTTTTCATCGTTTTTTTATAAATCAAAAAATCAATACCGGCGAAAGATTGATCGTTTCGGATAAGACCCTGCTAAACCAATGGAGAAAGGTTCTGCGATTCAAAGCGGGCGACAAGGTTATCCTTTTTGACGGCAACGGCAGTGAATTTCTATGTCTCATTAAAAACATCTCGGACAAGGGTGTCGAAATTTCTTTTATTGAAGAGCATCCGGTTTTATTCAAACCAAAAACCGATTTGCATCTCATTCCGTCAATTATAAAAAGAGAGGGCTTTGAGTTGGTTCTGGAAAAAGCCACCGAGCTTGGTGTCTCAAAAATCATACCGGTCATCTCCGAGCGAAGCATAAAGTTAAAATTAAACTTGGAAAGAAGCAGAAAAATTATAATTGAAGCGGCCGAGCAGTCAGGCAAAGCTGTCGTGCCTGAAATTTTTGACCTCGCCAAACTCGCAGATTTCTTGGCAAGTCGGGAAGAGGGAAGGGTTTATCTTGCGCTTGAACCCGATGCCCCAAAATTTTCTTCAGAAAATTTTGGGGCTAAAAAAATCGGAATTTTGGTGGGTCCCGAAGGTGGTTGGACTGAAAATGAAATAAAGGTGTTTGAAAAAAATAAAATTCCGATTGTTTCGTTAGGCGAACAAATCCTCCGCGCCGAAACCGCCGCCATCGCCGTGTCTTCTGTGTTGCTTTTAAATTTCCCTGACGGAAAAAATCTTCACTTGTAGACCGCCATCTGTCTTTATTTCCACTCTCGTCTCAAGCTGAGTTGCGGCTCGGCCAACTTCAGAAAATGTCTTTATCAAAAACTGATCTTCCTCTTTTTCAATACTGACAATTTCACACGACCAACTGTCTATAAAAACATTCTCGCCTTCATCTTTTAACTGCCAGCTCGGACTTTGGACAGTTCGCAAAATCGCCTGATCCAGACAAGACCACGCCAAATTCAAACTTATCTCTTTGTTCTCTCTATTGAGAACAGCCGACAACCCGCCAAAACCACCAAAAGAAGTTGCCGAAGCCGCCATCAAAGTCACTAAAGAAATTATGAGCACCGCCATGAGAGCAACATACCCTTCAGCACATTTTCCAAAATAAATTTTATTTTTCATTAAAATAACCTAGGCGCGACGTGCTAAATTTTTCTCCGCCGGCCTCCAGAGAAATCTTTACAAAAAATCTGTCAGACAAACCGATATCGGCTTTTTCAAATTCCAACTCCTCCACCCATATTACATCGCCGTTTAAAAAATGTTTTTCAGAGAAAGATTGGAGAAAAACCGTTCCATCTTCTAATCCAATTCTTAGAGTTTCGCCAGCACTATTAGAAACAACCAGGGTTTCCCCGACTTCAAAAATTTGAGAAACGTCAGATAAGACCAGATCGATTTTTTTTAAAATAAATTCCGTTTCATTGATAAGCGCCGTCTGATATTCCAAACCTCGGTTGGCAGAAGAAAGGTTGTATAAACCGACTGTCGCCCCGACAACAATGATTGAAAAGAGAGCAATATACAAAACAACTTCAACCAAAAGAAAGCCCTTGGGAGAGTTTAGATCCGGAACAAAATCTCTGGCGCGACGTGAAGCGAGTGTTTGATCTTTGATTTTTAGCATTTCAATTAAATTTGAGGACATTTGATAACCCGCGACAATGTTTGCCAAATTGATATTGAAAACTCGCTGTCTGGCTTTCAGTTTCACGAACTATTTTGGTGCAATAATTAACAATTTGCTTGGCGCCTCGGTGACAACATACAAGACATCGTTTTCACAATCCAAGGCGGTGGGTTTTCCCGGTAATCCAATTTTATGAGAATTTTCGGTCAAAGTAATGCCGTCAAAATCAAAAAAACTGATCTCATTTTTACTACCCCAAGTAGTAGCCAGAACAATTAAGTTTTCTCTAAAAACTAAACCTCTGACACTTTGACCAAGATGAAAGCTGTCAATAATTTCCGGACTGGTCGGTTGTTTCATATCAAAAATTAAAAACTCGTGATAATCAGGATGACGACTAAAAACCGAACGTCCCAAAGCTAAAAAATTATCCAGAAGAAATAAATTTTGACCAGCTTGGCTTTCGTTATCTGAAGATTCAACAAAAATTTTCAGGGGTTCTGATTGCGAGTTGCCAATATCAACCACCCTCAACGGATAGGGATTAACGGAAGCTAAAAAAGCAAAATTATTTTCAACCACAATATCATTTACTCTATTTCCTATATCCCAAGAATTTTCCAGAAAAGGAGCAGCGGGGTTTACCACATTCACAATATGAAACTCGGGCCCAGATTCTGCTCCGGCCGCTGTTCCCAGATAAATTTTGTTTTTGTTGTGGAGAACACTAATTCCTTGTCCCGGATTTGGTATTTCCGGGTCGTCTGAAATAATTCTAAAATTTGTAGTATTAAAATCGGCGAGATTAATTACTTGCAGTTGCGATGTTTTTGAGTCATTAGCAACAAAAGCATAACCGGCAACCACATGAAGTTTTTCGTTGCCAGTATTTTTAGTAGAAATCTCGGAAAGTAGAATAGGCGAATTTTTATCAGAGACATCAGCAATAAAAAAATTATCACTGCCCGTCGTGCCATTAGCGGTTATATACGCTTTGCCGCGAACAACATCTATATCTTTAGGCGCATAATCTATTTGTAAATCTAGTTCTCCAAACTTTGAATAACTCTCGGCTGGAGGTAATGTTCTAAAGCAGGTGCTTGCGCCAATACTCTCTGACCAATTGGAGATTAAAAGTGGCAATTCCACCGGACGCAAATTTTTGTCAACCAGCGAAAAGACGCGGGTTTTTATCTTTTTGGAAAAATCATAAAGCAGAGAAACCTCCGAATTTATTTTCACATCATCTCTTTCAACTTCAAAACCAGAAACATCTTTATAGACAACGGCCTTGTTGTCCTCCGTGGCTTCTTGGGCCTGCGCCAAGAGCTCTTGGTAAATTTTTGCTTTAGTGATTGAAAATTGACTGCCGTAAGAAAACATAAAAGCCGAAGCTGTCAGGGTTGAAAAAACAAAAAGCGCGACCAAAATTTCAACGGTGCTGAAACCTCTTTCAACATTTAAAATTCGGCTGTTAACCTTTGACATTAAGGTGGCTAATTAACTCTACCTTCCGCCCCTACCGAGATCAAAATTTCCCTGGCGCCATCAGACATAGTCAGGGCTTTTGGGTCAAGAACCTGACCGGTCAATTTCTGAAAAATAATTTCAATTTGATTTTCGCCGGTGTCGGTCTTTATTTCCACACTTCTGTCTCTAGCAAATTCTTCCGATTTTTCAGCATAAGAAAATCCTTCGCCCTGAAACAAAATAAAATTATCCTCATCAATAAAAACTCCGTGAGAACTGCTTCCAAAATTATTCAAAGACCGATTGCGAGCCAACCACAAAAGATCCACTAACATTTTTTCTTCCGATAAAAAATTCTGGCCTCGCAATGAGCCAAAACTAACAAAAATCCCGCCGGCTAAAAAGAAGGTTAAAATCCCCAAGACCACAACAATTTCAACAATGGAAAAACCTTTATCCCCACGTCCATTACGGCATCGCGGTTTATTTTTCCATCCCGCCTGCCAACCAAAATTACTGGCGCAATAAAAAATTAGTTTCTGCCAAAATTTTTTTAATTTAGCTGCGAAATGTAATGGCATAGTGGATGGTGAAATCTATCTTTTTTGCAAACCGTGCGTAATCTCATAAACTGGCGCGATGATTGATACGGCAACAAAACCGACAATGAGGCCGGCAAGGACCAGAAGCCCGGGTTCAATAACGGCCGATATATTTTTGACCCGATCAGAGAACTGCTCGCTGTAGAAATCTCCGAGGTTTATAAAAACCAATGAAAGATTTCCGGTGCGCTCGCCAACCGCCGCCATCTCTCCAATTTGTGACGGAAAAATTTTATGCTCAGCCAACAAAAAAGCGGAAATCGTGGCGCCGCAAGCAACCGCCTTTTCCATCTCTGATAGTTTCGCGCGAATAAAAAGATTATTGGCTGACGAAAAACTGAATTTAAGCGCCCGATCAGCCGGTAAACCACTACCCAAAAGCATCCCAAAAGACCGGCAAAAATTTGCTAACAGAAGGTCCTGGTGAATTTTGCCCAAAATCGGCAAACGCCAAGCTAGCCGATGGACCGAAAATCTAAATTTTTTATTTTTCCTAACTGCCAAAACAAACACCACTACGACAACAACGACTCCCAAGACAAAATAAAACCCAAAGTTTGAAATAAAACCGCTTATTGCGACAAGTAAACGGGTGGAATACGGCAATTCCATATTTAGACCTCTGACCACCGGCAAGATTTTTGGGAAAATGTAGACCAAAAGAAAAGAGACAATTGCCAGAGTCGCTAAAGCGATGAAAGATGGATAGACAAGGGCCTGAATTACTTTTTTTCGCATTGTTTTTTTTCGTTTGAGTTCGTCAGACAAATATTTCAGGTTAGCGCCCAAAAAACCACCTGACTGTCCCGCTTCCACGACTCCAAGAAAAAAATTGCTGACAAAAGGACTGATACTTTTAGAAAAAGATTTACCGAGAGCAATTTCCCCGGCGATTTGCCGGTAAAAATTTTTACGGCGAAGATCCCCGGTTTGATTCTCCAGAATTTTCAGCGCCTCAAGAATCGGTACGTCGGAATTCAGAAGAAAAGAAAGCCGGTCGGCAAAATCAAGCTGATCAGAAAGCCCGATTTTTCTTCCGGCGATAAGACGACTTTGTAACCTTTCAAATAAATTACTCATAACCAACCCGCAGGGCCTCTTCCAAGCTTGTAATACCAAGCGAGGCCTTGGCAATGCCGTCGCTTAAAAGCGGGGGCATGCCGTTTTTGACCGCTCTCTGCCTAATCTCGCCAGCAGTTTTTTTCTCAACTATCAGACGACGAATCTCTTCATTAAGAGCCAGAACTTCGGCAACCAAAGTCCGACCAGAATAGCCACTTTGATGACAGCGATCGCAACCAAGTCCTTTGTAAAACACAATGTCTCGCAAAGATTTGTTAAGTAGTTCTTCTAGTGTTTTTCTCTGCGAATCCCCGACATCAAACTTCGTTCGGCAATTCAAACAAATTTTTTTAACCAACCGCTGGTTAATCGCCAAATTGAAAGTTGAAGCCAAAAGGAAAGGTTCAATACCCATATCCATAAGACGAGGCAGAGCAGAGGCGGCGTCATTGGTATGCAAGGTTGAGAGAAGAAGGTGTCCAGTCAAAGCCGCGTTAACCGCAATGGCCGCCGTTTCCCGATCACGAATTTCCCCGACCATAATAATGTTCGGGTCTTGCCTTAAAATTGAACGCAAGCCATTGGCAAAATTCATCTGACTGCCATAATCAACCTGAATCTGCCTAATTCCGTGAATGGAATACTCAATCGGCTCTTCAATTGTGATAATAGAGGCATCTTCCGTATTTAATTCTTTGAGAATAGAATAAAGTGTTGTTGTTTTGCCACTACCAGTCGGGCCGGTAGCCAAAATCATCCCACCTGTTTTACCCATCGCCCTCTTTATTTTGGCTAAATTGGACTCACTAAAACCCAATGACTGCAAACTCATCGCTTCATCTTTATCATAAAGCATTCTTAATACCACGCTTTCCCCATGATAAGATGGCGCAGTTGAGATTCTGATATCAACAAACCCATCGCTACCAATCAAATCAAATCTTATTCTGCCGTCTTGCGCTTTGCGATGCTCATCAATTCGCAAACCAGCCAAAATTTTTATCCTGGAAACAATTTCGGGGTGTCTTTCCAAATGAATAGACGGTAGCCGATGCAGGCTACCGTCTATTCTGAATCTAACACTTAAACCACTGGGGGTTGGGTCAATATGAATATCAGAAGCGTTTAGCTTGAACGCCTCTTTGATCAAATTATCTAAAATTTCACTGCCGACCTCGTCCTTTTCAAAAGACAAGCCGGCGATTTGGCCCAACATTTTTTCTGGCTCTGTAATGGCCGCATCTTAAATTTGCGGCACAGAAGTTAAAAAATACCGCGCCCCCCAGCTTGGCCATAATAAAGTGGCCAAGCTGGGACAACAACGGTTTATAATCCAAAATGACCTAAGCCATCGGCGCTGAACCACCTTGAGAACTCTTCGGCATACAGGTTCGGCATCTGCCGCTGAAAATAAACAGAACGCCAGCAACACCAACCAAAAGATAAACCAAGTTTTCAACAACCGGCCAACTGCCGAGAATCCAGTTTACAAGATTCCAGTTTCCACCCAAGAAAGAACCGAGGCCGACGAGCCCCCAATTAAGAGCTCCGACAACCACCAAAAGCCAAGCGATCCAATTTAAAGCGTTGTTTTTCATTTTTTATCTCTCGCCCGAGGATTAGCCAAACAAAAGCTTACTCACGCGCAAGAGAAGTAGCTGATAATTTATTCGACCTCTTAATAAAGATACCTGACTATCAGTATACCAAAAATAAATAACGGTAATCCAGTAATTGGCCAGTAGGTGGATAATTTGATATATTGATTTCGTTATCAATAACCAGCTGGTCTTCGGATAAATAGCGTGAAATCGGTTTAAAATTCGATTTCTCTCTAGAATCTGGGGGCGAGCTAATCTCGCACCACCAAACTTAGCGCGCAGACAAAAAGACAATGAATAAGAAAGAGTATTTTTTGGACATAGCCGGGCAAAAACTCTCGGTAGAATTTAATGATTTAGCAGACCAGGCCAATGGTTCGGTTTTTGTCAGAATGGGAGATACGGTGGTTCTGGCTACCGCCGTCATTTCAAAATTTCCCAAAGACAATACCGACTTTTTCCCGCTAACTGTTGATTTTGAAGAAAAATTCTATGCCGCCGGCAAGATTTTGGGCAGCCGATACACCCGCCGCGAAGGACGACCGACTGAAGAGGCCATCCTTTCCGGCCGGATTGTGGATCGGACAATCAGGCCTCTTTTTGAACAACATATCCGGCACGAAGTGCAGGTAATTATTAACGTGCTCTCGCTTGGCGAATACGACCCCGATGTCTTATCGGTGATCGGCGCGTCACTGGCACTCGGAACTTCCAAAATTCCTTGGAACGGACCGGTCAGCGCCGTCCGCCTCGGAAAAAACAAACAAAATAACCAGCCTGAAATCAATCCGACCTACCAAAACCGCGATGGGGCAGAATATCAAGCTGATATTTTATGTTGTGGTAAAGAAGGTAGTATCAATATGATTGAAGTCGGAGCTTTGGAAGTAAAAGAGGGAGAACTAGCCGAGGCCTTTGAATTGGCTCTTTCAGAGATTGAGAAATTACAACAATTCCAGAGGAGCATCATTAAAGAAATCGGGCAGGAAAAAATTGTAGTGGAAAAAGTTGAGTTTCCGGAGCAATTAATACGGACTTTCAATGAAAACATCGCCGAAAAAATGCCGGAATACATATTTAGCGGCCAAAAGGAAAAAATCTCGGAACTCTCTGAAATTTGGCTTGAAATTTTCTTAGAAAAAGTACCTGACACTGATGTAAATTTAGCCAAAGAATACTTTGAAGAAAGAGTGAACGAACTGATTCATCAAGAAGCCATAGAGAACGAGAAGCGAGCTGACGGGCGAAAAATTGATGAAATCCGACCGCTTTTTGCCAAAGCCGGCGGAATTTCGCCGATACTACACGGCTCGGGCGTTTTCTATCGGGGCGGCACCCATGTTTTGTCAGTATTGACTTTGGGTGGTCCTGGCGATTCGCAAGTAATAGACGCTATGGAATTCCAAACCCAGAAGAGGTTTATGCATCATTACAATTTTCCGCCTTTTTCCACCGGAGAAACCGGCCGGGTCGGCGGTTTCAACCGGCGGATGGTCGGCCATGGCGCTCTGGCTGAAAAAGCTCTTTCAGCCGTTCTACCAAACAAAGAAGAATTCCCATACACCATTCGTCTGGTCTCGGAGTGCCTGGCTTCCAATGGTTCTACTTCAATGGCTTCCGTCTGCGCCGGCGCCTTGGCGCTTATGGATGGCGGCGTGCCGATAAAGCGGCCAGTTGCCGGTATTGCTATGGGGTTGATGATGGAAGATGAGAAAAGATATAAGATTTTGACGGATATTCAGGGGCCGGAAGATCATCACGGCGATATGGATTTTAAAGTCGCCGGCACCAGAGAAGGAATCACCGCCGTTCAAATGGACGTGAAAGTCCACGGCGTGCCGGTTTCGGTTTTGATTGAGGCCTTGCAACGCGGTCGCGAGGCGCGAATGCAAATCTTGGATAAAATTGAAGCCGAAATTGCCAGTCCTAGAGAAAAAATTTCTCCCAACGCGCCGGAAATTGTGATTGTTAAAATAAAACCCGATCAAATTGGTCTAGTCATCGGCTCCGGCGGCAAGACCATCAACCAAATAAAAGACACAACTCAAGTTGAAATTGACATAGAAGACGACGGCTCGGTCTTTATCACCGGCAAAAACGGCTCGGCCGAAAAAGCCGCCATCATTATCCGAGAAATGACCAGAGAATATTTGGCTGGTGAAAAATTTATCGGCGAGATAACCAAAATCGTTGAATTCGGCGCCTTTGTAAAAATCGGCGCCAATACCGAAGGCCTGCTTCACATTTCCGAAATCGCTCCGATGAGGATTGAAAAAGTTGAAAACGTCTTGAGTTTGGGAGAAAAAATACCTGTTATAATTAAAGAAATTGACGAACGCGATCGGATCAAGCTTTCACTCAAAGACACCGATCCGGATTTCATAAAAAACAAACTTTCAAATCCAAACCACAATGCCTCCGGAAAACCTGCGCAAAGTTCCAGAACCTGACAATAGATCCGCCACAAAAGCAGGCGGTATTTCTCCTGAACAAGAAAACTATTTTCGCGCGGTAAAACCAATCCGAACCTACGAGCGGGATTTGGCCGAGTTAGTCCGGGAAAAAGAGGCCTCGCAAACCAAAGTCCGGCTGGAAGAGCAAAAGAAAAGAGAAGAAAAAGAGCAGGCGAAAGAAAAAAGCAAAAAACCGACACCGGATATAGAGCGTCGGGCATCCGATTATTCCACGGTCAAAAAAGTTGCCGTTTTCGGCTTGGTTTTTTTGGTTGTGTTGGGTGGTATTTTGCTATCTTTCCAAGTGGCGCGGATTATTCAAAACAAAAAAGTGGTTAAAGAAATTCCAGTGGAAAGAACAATACCCGCCGACACAATCATCCGTGGCGATTTAGTGAGAATTGTTCCGCTGGCCGAACTCAACCGAGAAAATTTGGTCGGGGTCATAAGAAACGAATCGGCCAACACGGCAGACGACTCCGGCATCAATATTCTTTACCTGACCCAACAGGCAACGACAATGGATGTTTCCCTAAACGCTGAAACTTTTCTGGAAATATCAGCAAGGGGCGCGCCGCCGTCTTTACTGCGGGCCTTGGGCGAGAAGATAACTTTTGGTTTCTTCGCCAAAGAAAATATTTCGCCGTTTTTAATTCTGGAAATTGAGTCCTTTGAGCATACTTTTGCCGGTATGCTTGCTTGGGAGAAAAATTTGGCGGGAGATTTGCGGGATTTAATCGCTAAAAGCGGGGAAGCGAGGGAAAACTTTGAAGACACGACAGTCAGAAACCGCGACTTGAGAATTTTGCGAGGGCGCGCCGGCGAGACGATTGTTTTGTATTCGTTTTTGGACAATCGCCATCTTTTAATCACCGACGAAATAGAAACTTTTCGGGAAATTCTGGACAGGTTTTTGCTAGCCCACAGATAATCCGATTCTTTACCATAAATTTTCACACCCCCTTTTTTTCTCTCCCCTTTTGCCGACACGTGTCGCTAAAAAGGGGGGCTGAAAACAGCTATCCTTAAAAGTGTGTGCACATTACCAAACCAGCTTGACTTTTTAGACTAAATTTGCTAGTATTTCAACCGGACGCAAACTGGGTTTTGGCTTGTTGCCACACCCAAAGCAAGGAGATAGGTGATGAAGCGCGGATTCACCCTGCCCGAATTGGTGGTTCTTGTCCTGATCGTGACAATCCTCGGCTTGCTTGCCACGACAATGTTCAAGGATCCTGCCCCCACTCCGGATGAGGTCAGGCAGAAGATCGTGGAGGAGCACGGCGAGCAGTGGGCCGAGATTCAGACCGGAGATCTGCTCCGGAACACGGCTCTCCCCGATCGCCCGATCTACTTCTTCTTCCAGTTCAGTGGAGATGAGGTGGAGGTCTTTCATCTCAACCCCCGAACTTTGGCGGTAAGGGTAATCCTACCCGTTCAGAGCAGAGGGCACCAGTGGGAAATAATTCCCCGAGGCGACGGCGAGTTGCCGAGCGAGGAATGGGTGCGAGCGCTGGACAATCATCTTCAGCGCCTTCGGACACTCGTCGCTGAATCCGAATCCGGCGACGAGTGAAGATCCCCTGGAACGCTCCTTGCAAGACCGCGCGGTTCCACCGTCGCGGTCTTTTTCATTGTTTAACGTCCCGCCCCAGTTTTGCTTACAAAACTGGGGCGGGGTTACGACACTACGAATGTCACTCATGTAAATCACCTGCTTTCGGACTTCGGAAGTCCACAAGTGATGATTGACTTCTGTAATACAAAACACTACAATACCTTTATATGAGAAAAGTTGTTAACATTTCTATGCCTGACCATCTCTATCAAGAGATTGAACAGGAAATCAAACAAGGGCGATACGGCACCAAAAGCGAATTTTTTCGCGATATGTTGCGCGCCTGGAAGCATAAGGAGTTTTACCAACCAAAGAAAAACTTTAATGCGAGTTTATTGTTAAAAAACGCCCGAAAGCATGCCGGGAAAGGCGGTCCAAAAGACCTTTCTAAAAGGCACGATTTTTATCTTTATGGAAAATAGATTGCTGGCTGACGCCGATTTTTTCATCGCTCTTTATAAAAAGGACGACAGCAACCATAAGCGAGCTTTGGCCGTTCTTGAAAAAATCCAAGAGCGCGGTCTGGATTTGGCTCTTTCAGTTTTTGTCTATGGCGAAATAACAACGGTTTTGTCTATGAGAGTTAGCCAGTCTGTAGCTAGGCACTTTATGAACGATACAGAAAGAGCAGAAATTACCATCATTCATCCGTCGGAAAGGTTGTTTGAGGAAAGTAAAAAAATTTTTCGTTCACAGCGATCTAAAAATGTTAGTTTTGTTGATGCTGCCAATATCGCCTTGTTTCGTTTGGGAAATTTTCAAGCAATAGTTAGTTTTGACACTCATTATCGCAAAAACGGCTTATTACTCTTCAATTAAAGTCCATAAATTTTATGCTCTCTTGCTATGTCTGCCAATAAAAAGTAAAATTAATCAAATGCAAAAAAGAAACGACATAGATTTTGAATATTTTCGAAAAAAACTGGAGGAAGAAAAAACCCTTCTGATTGAGGAGTTGAAAACCGTCGGGCGAATCAACCCCGACAATCCGGACGATTGGGAAGCTAAACCAGAAAAATTAGACGTTGCTGCCGACCCAAACGAGACAGCCGACGCTTATGAGGCCTACGGCGAAAACGCCGGTATTTTGAATGAGTTGGAAATCCGCTTCAATAACGTCAAAAAAGCTCTGCAAAAAATTGAAGGCGGCAGTTATGGTTTTTGCGAAGTGTCCGGCGAACCGATTGAAAGCGACCGCTTGGAAGCCAATCCGGCCGCGGCGACATGCAAGAAGCATATGGAGTAGTTGGTAATTTAAAAGTTGGTAAGTTCCGCTCGCTTCGCTCGCTGTAAGTTTCTTAACTTACCAACTTAGGAGCAAAGCGAAACTTATAAACTAAACATGGCTTTTGCAAAAGTCCAAAGCGCCCAGAACATCTTGCTCAAAGCCCGAATGATCAATGTTGAAGTTGATCTTTCCGGCGGACTCAACGCTTTTTCAATCGTCGGTCTGCCGGACAAGGCAGTGGAAGAATCAAAAGACCGGGTCAGCGCCGCAATTAAAAACACCGGCTTTACTTCACCAAAAACCAAAAATCAAAAAGTTATCGTTTCTCTTTCCCCGGCCGATCTCAAAAAAGAGGGGCCGATTTTTGATTTGCCGATTGCTCTGGGGTATCTTTTGGCCGCTCAAGAAATAAAATTTCACCCTTCAAAAAAATTATTTGTTGGCGAGCTTTCTTTGGATGGAAAATTGCAACCCATGAGAGGTATTCTGCCAATTGCCCAAGAAGCCAAAAGAATCGGTTTTGAAGAAATTTATTTGCCGAAAGAAAACGCTCGCGAAGCCGCTTTGATTAGCGGTATAAAGATTTTCGGCGTTGAAACTTTAAAAGAGGTTATCTCTCACATCAATACAAAACAGGGTGAAAAATTTGAAGAAGATCATTGGCAAGCCAAAATTGAACCGTGCAAAAAAACCGAAGTGGTCTACCAAGAGCGACATTACCCGATTGATTTTGCCGATGTCCGAGGGCAGGAGAGCGCCAAGCGGGGATTGGAAATTGCGGCGGCCGGTGGACACAATGTCTCAATGTACGGCCCGCCCGGCACCGGCAAAACAATGCTAGCCAAAGCTTTTTCTTTTATTTTACCGCCCCTTTCTTTTGACGAAATTTTGGAAATTACCGGCATTCATTCGGTGGCCGGCTCTTTACAGGAGACACTTGTCATTCATCCGCCCTTCCGCGCCCCGCATCATACTTCCTCCCATGTTTCGGTTGTCGGAGGCGGTGGCGCGATTCCTAAACCGGGCGAAATCACTTTGGCTCACCGCGGGGTGCTTTTTCTTGATGAATTTCCAGAATTTGACCGGCGAGTGGTTGAGTCCTTGAGACAACCCCTGGAAGAAAGAGTTATAAATGTTTCCCGTAGCAAGGGTTCGGCTTTGTTCCCGGCTGATTTTATTTTGGTGGCGGCGATGAACCCTTGCCCTTGTGGCAATTTCGGAACCAAAGGCAAAGAATGCGTTTGCCAACCCTCGCACATCCAGCGATATCAGCGAAAAATTTCCGGGCCGATTATGGACCGCATTGATCTCTGGCTTGAAGTTGCCAAAATTGATTATGAAAAACTTTCGGAAAGCCGGCGCGAGAGTGAGACGGAAAAGGTTCGCGAGCGAGTGGTCAAAGCCAGAGATTTTCAACAAAAAAGATTTGAGAATTTTGGTTTAAAAAACATCAGGACCAACAGCTCGCTTGGCGCCAAGGATTTGATAAAGCAAATTATCTTGCCGGATGATTTGAAAAACAAATTTAATGAAATGGCCCGCCGGCTGGACTTGTCGGCGCGGTCGTATCACAAAGTGCTAAAACTCTCCCGCACCATCGCCGACCTTGAAGAATCAGAGGAAATCAAAGAACCGCATATTTTAGAAGCTCTCCAGTACCGCCCGAAAAAAATGGAGTTGGTGTAATAGGTTTGCCCTGCCTTTATTTTAAAATGGGTTTCTTGGAGCATTACGGCCGACAATTTCAAAGTGAACATGCGGACCGCTTGAACGACCAGTAGATCCGACTTCAGCGATTATTTCTCCCTGAGAAACCTGTTGGCCCTCAATAACAAGATTTTTACTATTATGAGCATATCTAGTCTTGGTACCGTTTGGATGAGCAATTAAGACAAAATTGCCGTAACCGGCGCACCAGCCATTACAAATTGCGTCTACAACGCCATTAGCGGCGGCCCGAATCGGAGTGCCGAAGGAAACCGCTATGTCAACCGCGTTTTGAGAGTGCAACCCCTGACTTCTATATCCTCCGACAACTGGCCTGATATAATAGCCGACTTGCGCCGCTGTTTCAGTGGACGGTCTGGACGCCACAGAGGTAGAAATCTTTGGAGATGGAGCGGCGGCCGGAATAACTCCATCCGGGATTATGATTTCAGTTCCAATAGCCAGCTTAGCGTCTCTGGAAATATTATTGTAAAAAGCGATTCCCTCTAAATCTCCCTTATATTGGGAGGCAATTTTTTGCAAAGTATCACCCGATTTAATAATATGTGACACCCCGGAAACAGGTAGAATTGTTAAAATTTGTCCCGGCCTAATGGTACTGCCTGAGATATCATTACTCCATCTTAAAGTGTTTGTAGAAATTCCAAACATCTCGGCTATTTCTGATAAGGTTTCTCCTTCTTTCACGGTATAAACACTCTTCCGGCCGGGTTCAGAGAACAAGCTACCACTAAAGCCGGTCTCTGCTGAAAGAGCCCCGTCAACTATAGTGATATCTCCACCACCAATTGAATTAAAGGGGGATAGTGGCGGTGCCAGCAATTCCATTTGTTGTGAGTTTGGCAGTTGCGCGGGTTCATTATGCCTATCACGATCAAAAATCCGCTGGAAGATGTTGGCTTGAGCCAAAAAAGGGATAATCACAAGCAAAAACAAGCCAAAAACACCCAAAAAGGGCTGATTCAAAAACAAATTATTTTTCCGCCCCCCGCTTTGAGACCCTAGGGGGTCAGGATACTTAGAATTAGCTAAAATATTGCTTAAATAAATGATAAATCAGACGTTCTGGCCCCCCTCTCGCTTTATAATCCAGCCGAGTCCGTTTTCTGGTATACTTGCCATTATATACATACCACCAGTCCGGTCAATAGATCGCAAAAAAGTGTGTGGATATCACAGTCCGGCAATTTTATGGATAATCCAGAAGAAAATTTGAACCCCAAACAAGAAGAGGCGGTCAAAACGACCGAGGGGCCTGTCCTAATAGTGGCTGGTGCCGGTGCCGGCAAGACAAAAACAATAACCAGAAGAATTTTTCATCTAATAAAAAGCGGGGTTTCACCAGAAAAAATACTGGCAATAACTTTTACGAACAAAGCCGCGGAAGAGATGAGAGTCAGAGTCCTCGCTCTTTTGCATAAAAACACAGACAATCATCAATCAGACCGCGCGCCTTTCATAGGCACATTTCACGCCTTGGGAGTTAGAATCATTCGGGAAAACGCCGAAAGTTTGGGGTTAAACAGGTATTTCAAAATTTTTGACAGAGACGAATCCAAAAAGGCAGTGAGAGAATCGCTAAAGAAGGTGGGGGAAGAAAACCTCTCGCCGGGAGCGGTTTTAAATATAATTTCAAAACAAAAGGGAGAGCTTAGATCTATTGAAGAATTTGAAAACACAATAGATGAAGATGGTAACGAGGCGTATTTAAGTCGGGAGATCTTCAAGGTCTGGCAAGAATACGAAAAAATACTAAAGAGAGAGGGGGCCCTTGATTTTGACGACCTCCTGCTCAAAACAGAAAAATTGTTAAGAAACGAAAACATAAAAAACCAATATCAAAACAGATGGCAGTACATACACATTGACGAATATCAAGACACGAACAAAGCCCAATACGCGATCGCAAAGTTGCTGTCAGACAAACACAGAAACATCTGCGTCGTCGGTGACCATGACCAGTGCATTTACAGTTTTCGAGGCGCCAGATTTAAAAACTTAATTGATTTTGAAAAAGATTATCCGGAAGCAAAAATTATCCTACTTGAGGAAAATTATCGATCCAGTCAAAACATTCTTGACGCCGCAAATTCTGTTATCGGCAAAAATAAATTCAGGATAGAAAAAAAACTTTTCACCAAAAACAACAGTGGTGAAAAAATATCCCTAACGGAAGCGTTGGATGAAAATAACGAGGCCGGAAAAATCGCCTTGACGATTAGAAAAATAATAGAGAATGGCGGAAATACCGGAGAAATTGCGGTTCTTTACCGCGCAAATTTTCAATCACGAGCGTTGGAAGAAGTTTTTATGGAAGAAGGGTTGCCGTATCAGGTTGTCGGCACAAAATTCTTTGAAAGGAAAGAGGTGAAAGACGTGGTTTCTTATTTAAGGTCAGCTATGAATGAAAAATCATTCTCCGATATAAAAAGAATCATCAACGTCCCGCCAAGAGGTCTCGGCAAAACGGCTTTAGAAAAAATTTTGGCCGGTCGGGAAGAGGGACTTAATAGAGGAATGCGAGAGAAGATCGCAAAATTTAGAGACCTCCTAAAAACTATAAAAGCCGAGGCCGCCAACAAATTCCCAGCCGAATTGATAAATTTTACCCTTGAAAAAAGCGGCTGGAAAACACACCTTGAATCCGGCGGCCAGGAAGAAAAAGAAAGATTGGAAAACATTTTTGAACTTGTAAATTTTGCCGGCCGATACGGTTTCGGCAGTCCGACTGAAGCTCTGAATAAGTTTTTAGACGATATCGCCCTCGCCAGCGACCAAGACGGGCTGAACAAAAGCGCGGAAAACATAAAGCTAATGACAGTCCACGCCGCCAAGGGTCTGGAATTTGACTATGTTTTCATCAGTGGACTGGAGGAGGAACTTTTTCCTTATAAAAAATCTGACTCAAACGAAGAAGAAAAGGAAGAAGAGCGGAGATTATTTTATGTCGCCCTGACCCGAGCCAGAAAAAAAGTTTTCTTATCTTACTCGGTAAAAAGAGGGATCTTCGGAGCTAATGTCTACAACTTGCCGTCATCATTCATAAACGATATTCCAGCGGCCTTAATTGAAACCGGAGTGGGAACAAGCGGAGCGTCCGGCGGATTGCTGAACATAGAATTTTAAAATGGACGAAAAAATCAAGACAAAAAAAACACTGGGGCAAAATTTTTTGCGTGATAGAACAATTTTGCGAAAGATGGTTGTGATTGGAGAAATAACCGGCAAAGATTTGGTATTGGAAATCGGCCCGGGTGAGGGAATTCTGACCGAAGAGATTTTAAAAGCCGCTGGCAAGGTTATCGCCGTTGAAAAAGACGACCGGCTAATAGATTTTCTGAAAAACAAATTTTCTGATGAAATTTCTGACTCTAGATTTGAACTCATACACGGAGACGTTTTAGAAACTCCAATTTTCAATTTTCAATTTTCAACAGAACCTTATAAGATCGTTGCGAATTTACCTTACTACATCACCGGAAAGTTTTTGCGGAAATTTTTGCAAGCCGAAAACCAGCCAAAATTAATGGTCCTAATGCTCCAAAAAGAAGTGGCTAGAAGAATTGCCGGATATGGACACCCTGACGATCGTCAAAGTGTCCTGTCTTTGAGCATCAAATGTTTTGGAGAGCCCAAATATATTCAAACAGTAAAAGCCGGCGCGTTTCGGCCGGCACCAAAAGTTGATTCGGCAATTCTACTTATCTCGAAAATCAGCAGAGATTTTTTTAGACATAATAAAATCAACGAACAAGAATTTTTTGAAATTCTAAAAGCCGGTTTTGCTCAAAAAAGAAAGGTCTTGAACAAAAAACTTTTGCGGTTTGCGACACCGGAAAAAATTGAAGAAGTTTTTAAAACCTGCGGGCTCAATGAGAAAGTCCGCGCCGAAAATTTATCTTTGGAAAACTGGGGCTGTTTGGTGAAAAATATCTGTCACTGACTGGTGCCTATTCCGGCCGGGCGTGGCTGAACTTTAAACATAGTCGGGATCGGATAACAGCCCGTATTAGAGCGCATCATACAAACCCCGCCGGAATTGACATCGCCAAGAACCCACCGACCCGGCGAAATATTGCCATAAATCGGGTGCAAATCTGAAGATGGCGTGACCAGATACGGACCCGACCAACTGCCAGGAACAGGAGTCATATAAAACAACTTGTCTTTAAAATAGCAAGTACAATCATGAACTATGGAAAGATTACCTCCGAAACCCGGCAAACTGCTGAAAAAAGGTTGCCTAGCAAAATCCCAACCACTTTGGGCTAAGAGACCGGCGCCAGTTTCCCACTGATCAAAGAGAGGGGGTAATTGGGAACGCTGATTATCCGCCTTTTCGTCAGAATCCCACATCTGCCAGAAAAGCCAGAGCGGGTGGTCGGGGTCGTCATACTCAAAACCGCTGGTTTCATTGAATTTCTCTTCGCATCTTTTGTAATAATCTCCATAACTACCCCATCCTTTGTTGTAAAAACTCCCGGTATAATTTGGATCAGAAGTATAATAAAGAGTGATTTCGTGGCAAGGATTATGAATATCATCAACCGAACCTTCGTATTTTTCCATAAAGGGTGCCCAGGAAGAACCCATCTGTAAAGCCCCTGTTTCCCATTCTCCAAAAGTAATCGGTCGGCGCCGTTCCGTGTTTTCTTGCCAATAATTCCAAACCAGCCAAAGAGGATGAGAGTCGCTGTCAATGTCAAAACCCCATTTGCGCCAAGAATTAAAAATGCCGTAACAAGATGGCATTTTTTCAGGAAACACACCGTATGAGTAAGTTATCTCTCGGCAATTATCCGATGGAAACAAAAAGAAAAAGTGGATCGATGCTTCGGCGAGCTTGAGTTTTGAAAAATCAAAATATTCCGACAGAAAAACAACCGCGGGCTGGAAATCCTTCTGCAAAAAACCGAAATTAATTCCGGCCAACATTAAAACCAAAAACAGGGCGACCACAAACAAATATTTTAAGAACGGTTTTAAAAATCTTTTAAAGCCCATATCCAATAACCTCCATTTTATAGGTTCTGCCGAAAAAGGCAAAGTGGTGGCGGGATACCCGAACAAACCCCAACAAGTCAGGTCGTCCGTAGCAATCCACACAACAAAAATAAAAATAAAAAATGGCGGTTTTTTTGGTATAATGTTCTTGAATTCTATGCTTAACTCCCGAAAGAATAAAAAAATATTTGCGATTACAAGCGCCGGAATCTTTTCTGCCTTCATTATTTTGGGGTCTCTGTCTTATAAGTGGCACGATGGTGTCGCCGGCAGTGTAAGCTACAAAGCCGAGCCAGTGCTTTTATCGGCTAACGGAGTCGGGACGACCGATAAAAATACTTTATCCGATTGGGAGAAAAATATTCTAGCTCGACAAAAAAATATCATCCCCAGAGTCAGTGGGGCTTATTCAGAAGAATTGGCAAAGAGTGTTTTGGAAGAATTTTTTCTAGCCGACCAGAAGCCCAATGAAAGCGTTTTGGTGGAAAATGTCTTACAGAAAAATCCGGTTGACCGCGAGATAGCAAGAAAAGCGGCGCCAAGTTATCAAATTTCCGACCTGAAAATAACAGGAAAGAATGACTCCGAATCGCTCCGCAATTATGGCAACAAAATCGGAGAAATCGCTGTCAAATACGCTTTCGCTGGCGAGACCACCGACCCGAGCGAAATACTTGCCAAGGCAATGATGTCCAAAAATTCGGCCGACTTGATAGCGCTTGAAGCGGTCGTCAAAAATTACAACAACTTGATTGCGGAATATTTGAAAACCGAAGTTCCGGCTGAAATCTCTTCCGGTCATTTGAATATGATCAATGCCTTAAATGGAGTCAAAAACAGCGTGCAAAACTTTGAGTCGGTTTTGATTGACCCGATTGACGGAATTTTGGTCTTGACCAATTACGCCGGCTACGGCGCCGACCTGCATGAGGCCTTGAAACAAATTGACAGCTATCTGAAAAAAAACAAGATTGTTTTTTCGGAAGACGAGCTTGGGTATGTGATAGAAAGAGCAATCCAAGTTAGAGTCGCGGCTCATTAAAATGAACATTTCTAAAAGAAAAAAATACGGGCTGGTTTCGGCAGGTTTTTTTGCGTTGATTGTGGGGATTTTTTCCAACCCGAATTTCTCGGAAGCCCAGCAGTATCCGTATGTGCCGATTGACGCCCTGCTTGGCACTCAACTCAATACTTTGCAAACGCAAACCGCCATTGCCGCGGGCGCTCAAACCGCCAAAGAAGTCGGCCAGGTGCCGGGCATTCATCCTCTGTCTCCTAGTCCAGGCATGGCCGCTGGGCTGGCGCCGACCAGTCATGACTTTATTGCTCGTCAGATTTCCAGCGAAATTACCGGGCAACTGACAAGTAGTATGATCAAATGGATTTATTCTGAATTTAACGGTGGTCCGGCTTTTGTTTCCGATCCGAGCAGATATTTTTTGGATATTGCCGACCAAGTTTCCGGTGAATTTATAAATGGGTCTGGGCTTAATTCTCTCTGTCAACCATTTCAAACCAACATTCCTGATTTTGGTTTTAATTTGAGAAGCTTACTTGATTTCCGCTACAGTGGTCGCTCTGAACCTCAAAGATCTCAATGGTCCTGCACCCTTGATGGGGCCATCAGTAATGCTGAAAATTATGCCGCTTTCACCAAGCCGGACGGTTTTGCTGTCGGCGGTTGGGACGGATGGTTCCAAATTATTCAGCCACAAAACAACGCTTATGGCGCGCTGTTGGCGGCCGAAACAGAACTCGGCGCCAGAATTTCCAGCGCTCAAAATATAGAACTGATGAAGTTGAATTGGGGCGACGGCTTCTTTTCTCTAACCGACGACGGGGGCAACATCATCACTCCCGGGAAAACAATCGCCAACAGCTTGGATCAGGTTTTGGGCTCCGAATTACGAGAGCTTGAAACGGCCGATAGTTTTGATCGGATTTTGCAAGCCCTTTCTAGCAATCTTATAACCAGCGTTTTGAGTAGCGGTGGTTTAAAAGAGGCATCAGACACCCGAGAGAAAGATAGCCAAGGCAAGTTTATCGTCCCGACCAGAAGTTTTGTTCCTTTGACTCCGGAAAAATTGACCGCGACAGAAATTACCCAATCAAATATAAGTTTGAGCTGGGAAGCGTCAGTCGGCCAAGTTGGATCAATAAATTATCGAGTTTTTAGAAACGGGGAGGCGATCGTCACAACCATTGAAACCATTTTTACCGACGTTGGTCTATTGCCCGACACCGAATACATCTATCAGATCTCGGCTTTCAATGAAGCGGGGGAATCAAATCTTTCATCGCCCGTCATTGCACGAACTAAGGCGCTGTAAAAATGTTTAACGTCAACAAAAAACAGAAAATAATATTTTCTCTGGCAATGATCGGGGTATTTTTGTTTACCGCAGTGGCACCCTTTCCTTTTGACAATTTTGATAGAAATATTGTAAATGCGCTAGATACTTCTGTTAACAGCGCAGGAATTGCTCACGGCACCAGTGCAAATTCATCCGCGCATATAGAAGCAGATAACGACAAATGTGGCCTTAGAAACATATCTAAATGTGGTGAAAAGGTAGCAGAATTTTTAGCCGGCTGGGTCGCTGGTTTACTACTCATGATAGCCGGCTGGGTGCTCGGTTTGTCCGGATTATTGCTAAACACGACAATAAGCTACACCATTGTGGAAATGTCTGAAATGGTCAGAGGAATGGTTAGTATAAATACTGCGTGGTCAACCTTCAGGGACCTGGCCAACATATTCTTTATTTTCATTATTCTCTATATCGCCATAATGACCATATTGCGGATGGATACTGCCACCACCAAAAAACTCTTGGTCCATGTGGTCATTATGGCTCTACTCTTGAATTTCAGTTTGTTTTTCACCAAAGTGGTTATTGACACCTCCAATATAACCGCGACTTTTTTCTACGAACAAATAAAAGATGCGGGTGGCGATATGGGGCTTTCCGGAGCTTTTATGCAGAAGCTCGGGATGCAGAGCTTTTTGGATCCTGCCGGAGCGGCGAAATTATTAGGAGGGCGAAAGGGTTTTATAAATATTCTATTGTTGGGATTTCTCGCCTCACTTCTTTTTATGATTGTTGCTTTTGTTTTTGCCGCCGCCGCCATACTTCTTGTGATCAGATTCGTTGTTTTCATATTTTTGATGATCTTGTCGCCACTAGCTTTCGCCGCAATGGCCTTACCCAACGACAAATGGTCCAAGAAATGGTGGGACGCTCTGATTTCTCAAGCAATTTTTGCGCCAGCTTTTTTGGCCCTGATTTGGGTTACTTTAGTTATCTTGGGCGATGTGGTTGGCAACAACCAAGCATCCTTTGTAGATTTAATTCCAACAGAAGGTCAAAAGGGGGTTTTTGAACCGGGTAAGGAAGGCAGTATTCAATTGGTTCTGAATTTCATAATAATCATCGGCATGGCAATATTCTCAATAATCGCCGCAAAAATACTCGGGGTTCAAGGCGGAGAAAAAGCGGTGAAATGGGCGACCAACGCGAGCAAAAGAGTGGCCAGCGCGCCAGCAAGACATACCGGAAGATTGGCAGCGGGAGCGGACTCGTGGCTTGGAAAAACCCGCTTCGGCAACACACTGGTTGGGTCGGCTCTTAGAGCTCCTCTCGGCGCGGTCGGCAAAAGCAAGTTTGGTAGCAAGGGGCCTTCAGGAGCTAATTTAAACGCAAAGACAAAGAAGAGAAAGGGGGCTTATGACAGCGCAAAAGCTGAAGCAGAAAGAAAATCAAATGAGCGTAAGGCGAGAGAGCAAACTACCGAAAAAAGAATAGAAGAATTAAACACCAAACTCCAATCGGACGAACAAACAATAAATGCCGGAAGAGACATCGAGCAAGCGAGGGCGCAAAAACTCGGGACTTCAAGCGCTGATGTTGTTGCCTCAATAAATGCAAAATACGACAAAGCGATACAAGAAGCCAGAAAAAAGAAAGAGGAGCAAGAAAGAGAGATAAAGCGGGAAGGAAAAATAGACCCTGAAATACTTAAAGAAATCCAAGAACTGAGCGCAAGCAAGATAGAAGAAGGACCTTCAATAAAAATAAGGATACCTTTTACCGATAAAAAAACACAAGTCAAAACTGGCACACTACTTGTTTCTCTTAGCAAAAAGAGGCGTAAGGAAATAGCCGAAAAAGTAAGAAAGGCCAAGGTCGGAGAAAAAATTGAAGGACCCAAAGATTCCTTGGAAGATACGCTCAAGAAACTGATAAAAGACGAGGAAAAGAAAGATAAAGACGCAGGCGGAGACAAAAAACCCCAATAATAAAAATCAAAAAAACAATGGACGAATTACAAAAAACAATAGAGGAGATTTATCCGATCCTGCCTGAAGATCTGAAGGCGGTAATAACGGACCCGGGTCTCAAGGACAAATTCCAAGCAATTGCTACCGCCCACAGTATCAGCGAAGATCAGCTGACCAGATTGAAAGACGAAACCTATCTTGTCTTGCTGGGCTTGTCTGATTTGAGCGATTATACGGGAAATGTAAAAAGGGGGTTGGAAGTCGGGTTGGATCGGGCAACCTCAATCGCATTGGATGTTTATAAAAATATATTCCAACCAGTAGAAGAAACCCTTGAAGCAATTGAAAATTCTCTAGAACCAGAAAACGAAGAGGGGAAGGGGGAAGACCGGAAAGAGGGTACCCCCTCCGAAGCTTTTAAAAGGGAACCGGAGGTCTACTCTCCACCAACCGCTTCAAAACCAAAAAACGGCGATGGGGAATCCTTGAGACGGCTTCGGCAAGAGTTGGCGCAAATTCCCCAAACGCCCAAAGCGACAAGCACTCCAGAAAAAAGATACGTCC
Source organism: Candidatus Paceibacter sp. (assembly GCA_020724885.1). GTDB lineage: Bacteria > Patescibacteriota > Minisyncoccia > Phycocordibacterales > BOKC01 > BOKC01. Next base: position 36,281 of record DYGD01000003.1, on the reverse strand, counting down.
CGCCGACCACAGAACCGAGAACTGGAACCTCTCCTGCCCAAACTAGACCCGCCAGATTTTCGCCGGCCGAAAACTTAGGTAAACAAGACCAGCCCAGATTTTCACAGAGTGGAAACTTGGGCGCGCGATTGAGCGCCGACGCTTCGGCTCAAGCGGAAAGAAGGTATGGAGTGGAGCCGGCGCGCGACTTGGGCACAGACGATTTTGACTGGAAGGGAAGCGTCGGCGGTGTTGAGATAGAAAGCCAACACGACGAAATTGGCGACAGCAACGAAGAAGACCTTGATAAAAATAAAATTCTTGAAGAAATAGAGCATCCGCCATCATACGCTCCGAAAACCCCATTTGAAAATCAGGTCTTTGGAAATTCAAAACAGACCGACTTTCGGCCCAAAAGCCAAGCACCGGAAAATTTACCAACCAAAGAACCTGATTTGAAAAGAAATCCGAGAGAAATTGAAAATGCCAGGAAAGAAAGATATCACAACGAGGATCCGTATAGAGAACCGACTGAGTAAATTGACCTAAGAAAATCCCAATGTCTGATGACAAATATGTTCTAGAAGAAAGAACCGCTAAATTTGGAACAAGTGTCGGTGCCAATTACTGCGAAGCCGATGACGCGGAGAGCAGGGAAGATTTCAGGCATAAGATCGGAATTTGTAAGAAAGAATCAAGAGAATCAAAACACTTCTTAAGAATGTCTGGAGTAGCTGTTCCTGAAATGGCAGAAAGGGCGAGAGTTTTATGGACCGAAGCAAAAGAATTAAATCTCATTTTTAACTCCATTTATAAAAAGATTAGGGAAGATTAGAAATTGGTGCTTGTTTAGAAATTAGGTAAATTAGAGTAATTAGAGTAATTAAACGACATGCGTTTTCAAGTCCCCCAATTTATAGAAGTGGAAGACAAGATTATCGGGCCTTTTACCTTGAAACAATTTATCTATCTGGCCGGTACGGCTGGGATTATCGTCGTTTTATACAACGCTCTGCCGAAATTCCTGGCTTTTTTTCTGATAATTCCAATGGGCGGGTTGGGAATTGCTCTGGCTTTTTGGAAGATCAACAATAAGCCGTTTATTGAAATTCTGGAGGCAGCTTTCAAGTATCTGGCTGGTGGGAAACTTTATATCTGGAAAAAGCAGGATCCAAAAGTTGAAATCGCCGAAGAAATTATCCGCGAAAAAGCGGCCAGTAGTATGATTCCTCGAATGTCCGGCTCCAAGCTAAAGGAGCTCACTTGGAACTTAGACATAAAAGAGCAGGGTGCTGAAATCAGAAGATACAAGGATAGCAATTTGGCGCAAAAAACGGCAGAAAAAAATGTTAAAATGGGCGGTAGCGGAGAATAAAGAATTAACACCGCGGGTAAACTTCTAGCATCTTCCAAGTTTGCAATAAAATTTCTTATGGCTTTATCAGCGAAGGCGACACAAGAATTCGTCCCAATAAAAGAAATTCGGGATGGAATAATAAAATTAAAAGACAACAGCTTGAGGGCCGTCTTGATGGTTTCATCAACAAATTTTGCCTTAAAGTCAGAAGATGAAAGAAAAGCGATAATTTATCAGTTCCAAAATCTTCTGAATTCTCTGGATTTTTCAATCCAAATTGTCATCCAATCCAGAAGATTGGATATCCGGCCATACATAACCCTGCTCGAAGAAAGAGAGCGAGAACAGAAGAGCGACCTGATGAAAATCCAGGTCAGAGAATACATCGGCTTCATTAAGGCCTTCACCGAAAGCACAAATATAATGACCAAGCATTTTTTTATCATTGTGCCATACTCGCCGGCAATTCTCGGCAAAGCCGGTGGCAAAATTTCTTTTGGTAGATTCGGGAAAAAAGAAACCAAAAAAGACACACAACAAAGCGGGTTTGAAGAAAACATCACCCAACTGGAGCAGAGAATCTCGGTTATTGAACAAGGGCTTATAAGTTTTGGTCTTAGAACGGCGGTCTTAAAAACGGAAGAAGTGGTTGAATTGTTTTACAAAACATTTAACCCCGGAGAGCTCGAAAAGGCCATCAAAATTAACGAAAAATAATATGAGTTTTTTAGGTTTGTTCAAAAAAAAGAAAGATGAGGAGGGCGGGGAGGCGGAGGAAAATCTCATTCTGCCCCAAGAACTTTATCGGGCCAGCGCTTTGGAGCTAAAAGATATTATCGCGCCCAGCGCTTTGAAAGTAGGCCCGCGAGAATTGAATCTGGGCAACAAAATTGTCAGAACTTATTTTGTTATCTCTTATCCAAGATATTTGGCCGAAGGATGGTTTGCCCCGATTATAAACTTGGACAAAATTTTTGATGTTTCAATTTTTGTGCACCCAATAGACACCGCCAGAATTTTAAAGCAATTCCAAAAAAAGGTCGCGGAAATCCAGAGCCAGATCCACACCCGAGAAGAGAAAGGTATGGTCCGCGACCCAATGCTTGACACCGCGTATGCCGACTTGGAAGCATTGCGCGATCAACTGCAACAAGCCCAAGAAAAAATTTTTGACGTTGGTTTATATGTTTCAATCTATGCCGACAACGAAGAAGAGATGGATAAAATAGAGACAGAAATGAAGTCAATTCTGGAAGCCCAGCTTGTCTATGTCAAACCGGCTCTTTTCCAACAAGAGCAGGGCTTAAAAAGCGTAGTGCCAATCGGCACCGACCTTTTGGAAGTTCACTCCAAACTTAATTCTTCGCCCTTATCAAGCGTGTTTCCTTTCATCTCTTTTGACTTGACTTCGGACCGGGGAATCCTCTACGGTATCAACCGCCACAACTCTAGCTTGGTTCTCTTTGATCGCTTCTCTTTGGAGAATTATAACTCGGTAATTTTCGCCAAATCCGGCTCCGGCAAAAGCTACACGACAAAACTAGAAATTTTGAGAACTCTGATGTTTGATACCGACGTGATGGTGATTGATCCGGAGCGTGAATATGAATATATGGCTGATGCTATCGGCGGTCGCTATTTTAAAATCTCACTGACATCAGAACACCACATCAACCCGTTTGACTTGCCGATTGCGGCCGAAGATGAATCTCGTTCTGATGTTTTGCGCTCGCACATCATTAACCTGGTCGGACTTTTCCGATTGATGCTAGGCGGTTTGACACCGGAAGAAGACGCCATTATTGACCGCGCTATCAGCGAGACCTACGCCCTGAAAGATATCACCACCGAGTCCGATTTCTCAAATGTTGAAGCGCCTCTGCTTTCCGATTTTGAAACGGTCTTGAAGGGGATGGAGGGGGCTGAATCTTTAGCCCAACGTCTGACAAAATACACCGTCGGCACCTGGTCTGGTTTTATCAATCAGCCAACCAACATAGACATCAACAGCAAATTTATCGTTTTTTCTTTGCGCGATATGGAAGACGAGCTAAAGCCAGTGGCAATGTATATAGTTATGCATTACATCTGGAACGCTATCCGGAAAGAACTGAAAAAACGGCTTTTGGTTATAGATGAGGCATGGTGGATGATGAAATCCGAAGACACGGCTTCTTTTTTGCTTAGTTTGGCAAAAAGAGGGAGAAAATACTATCTCGGTCTTTCTACTATCACCCAAGACGTTGACGATTTTTTGAAATCACCCTACGGTTTGCCGATTATCACCAATTCTTCAATTCAGGTCCTGCTTAAGCAATCGCCTACCGTAATAGACAAACTCCAAAAGGTCTTTAACCTGACCGACGAGGAAAAGTTTCTGCTTTTAGAGTCAGGAGTTGGCGAGGGAATCTTCTTTGCCGGCTTAAAACACGTGGCCATAAAAATTATTGCTTCCTACACCGAAGACCAGATTATCACCTCCGACCCGTCGCAGATTCTGGCAATTAAAAAAGCCAAGCAGGAGCTAGAAGAAACCGAGAACAAATAACCAAATGGCTAAATAACAAAATATAAAAATGGATGAACAACAAAAGTCCGCGCAACAAAAAACAGAGGCGCATCATATTAGGCCACGGCAAGAAAAAAAGGAGCCTCCTAATACCTCGCCCAATAAAGCCAGGGCTAGCGGTGGAAATGGTGAGAAATTGAGCCAAGGAACCAAGTATTTAATGTACGGGACCGCCATTTTTTTTGATCTCCTGATTGCCTTAATAAACATTATACCGATCGCTGGACAAATAATCGGATTAGCCATCAGCGTTTTGGCGTATGGCATTTTCTTTTTCTGGTTTTCATTAAAAGGAGTTCGGATGTTAACACCTAAAAAACTAGCATCAATGGGTTTGGGTTTTCTGTTTTCCTGGACGCCACTTCCGGCTATCACCGCCTCCGTATTTTTCACTATTTTTTTTGAAAAAAGAGAGGAATTGCTTGCTATCGGCAAAGTCGCTAAGCCGGTTTGAATTCCAAACAGTTCCAGGAGCAAAAAATTCACAGCTTCACCCGCGCCCGCGTCTAAATATGCTAAAATTAGGGCAATGAAAGGGATTTTTCTAAAACTAACTTCTTTGGTTTTTCCCCTGCTTTTGCTTGCTTTTCCAGCCAGCGCCCAGATGCCAATCCTGAACGAGTTTTTGAAACTTAATTTGCGTCCGGCCAATCCAGCGCCTTTTGAAACAATCACCGCCAATATTGAGCTGAATTTAACCGACCTTAAAAAAGCTGAAGTAGCTTGGTTTATAGACGGAGAATTGGCAGAAAGTGGGATTGGCAATACCCGTTTTGAGTTTAACGCTGGCGCCCCCGGTGACACCACCCGCTTAAATCTGGAATTAAAAACTTTTGAGGGGCAAACTTTCAGAAGGGAAATAGTGATCCGGCCGGCGGAAGTGAATATCGTCTGGAACGCCGAGACCTACAGCCCGCCGTTTTATTCCGGCCGATCACTTTTCACCGACCGCAGTGAGATTACGGTCTCCGCTATTCCTTTGTTTTTAGACAGCCAAGGCGGAATGGCTGACCCGAAAAATTTGGTTTACAGTTGGTATAGAGAAAATCTCTTATTAAGAGATTTGTCCGGGGTCGGTCGCGACCGGATAACCATAGGCGCCGGCCCGATCACTAGGCCGATAGGCATAAAAGTCGTAGTGGCGACGCAGAACAATTCAATGCGGGCCGAGAAAACCGCCACCATCATTAACACCGATCCACAGGTTCTGATATACGAAGACAGCCCGCTTTACGGACTGCTTTTCAACCGCGCCCTGCAAAATTTTGAATTAAAAGACAGAGAAATAGTTTTATCGGCCATCCCTTATTCTTTTTCAACTTTTTTCAGAGAAAGTCGCGACCTGGAATATGTCTGGCGACAGAGCGGGCAGACGATTAGAACCACCGGCAATCAAAGCTTAATTACTTTGAGAAATGAAGAGCAAGCGACGGGGCAAGCGGAAATCTCGGTATCGGTTCGGCATAAAAACCGCTTACTACAAAATACCGGCACCGATGTTTCAATTAATTTATCGCAATGAAAATAAAAATAGTCGCCAAAACAATTATTTTAATAATTACTTTAACGCTAATCGCGACGCCATTTTTGATTTTTGCTCAAGATGCTGGCTATGTGCCTTTGGCGCCGATTCCGGGAGTTACTCCGGAAGCCGGAGAAAAAATAAATTTGGTTTCTTACCTAAGTGGCGCTTTCGCTATTTTGATAGGAATTGCCGGGGTCTTGGCGGTAATCGTAATTATGATTGGTGGGATTCAATATATCACCACCGACTCTTTCACGGGCAAAGAGGAGGGGAAGGAAAAAATTACCAAAGCCGTGCTCGGTTTGATTCTGGCCATTGCCGCTTATCTGATTTTATACACCATTAATCCAAATATTTTATCTCTGCGAATCGGCATTGAACCACTACCGCCAATACAACCAACTCCACCACAACCCACATTGCCAAAATATTCTATCGAGGTGCTTCAAAACACATTTCAAAAAAAACAGTTTTCTTGTTCTTATGATTTTAGTCAGCGGGGTGATGAAGGGATTACTAGATCAAGTCCGGAAGCATGCCAGCTCTGGTTGGCAGAATTCTTCCAAAATGATCGGTTCGCCAGAAAAGTTTCTGAAACAATGTGGTTAAGGGAACAATTTGAAGGACCATCCCAAAGCTGTCAAGCCTGGCGTTGTTTTGGGCCGACAGTTTATGCGTTGAACGGAGATGTGGAAGAAACATCACCAGATCAATGCGTTGGCGACCGGAAAGTCGTTATGAACTACCGAACACAAATACAATTCAACACACCAGAAGAATGCGAAGAATATGTAAAAGAAATTTGGGGGAGTGAAACTGGCCCTCCAGCATGTCAGTATTTTACCTGTAAACTTATTTAGATTGAGAAAATGAAAAAAAAATTGATAATTATTGCTCTGATTCTGATTGTCTTGTTTTTTGTAATTTTTATTTTCACCAACAGGCAGAGCGCGGGAGAAAGGCAGAACGGGTTAAGCGTCCGCGACTTTTTTCCTTTTGGCCGAACTTCGGAGACCGACACTCCGCGCCCAACCACTCCTCAAAATGGCTTGGGGCAGACAGAGGAGAGGCCAATTGCGCCGGCAGAAACCTTTTTGACGCAATTGAGAAAAATTTCCGAACGGCCGATTGCCGGCGCCACCGTCTTTAACTTAAACGGAGAAACTTTATTTCGTTTTGTTGACCGCGCCACCGGCCACATTTGGGAAGGAAACGTTGAGACCTCCGGGCTAGGTCGGGTTTCCAACACCACCATACCCAAAATCCAAGAGGCCGTCTGGGCCGGACCGAACAATGTTATTTTGAGATTTCTAAAAGAAGATCGGGAAACAGTAGAGAGTGTTAGCTTGCGACTTTTAACGGCCGGCGCCGAAACAGGCACCGTTGCCTCCGGCTATGAATTTACTTCCGAACTGCGCCAAGGTAGCACTGGTGCGGCGGTGCTAAACTTGCAAAGGATCTTAAATCAGGACCCGGATACCAGAATTGCATCAACTGGCGCCGGCAGTCCGGGGTTGGAAACCACTATTTTCGGACCGGCAACCAGAGTAGCGGTTGAAAAATTCCAAGAAAAATACACTGTTGAAATTCTTACCCCGCAAAATCTGACAGAGCCGACGGGTATTGTAGACGAATTAACCAGAGAAAAATTGAATGAAATAACCGGCGCCAAAAAACCGGCCGAAGTTACAGAAGACGGAAACGAGGACGAATTTTATCGCACAGCTCTAAATTTTCTGCCGACTGATATCAAAAATCTGATTTATCTACCAAATTTAAACAAAATTTTCTATTTACTTGAGGACGCTTCGGGTTCGGTTGGCTTTCTGGCTAACCCTGACGGTAGCCAAAGACAGCAAATTTTTGAATCGCCGGCGCGGGAGTGGCGCGCTTCCGGCATAAACGGGCAGGGTATCTTAATTCAGACCAAGCCGTCTTTTCTTTTCCCGGGGCTGGCATACATTTTAAATAGCAACGGAGAAATGCGGAAAATTTTAGACGGCATATTCGGGTTATCTGCTTTAATCAGCCCCGATGTTTCAAAAGCGGTTTATTCTGGGTCAACTCAAGGTAGAATTTCATTTAATCTTTTTGATTTAAACGGCAGGCAAACAAGCGACTTGTCGGATTTTGGCGGCACCTTTCCAGAAAAATGCGTCTGGAGCAAGAAAAATCCCATAATTCTTTACTGCGCTATGCCTGAAGTTATACCGGAAGGATTCGCTTACCCGGACAGTTGGTATCAAGGCGCAATTTCTTTCAGCGACGCGCTTTGGGAAATTAATGTTTCAGACGGACGAATTTTCCCATTATCTCAATTGGAAAACATAGACGCCACCAATCTGTTTTTAGACGAAACAGAAAAATTTATTTTTTTCACCAACAAAAACGACTATTCACTTTGGGTGTTTGAATTGCAATAGTTGGTAAGTTTGTAAGTTGGTAAGTTGGTAAGTTCCGCTCTGCTATAAGTTCAAAACTGAGTCCTTAGGGTTTTTAACTTACAAACTACTTTCTAGGTTTTATTACCACCCGCCGGTCGGATTTTTCGCCGATTGATTCGGTTTCAATTTCCGGGTCGGTAGAAAAAAGGGAGTGAATAATCATTCGTTCGTAAGAAGACATTGGTTCCAATTCAATCCGCCTTTTATTCTTTCTGACTTCTTCGGCCAAAGACAGCGCTTGGTTTTTGATTTTCTTAGTCGCCTCCTCTTGGTAATTGTTAATGTCCAAGGTAAATTTGGCCAAGCCGTCCTTTTTCTTGAAAACAATTCTTCTGGCCAAGTGGCTGAAAGCCCGCAAGTTTTCACCGCGAGCGCCGATTAAAATTCCCGACTCTCGGCTTTTTATAATAAACTTCGGGCCAACTTCGGAAAGTCCCTTAAAAACCTCCACTTCTTCGTAGGCGACGTTCATTTGGCGCAATAATTCTTCAATAACCGTCCTTACTTCCATACAATAGGCAAGGGAATTTATATGCTCTTCGTTGTTGTTTTTGTCTTCCATGGTTTCTACTTTTTATTATTTCTCTTCAAAAACATTTCTTGTCCGATGGTAAAGAGATTGCTAGTCAACCAGTAGAGAGCGATAGCACCCGAAAGGGTGTAGGACAAAAAAATGGAAATGACCGGAAAAAAGTATCGCATCTGCAGGTTCATACTGCGCGCCAAATCATCTTTGAAAGATTGACCGACCGGTTTGGTATTCTTCAGAGCAGGCATTGAGAGCTTCATTTGGAAAAAGGTGGTAATGCCCACCAAAATAGCTAACGGCCAGCTCTTTAAGGCAATATCAACCAATCCCAAAAATATCATATCAACCGAAGCGGGAACTGGAACAAATGAATAAAGAATTTGTTGTTGAATTTCCGGCAAGCCAGAAGCCCAGAAAATGCGATAGAGACCGAAAATTATCGGCAACTGAATTAAAACCAGAAAAAAACTTGAAAAAGGATTGATGCCTTTTTCCTTGTAAAACTCCATTATTTTCTTGGCTTGTTCTTGTCGGTCTTTTTTATATTGTTCCTTTACGCGGTCTATTTCCGGCTGGAATTCTCTGATTTTTTGTTGAGTGGTAACCGCTTTCTTAGATAAAGGGAACAGAATAAAACGAACGGCGAGGGTCAAAACCACCACCGCAATACCGGCATCAGCCCCAATATCCATCAAAAAAACCAACCCGTTGTAGAGTGGTTGATAAATGAGAGTATGATAAAGCCAAGACATTCGGCTATTTTAAATCATTTGCCTTAAAATTACAATTTTATATCGACTTGTTCCTAATCTGAATGTTGATAAAATTCTAAGCGATTCGTTACACTCTAATTCCACTAATTTTCCCGATCGGGAAAATTAGTGGAATTATAGCAAGTGAAATTTAAGTCAATCTTTTGGGATTGACGAATTGCAATAAAAAGAAAAAACCGTGCGCGGAGCAAACTTTCGTTTGCGTGTCGCGTACGGTTTAGGAACCTGCTCAGATCGACACTTACGCATTCCTGCGTTGGGCATCGCCCGGAAAGCATTCCTCCGGCCTCTCCGCCGGCACTTTGCTAGCATCAAGACCGCGAAGCGCCGGATCGAGAAGTTGCGGACCGCACTCAAAATCACGGCGGTCATGCTCGTCCGTATCACAGCCATTGTCGCTGGCTGTAATGATCCCGGCCTTTTCGAGATCGTGGCGGCATGCTTCACCCCGCTCCGCGTGGTAGAAGCAACCACAGTCTGCGATTCCGGCCACAGGAACTTCTTGGCCATCTTCCGTGGTGTAGTTTTGAAGATCTGCGAGAACATGAACCGGCCGATGGTTGTAGATTCTGCAGGCATCACTGATGGTCTCCCCATCCACTACCCCGGTGGTTCCGTCTCGAAAATTCAGGGTAAACCTTGGCATTTCTATCTCCTGACAGGGTTCGTTTGTTCTGTCCGACAAAGGCAACACGCCTTCGTCTGGGTGCATTTCCGCTAACAAGATACCAAATTCTGTTATTTTGTCAAGCCCGATTTAATCAAAAGTCCTTTTATTTCTTTTTTATATTCTTCAAATTTCAGTTTTTCGGCACCCTTTTTTAAAACAAAAACTGCCAAAAAACCAGATTTTACTTGGGAAATCAGCTCTCCGACGGCCTCATAACCACGTCGCCTTAACTTATTCCTAACCACCGCCTTATTGCTGACTTTTTTGGACACCGAAAAAGCAAAGCGGCTACTCTTTTTAGCCGATTCCGGTTTTTTCAGCACAACCAGAGTTAAATTTTGGCCGGAGAAAAAACGGCCTTTTTTAAAAATATCGGCAAAATGAGCCCTACTGATCCGATATTCTCGGGGTAGCATAATGATATTAAGTTCCCAAAAACCTCGCTAGCGAAAGTCGGGATAGGGGATTATTTAGTAAGCGCCCGGCGTCCCTTCCTTCTGCGAGACCGAACGACTTTTTTGCCTCCCGAGGAACTTTTTCTCTTCAGAAAGCCGTGGGCGCGAGACATTTTTCTCCTTTTTAATTTATTTGCTTTTGCCATTTTATTACAAAAATTTACCCTGATGCCCCGTCCTATTCCCGATGCAGAGCATCGGGAATAGGACGGGGCTAAACTTTATTAACAATTTATTCACATATTATAAACATAATCAGACGCTTTTAACAAGTTTCAAAAACAGATCTAGAGTATATAATTACCCAAACACTATGGATGACACAAAAAAACTATGGGAAAACACCTTGGCCGAAATAGAGATGAACACTTCTCCAGCGAATTTTAACACTTGGTTTAAAGACACTCGCATACTAAAAAAAGACAGCGGGGCTGTGTTCTTAAGCGTGCCAAACGCCTTTGTTAAGGATTGGTTGTCCTCAAAACATCACGGCTTCATTCTAAAAATCCTAAGGGGGCTTTCAAGTGATATCAGATCTTTGGAGTATACGATCGCACCAACCGACCCCAAGAAAAAACAGGAGTTGCCAACCAAAGTCAGGACCAGCCCCAACAGAGAGCTTCCTTTGGAGGAACTCTACATAAACAAAGACGACAACCTGAATCCAAAATACACATTTGAATCTCTTGTGGTTGGCCCCTTTAACGAATTAGCGTACGCGGCCTCACAGGCGGTCGTAAAACAACCGGGGTTGGTGTACAACCCGCTATTCATTTACGGCAACACCGGCGTCGGCAAAACTCATCTGATTCAAGCGATAGGAAACCAAATAAAAAACTCCTATCCGGAAAAAAGAGTTCACTATGTGACATCAGAAAAGTTTGCTATGGATTATATCGGTTCTGTTCAAGCAAATAAGGTAAATAATTTCAAAGAAAAATACAGAAAATACGATGTTTTGATTATGGATGACATACAATTTTTATCTAGCAAAGAAAAGACCCAAGAAGAGCTTTTTCATCTTTTCAATAATATCCACGACAGCAATAAACAAATAATTTTTTCTTCGGACAAACACCCGAACTTTATTCCCGATATGGAGGACCGTTTGAAATCTAGGTTCAGCGCCGGAATGATAGTCGATATCCCGACCCCAGATCACGAATCAAGGGCAGCCATCCTTAGATCCAAGGCAAAAAATCTGGGAATAGAGTTGGCTCAGGAAGTCGTTGACTTTATAGTTTCAAGTATCACCACAAATGTTCGAGAGCTTGAAGGTGCCCTCAACGCTATTTCGTGCCACCACCAAATAAAAAACAAGGAGCTTACTCTTGGAGAGGTCAAAAATCTATTGAGACACAGTTCCAAGCCGAAAAAGACGCTGTCGGTCAAAGAGGTCGCCAGAATTGTCTCTGATTTCTATAATATGGAAGAAAACACAATCTATGAAAAAACCAGAAAAAAAGAGGTAATTCGTCCGAGACAAATAGTGATGTTTTTATTGAGAGAGGATTTCGGAATTTCGTATCCCTCTATAGGTGAAAAGATGGGGGGGAGGGACCACACCACCGTGATCCATTCCTGCGAAAAAATAAAAGCGGAGATGCGACACGACAGCAATTTATGCAAAGAAATAGACCAACTGCGAACAATGATAAATTAAAAAACTGGCCTGGAAAAGCTGTTGAGAAAAGTTGGGAAAAATGTTCATTAAAAATGTCGTTTGTAAATTTAAAAATTAATTCAACACCTTATTAAAAACAAGCCACCAGTTTTCCAGTGTTTATACACACGAAAAACAACAAAAAAACCTTATTTTGAAACATTTTAAAACTTTTCCACTTATCAACATAGCTAATAATAAAAATAAATGAAATTTGAATGTATAAAAGATAAATTACTAGACGCCATAACTAAAGCCGGAAAAATCGCAACCAACAGAAATCCTGGGTTGCCAGTGCTAAGTTGTTTTCTTTTGGAAAATAAAAATAATCGATTGATTATAAAAGCGACAAACCTGGATATCGGAATCAGGTTGGAGGTCCCGGTAAAAACAGAAACCCCCGGGGTAGTTGCAGTACCGGGAGAGGTTTTGATAAATTTGATTGGCAACTTACCGGAGACCAAAAATATAAAATTTGAGGGGTCTAACGGCGAGGTTAAACTTACGACAAATAAAAATTTCGCGACAATAAAAACCAAAGACCCAAATGATTTTCCAAGTATTCCAGAAACAAAATCCGAGCCGTTTAATATGCCAGCTTCTGATTTTGTAAATGGCTTAAAGGCCGTCTGGTACAGCTCAACCCAGTCATCAATCAAACCAGAGCTTTCAAGTGTTTTTATTTATAGCGATTCGGAAGATTTGGTCTTTGCCGCAACAGATTCGTTTAGGTTGGCAGAAAAAAGAATCAAGTTAAAGCAGTCAAAGGATTTTGGTAACGTTCTTCTGCCGTATAAAAACGCCTTGGAAATCACCCGAATTCTTGACGGAGAAGGTGGAGATGTTTCTGTTTTTATTGATAAAAATCAAATATCCTTGAGTTCCGGCGGGACTTACATAACCTCGCGCCTTGTTGACAGCACTTTTCCGGATTATAAGCAAATAATTCCAAAAGAGTTTGAAACAGAAGCAGTTGTTTTGAGGCAAGATTTGGCTTCTTCTCTAAAGTTAGCTAACGTCATGTCTGATAAATTCAACCAAATAAATTTAGTGATTTATCCGGTAAAAAAGGTTTTTGAAATGAAAACAAAAAATACCGAACTAGGAGAAAATATTTACAGCATCGACGCGGCTCTTTCCGGTAAAGACATAGATATCAGTTTCAATTTGAAATACGTCTCTGACTGCTTGAATTCTTTAACCGCCGACAGCGTTTCTGTGTCATTAAATGATGTTTCCAAACCAATGGTTATAAGGGGTGTCGGCGACAAAAGTTTTCTTTATTTAGTGATGCCGATGAACCGTTAAATCTAATATGGTGATTTTATCAGTTGATCCTGGTTATGACCGCCTTGGTTTGGCGGTTTTGGAGCGACAACCAGACGGCAGAGAAAAATTGCTGTATTCCGACTGTTTCTCTCCCCCCGCCAAAAAGTCCGACAGCTTTGAAAAAAAGTGTCTATTGGTTGGTCGGGAGATTGAAAGGTTAATTGGCAAATTTTCTCCAGATCTTTTGGCCATTGAAAAACTTTTTTTCAATAAAAACCAAAAGACAGCTTTTCAGGTTGCTGAAGTTAGAGGGGTGGTGATATACGAGGCCATGAAGGCGAGTGTTCGTGTGGTCCAGTATTCCCCTCTACAGATAAAGGTTGCCGTTACCGGATATGGCCGAAGCGACAAGGGCCAGATTGAAGTGATGGTCAAAAAACTTGTTAAAATGACAAAGCCGGACGGATTGAAGGATGATGAATATGATGCTGTCGCAGTCGGCTTGACCGCGTTTGCCCATCTTAAAAATTTTAAAAACCAACCCGTCTAGTTTTTGTTATCCACACTGGGGGTTTGGGCTGTTTACAATAAAATCCAAATTTGGTAAAAATGATTTACCTCCAGCTACCTGTGGAGGTGGTCGCCAACTTATAATTTTTAAGAAATCTAAGAATATGGATAGTGACCATGATGATTTGATGAGCGCGGATGAGGAAACCCCCGATGATTCTGCTACGGTCGATGATGGAGATGATTCTGACGACGAAGACGAGGAGGATGACGAAGAAGAAATGTAAAAAACAAACACCCCGCTGAAGCGGGGTGTTTGTTTTTTGTCGATACTCGCCTTCTCATCCTCCGAGCTAAAATAGAACGAGAAGAGAATTTATCTGGGGTTTATTCTGACAAATTTCTTTTTGCCTATTTTGAGATAAGTTTTTTCTTTTATTTTGAAAAACCGGTCGGTGATTTTTTCACCGGTTTCCACATTTTCAATTGCTCCGGCCCGGGCAAGTCGTTGGAAATCAGATTTGGATTTTACAAATTTATTTTTAGTTAAAATTTCAGATAAAAATTCATCAGTTTCTGCCCCCAACTCTTCCGGATTATCGGGCGCCTCTTTTTTTTGGAAAACTTTTAAGAAGTTTTTTTCTGACTCCTCTGCCGAGCTTGAGCCATGGTAGATTGAAACAATCTCCTTTGCCAAACGCATTTTTGCATCTCTGGGGTTGATCTTTCCAGAGTTTATTTTTTCTTCAATTTCTTCAATCTCTTGTCGTGGGGTGTAGGTGCACAGATTGAAATACTTGATGATAAGGGTATCCGGTATGGACATGGTTTTCCCAAAAATTTCTTCTGCCGGCTCGTTGATGCCAATATAATTATTTAAACTTTTGCTCATTTTTTCTTTACCATCGGTCCCCTCAAGGAGTTCAAAGGTGATAACCGCTTGCGGTTCCTGACCGTTGTTTTTCATTATCTCCCGACCGCAAAGCATATTGAAGGTCTGATCGCTGCCACCAACTTCCAGATCGCAACTCCCGTAAATTTCCGATATTATGTGGGAGTCAATGCCTTGCAAAATTGGATAGGCCAGCTCATGCATATACAGCTCTCTGCCCGATCTGATTCTTTCCTGAAACATGTCTCGTTCAATAAGGCGGGCATGAGTTAATTTTTTTAGAAACCAGAGGAAATTTTTTAAAGTGACAACCGCCACTTTGTTTTTAGTGTTCTCCGAAAGTTGCATTCTTGTTTTTTCAAACACAATTGCCTTGCCGACAAAAGAATTTGGAGCGATAGGAACGTTTATTTTTTGATTGTTTTGATTTACTTCTAAATTTACTTTGTAAGTTTCCGGCAAGTTTAAATCTGTCGGCGAGGTGAACCAGTCGGAATTTCTTATCCACGAAAAAACCTCCTTTTCTGTTCTCAGAATCTTTTCTATCTGCTTCAGATAGGTGTTCATATTTTCTTCGACCACCTTCTGTTCAATTTCTGGACGAGTTACGTTTTTACCAGTTGGATCGCCGATAAGGGAGGTGAAGTCGCCCACCAAGAAGACGATCTTGCAACCAAACTCCTGAAGTTGTCTTAGTTTTCTTAAAACTACAGCGTGTCCTATATGAATATCGGGACTGGTTGGGTCTACCCCCCACTTGACGATGATTTCTCTCTTATTTTGACCATCCAGCACACTTTCTAGTTTGCGCTTGAAAGCCCCGTCCGGGTCAATTACATCGCGAACTCCTCGTGTGAAAAAATCATCAACTTCTTGTCTGTTCTTGTTTTTTAGCATTTGAGAATTTTGTGTTGCTTATTTGATGGGCGAGATTAGTTATCTGGCAGGCCTTCGTTCTCGCTTGGCGTCGCTTATAAATGTATCATATTTGTTGATTCGTGCTAATATTTGTTTTTGTGGGTTTTTTGAACACATGAGAGGTTTAAAATCAAAAATTAAAATTTTAGCAATATGCGTTTTGATCGCCGGCTTTTTAGCGGCTGGTTTTTTGGCTGTTTGGATTTCAACCTTTAAAATTCCAGACCTGCAATCTTTTAATCAGAGAATTTTAGCCCAATCTACTAAAATATATGATAGAACTGGCGAAACTCTTTTGTTTGACCTGTCACAAAATATTAAAAGGACGATTGTGCCGATTGAGGAAATTTCGGAGCACATAAAGAAAGCGACTTTGGCTATAGAAGATGCTGATTTTTACAATCATGGCGGTGTCCAGATCCGCTCTACTATTAGGGCTATTTTGGTGAACATTGGTTCTCTGGGTTTCAGGCAGGGCGGTTCAACAATTACTCAACAAGTTATTAAAAACTCTCTTTTGACCACAGAAAAAAGAATTTCCAGAAAAATCAAAGAATGGGTTTTGGCGGTAAAACTTGAAAATGTTTTAACCAAAGACGAGATCCTAGCGATATATTTAAACGAAAGCCCTTATGGCGGAAACTTGTATGGAGTTGAAGAGGCCTCCAGCGCTTTTTTCGGAAAAAAGGCATCCGAGGTAACTTTGGTTGAGGCCGCTTATTTAGCGGCCCTACCGCAGGCCCCGTCTTTTTATTCTCCTTACCAGCCGGCTAACAGAGAAAGGTTGGAAAACAGAAAAAATCTGGTTTTAAGAGAAATGTTGCGTCACGGTTTTATTAACACAGAAGAATACGAGCGGGCTTTGGAAGAGAAAACTGAATTTAGGTCGCGGGAGGATGCCGGAATAAAGGCCCCACATTTTGTTATGTTTGTGAAAGAAACCTTGGAGGAAAAATACGGCCAGCAGGTTTTGGAAACTGGAGGTCTCAAGGTTATAACCACTCTTGATTATGAAATTCAAAAAAAAGCCGAAGATTTGGCAAAAAACTTCGCTCTGCGCAACACGGTTGATTTTAATGCAGAAAACATATCTTTGGTCGCAGTTTCTCCAAAGACGGGTGAGATTCTGACGATGGTTGGTTCTCGTGATTATTTTGATGAGGAGATAGACGGCAATTTTAATGTTGCTACCGCTTATCGTCAGCCGGGCTCTGCTTTCAAGCCGTTTGCCTATGCCGCCGCCTTCAACAAGGGCTACACCCCGGAGACCTCTTTATTTGATTTGCCGACCGTTTTTACCGCCGGCTGTTCGCCCCAAGGTGTTGGTGTAAATTGTTATGCTCCACAAAACTATGACAATGTATTTCGTGGGCCAATGACAATGAGAGAAGCGCTGGCGCAGTCGGTTAATGTTCCCTCGGTTAAAACTCTTTATCTTGCTGGTTTGCAACAGACCTTGAGCTTGGCTCGAGCAATGGGAATTCAGAATTTGAAAGATGCCAATCAGTACGGACTAACACTGGTTTTGGGTGGTGGCGAGGTGTCCTTGCTTGATCTGGTGAGCGCGTATGGGGTGTTTGCCAATGATGGGGTAAGAATCCCTTATAACAGCGTATTGGAAATTTCTGATTCCTCTGGCAAAATTTTGGAAAAGGCGAATGTTGAGCCGAGAATCGTGCTTCAAGAAAATATTGCTAGGAAAATTTCTGACGTTTTGTCTGATAACACCGCCCGGGCCCCGGCTTTTGGCCAAAATTCTCCTTTGAATTTTCAGACCCGGCAGGTAGCGGTCAAAACAGGAACCACTAATGATTATCGCGATGCTTGGATTGTCGGCTATACACCCGGCTTGGCGGTTGGCGCTTGGGCAGGCAATAATGATAATAGGCCAATGGAAAAGCAGATCGCTGGTTTTATAATCGCGCCTTTTTGGAGAGCATTTATGGATGAGGTCCTGCCTCTTTTTCCGGACGAAAGATTTTCCAACCCTTTGCCTGATATGCCGACCGAAACGGAAGATCTGAAACCCGTTCTTAGGGGGATTTGGCAGGGCGGGGAGTCCTTTTTCATTGACAGGATTTCCGGTAAGTTGGCGACCGAATTTACTCCCAAAGAAACCATGGAAGAAGTTGTAATTGGCGAAGTCCGAACAATTTTGCACTGGCTTGATAA
This sequence comes from Candidatus Paceibacter sp., assembly GCA_020724885.1. Classification (GTDB taxonomy): domain Bacteria; phylum Patescibacteriota; class Minisyncoccia; order Phycocordibacterales; family BOKC01; genus BOKC01. The sequence goes on along the minus strand of DYGD01000003.1, from coordinate 18,556 downwards.
AGATGCGCCGAGAGGGCCACGGCCGGCCAACCCCGCAAGAGACCCTCAATATTCTCTTTGGGATTTTTCTGTCAGAGAGTGGGTGGTGCGGCAGGGTATAAAGGAATTAACTGAAAATGATGTGCCGAAAGAGTATGACGATGTTCATATTCCCGCCAGGTTTCCAACTGCTAATTTTTCAACCCCAAATTCCGGCTCAAGATTTGATTTAAATCAAAGAATCAATGTTAGTTTGAATACGGGCGGTTTTTATCCAAGGGTTAAAACCGAATTTTTCTTGAATGAAGGATATTTAGGGAACTCGGAGAACGGACCAAATTTCACATTCTCTTTTGTTCCCGTAGAAGTTGGAGCGCTTGAGGGAGAAAACACTCTTAAGGCCGTTGTCTATGATTCGGTGTTCAATCGAGCTGAAGTTGAGGCAGATTTTGTTTTTCTTGACTAACCGAGATTGTTATAAATGTTAGGAGAATGTTTAAAAACCGATGTCTTCAAAACTTAGTCCGGTTTCTTTATTTATTTTTTCTATAATTTCTTTTTTATTCAGGAATATGTTGTTTTTGTCGGCGGGTTGGGTTCTGTTTGTTTTCAAGTAAATTCTTCTTTGGCGAAAATCTATTTCACTCGGTAGAATGTCGCAACTGCAAAAAGGTTTTAGAACACCGGCAACCATTTTCTTTTGTTCGCTACCATCTTTGACCAGCAAGCGAAATTTTTTTAGAAAACTTGAAATATCCTCCATAGCTTTTTACTCTGCGTTGGTAAAAACCTCTTGAACCTCGTCGTTTTCTTCCAAGTCATCAATTAGGGCGCCGAGTTTTTCTTCGTCTTCGGCAGAGAGTTTAAGGGTGTTGGCCGGTTGCCAATCGCTCCCAGCCGGCTCTTTCTTGAAAGCCCAAACAGCACTGCCTGTAGTGGCCAAGGCAAAACCGTGTTTTGACAAAATATGTTTTATTTCCGCCACCGCTTTGTTGCGGTTTTCAGTTAATGCTTCAATGATTATCGCTACTCCGCCCGGACCATAGGCCTCATAGGTTATTGCTTCTTGTGACGCGCTTTCCTTGGCTTTTTTGACCGCTCTTTCAATGACATCTTTTGGAACATTTGCCTCCTTGGCTTTTTCAATCGCCGACTTTAGACCGACGGACTCTACTCCGCCGGACTTTTTGGCTTCAGCGCTGATCAGTTTTACAGCCTTGCTGAAAAGCTTGCTCTTTTGAGCGTCGGTAACCGCCTTTTTCCTCTTAACTTTTGACCATTTGTTGTGACCAGCCAAGTTAGTTTGTAGTTAGTCCCGACGCTTCGGCTTTGCCGGAGGTACGGGATCCCGACCGCTTTGCGTGTCGGGATAGTAAGCCTGTCCCGTACTAAGCTGTGCTTTAGTTCGGGGTAGTTTGTAGTATATCATCAGAGTTTTCACTCGTAAGATTGACAAAAAACTACTTTAGTGTATACTAGAAGCAGTTTTGCTCTTTGAAGTTATACTTGCGGATAAGGATACTATGGTCATAGCCAAAAGACCTTGAAATATAGAGGTTTTCTGGCTATGACCATGTTGGCATGGCTCCTAGCTCGGATTAGAGCAAATCAAACCGCCCGAGCAAGGGCAAGGAGTAAAGATGAGTTCACCCGAATTCGCATCTGCCAGTCTAACCGTCGGACAACTGAACGCCTTCGTCAAGAAGGTTGGAGGCGCGAAAACCGTCATCGGTGTTCTCAACGGAACGGTGGAGTTTCAGATCAACGAAGCTTCCAAGCCACTACTCCTCCAACACATCGGCACTGTGGATGTGCCGGCCGGCACGGAGCCGTTCATCGTGGACGACCACTTCAAGGTGGACACAAGTCCAAAAGCTCCGGTCAATATCTCTTTCATCGGATACAACTTCCGAAACTACTTCGGCGGGATGGCAGAAGAGCCGGAAAGCTATGCCACTCTCTGCTACTACAAGCTCACAAGACAAGAGGTGGACGGACCCATCATCGCCGAACTCGGCGGGGAGGAGAACCCAAGAACGACACTCAGACATATCTACCACCTCATGACACTACAGAAGAACGGCGAAGCCGGCGTTCTCTTGAACAACGGCCGTGCCAACATCTTCTACGCTCACGACCGGAATGGCGTCCTTCGCGCGGTCTACGTCTTCTGGGATGGCGACGGCTGGCTCGTCCGCGCCGACCCCGTTGAGTACCCGGGCAGGTGGGACGCTGGCCTCATGGTGTTCTCTCGCAGTAATTCTGTTCTTGGGCCCTCTGCCACTGTGTCTGCCGCAAGCTGACACTTTGGCACTTGGACCCCTTGACCCTCTGTTTGCTTCGGCAGACGGAGGGTTATTTTTTATAACGGAATATGGCAAGGGCTCCCCTTCTTACTAGGGGAGCCCTTGCCGTGAATGAAACTTTATTTAAACAAACCTTCTTTTTGTTTGTTGATGTGTTTAAGTCCGAAACTGGTAACCGCTCGGCCTCTTGGAGTTCGTTCCAAAAAACCGATTTGAATCAGATATGGCTCGTTGTATTCTTCAATTGTTGCCGATTCTTCGGAAATTGAGGCGGCTAAAGTGTTGAGTCCGACCGGCCCGCCTCGGAAGTTGTGGGCTATGACTTCCAAAATTTTTCGGTCGGATGGCCAAAGACCGACTTCGTCAATACCAAGCATTTTCAATGCTTCAGTCACGACTCCTTCCGTCAAACTGGTTTTTTTAATTTGCGCAAAATCGCGACATCGCTTCAGAAAATAGTTTGCGGTACGCGGAGTGAATCGGCTTCGTTTGGCGATTTCTTCCACCGCTTTATTTTCTATCTTAATTCCTAAGATTTTGGCCGAACGGCGGATAATCTCGGCGATTTCTTCCTGATTATAATATTCCAATCTAAAGACGCCACCGGAAAAGCGACTGCGAAGGGGAGACGACAGCATGGCAATTCTGGTGGTAGCGGCGATTAAAGTGAAGGGTGGCAACTCCAACTGAACGGTTCTGGCCGAAGGGCCTTTGCCGAGGACAATATCCAAACTGCCGGACTCCATTGCTGGGTATAGGACTTCTTCTATGGTTTTATGCAAGCGGTGGACTTCATCAATGAACAAAATATCGCCCGGAGAGAGGTTGGTCAAAATTGAAGCCAAATCGCCAACTCTTTCAATCGCCGGACCGGAAGTTATTTTAATTTGAGCGTTGATTTCTTTGGCGATAAGGTGTGCCAGGGTGGTTTTTCCTAAGCCCGGCGGGCCGTAGAACAGAATATGCTCTGGCGGGTGCTCTCTTTCTTTTGCCGCTGACAGCAAAATATGCAGATTATCTTTTATGTTTTTTTGCCCGATGTATTCGTCCCAACGGCTTGGCCGGAGTTTTTGGTCTAAGTACTGAAAATCGCTATTTATTCCTACTTTTCTAAAGGAGGTGTCCCGCCCCGATTCCGCTTTAGCGGAATCGGGGCGGGACGGAGGATTTATTCCGCTTTCTTTTTTAGCCATAGCTAAATTTTACCCCGTTTGGGTCGGTTAGGGAAACATTTGACACAGGCAATCTTTTATGCTAGGATACCAGAGGTTAGGGTTTTTGAAATTGAAAACACAAACCTCTAAGCAACGGGTCTCCGGACCTTTTGGTTTTTGGCGAGGACCTTTTGGCCTCGGCTGGAACTATCCTTAGCCAAACACCATACTTTTTTGTTCCACTTAAAAGTGCTGCTTAGAGGTTTGTGTTTTTGATTTTTTAATCATTTCACAACCCGTCTTACAAAACAAGTGATTAATTCACACCTTTTCGGAAGACAAATCCACCACTCTTTCTAGCTCTGTTAGGGAAGTGATCCCTTGCAAGATTTTAATCGTTCCATCTTGGGCCATATTCAAAATATTTTGTCCCTCGGCTGCTTTATTAATTTCTCGTTCGCTTGGATTTTTCTGAATAACCATCTCTATGTTCTCGTCGGTTCTGATTGCTTCATAGACACCGATTCTGCCGCTAAATCCTGTAAAATTGCATTTTTTGCATCCGACTGCTTCCCATGTTTGTTTTGTCTGAACATTTTCAAGATAGCTTTTGTCTCTGATTGAGTTAATAATTTTATCTACTTTATTTTTTTCTTGGCCCGATAAGTTTTTGGGTTTTTTACAAGAATCGCACAATCTTCTGGTTAATCTTTGCGCCATGGCGACGTTGATAGCCGAAGTTAATATTTTTGGATTTATTTTTAAATCTATAAGCCGAGGAAAAGTGCCGGCGGCATTGTTTGTGTGCAGGGTGGAAAAAACCAAGTGTCCGGTCAGAGCCGAATTGACAGCAACTTCCGCGGTTTCTTGGTCTCTAATTTCGCCGACCATAATAACATCTGGATCTTGGCGCAAAGCGCTTCTTAAGCCGGAAAGAAATGTATAACCTTGCTTGGCATCAGTTTGGGTTTGGACTATCCCTGGCAGGTGGTATTCAATCGGGTTTTCAATTGTAATTATTTTTATCCCGGGTTGGTGGATTTTTTTTAAGAATGCGTAAAGAGTCGTGGTTTTGCCGGAGCCGGTCGGGCCGGTGTTTAAAATCATACCGTTCGGCTTGCTTATTTCATACAACAAAATTTGTAGCAATCGGGGATGAATCCCCAGTTCTTCCAAAGGTACGGAAATAGCTTTGGGATCAAGAATTCTCAAGACAATGGTTTCTGCATACGCGCCCGGCAGGATAGAGGTTCTTACTTCTATTTCCTTATCTTTCAAGCCGATACTGAAACGGCCGTCTTGGGCTTGGCTGGTGATGTTTAACTTTAAACCCGACAGCAGTTTTATTCTTGAAAGCAATCGTTTGTATGTCGCGGTATCAAAGTTAAGTATGTCGGTCAAAACCCCGTCCAGTCGGTACCGAAGGCGAACATAATCCGCTTCTGGTTCCAAATGAATATCGGACGCTTTTGTCGCTAGGGCGCCAGCCAAGATTACTTCAAATATCTTTGATATCCGATAAACACTTTTTTCAGACAAACTATTTTCAACCAAGTTTTTTATATTTTCCAAACTGCCGGTTGTTTTTATCAACTTTAAAATTTCGTCGTTTGAAATGTCCAGACCACCTTTCCTGGTCTTTGTGTCGGCGTGGAGATCTTCATACCGTTCCCACGCTCTATTTAAGCCCTCTTGAGAAACCATATAGAGTTCTGGCTCGTATCCTTTCCGCTTTAAAATTTCAATATATTCTCGGCTTTTAAGGTTTTTTGGAGCCAAGATGCCAATTTTCAGCTTTTTGTTTATGATGTCAAAAGCGGTTAAGCCGTGTTCCTCGGCGTCTTTCTTGTTTATTATTCTTAAGGCCTCTATATTGATTGGACTGATTGTCAGGTCTATGTAGGGTAGATTATATTTTTCAGACAAGGTTTTGGCCAAATCCTCGGCCTCTTGTTTTCTCAACTCTTCCAGTTTTAAATTTTGTTTTTCGTCTTGGAATTTGGGCATACGAAATTTATGAAAAAAATTCGAAATTTTTGATGTGGCCGAAACAAGATTTCGCTTGATGCGTGTCTCTAATTTTACTCTTTTTGTTGATTTTGGACAAACAAGGCAAAGACAGAAGGTTTTGGTAGAATATCTTTATGGAAACAATTTGCAAAAACCGAGAAGAGACAGGTCTTTTGGCGGGAGAAATCCACTCAAAATTATTGAAGCTGGGCGGTGTCGGGGCGCACGCAGTCATTGTCTGCCTCTCTGGTGAATTGGGGACCGGCAAAACGACCCTAGTCGGTTTTTTGGCAGAACACTTTGGAATTGAGAGTAATATAATCAGTCCGACCTTTGTGATTATGAAAAATTACAAGGTTCGCGATTCTTGTTTTAAGACCTTGGTGCACATAGATGCTTATCGCTTGGAATCTTCCGATGAACTAGCGAAGCTCGGCTGGCAAGAAATTTTAGAAAATGGCGAGAACATTATCTTTGTAGAATGGCCGGAAAGAGTCGGGGGGCTTTTGCCTGAAAATTGCGTCAAAATAGAACTGCGACATCTGGGAGGGGATGTCAGACAAATAAAAATTTTATGGCCGGAAAAGAAAAAGACAAAAAAATAAGCTTGGTTTTATTAGACGCTCAAGCCATCTTGCATCGGGCTTATCACGCTCTGCCGGATTTTTCTTCAAACAAGGGCGAACCGACAGGAGCTTTATACGGTCTATCCTTGATGTTGTTAAAAATTATTTCCGAATTCAAACCAGATTATATCGTCGCTTGTTTTGATGTTAAAGGCCCGACCTATCGGCACGAGGCCTATGAGGGATATAAAGCCAAGAGGGCGAAGACCAAAGACGACCTAATTTGGCAGATTGAAAAATCCAAAGAACTTTTTACCGCTTTTAATGTGCCGGTTTATGAAAAACAAGGCTTTGAGGCCGATGACCTGCTGGGAACGATTGTAGAAAAACTAAAAGACAGAAAGGATTTGGAAATTATTATCGCTTCTGGCGATATGGACACTTTGCAATTGGTGAAAGGAGACCGAGTCAAGGTTTACACTCTGAAAAAAGGCATAAAAGACACGATAATTTATGACGAGCCGGCGGTTTTGGAGCGGTTTGGTTTTCAGCCGGAGCTCTTGCCGGATTATAAAGGTCTGCGCGGCGATCCGTCCGACAACATTATCGGCGTGCCCGGCATTGGCGAGAAAACCGCCGGTATTTTAATAAAAGAATTTGGCACTATTGAAAAAATTTATAAAATTTTAAAGAAAGACCCTGCCAAACTTGAACAAGCCGGCGTAAGCCCGCGAGTGATAGAAATCTTAAAGGAGAATGAAGAAGAGGCGATTTTTTCTAAGGCGTTGGCTACCATCAATTTCCAAGCGCCGATCGATTTTGAATTGCCGAAAGAGAATTGGTTGTCCGGACTAAAGAGAGAAGAAGTCCTGCGAATGTTTAGCCAGTTGGAATTTCGGGCCTTGAGTGATCGGGTTAAGAATAATTTTTTTGGCGGTGAAGAAAAGCGCCAGTTAACTCTCGATGAAAATAAAACTAGCGATATTTCAGAATCAAAACTGAAAGAAACAGCCATTGCTTTGTGGCTTATTGATTCCAACATTACCAATCCGGGCTTGGACGAGGTTTTAGGGTTTGCCGACAGCCAATCGTTTGAACGGGCTGGAGAGAAAATTTTTGCCGAACTTAAAAAACGGAAATTAGAAGATCTTTTTAAACGGATAGAAAAACCACTTATTCCGATTGTGGAGAAAATGGAGGATCGGGGGATAAAAATAGATACGGCTTTTTTGAAAAAACTATCGGCCGAGTATCACCAAGAATTAAAAAAACTTGAACAGGCAATCTGGTCGCTTTCCGGTTTGGAATTTAATATCAATTCGCCCAAACAGTTGGGCCAAGTGCTTTTTGACGGTCTCAAATTAAAACCCAAAAATCAGAAAAAAACTTCAACCGGCGCCAAGTCCACTCGCGAATCAGAGCTGGAAAAAATGAAGGGCTCGCACCCGGTAATTCCGCTAATTTTGGAATACCGCGAATTTCAAAAACTGCTTTCTACTTATATTGATAATATTCCTGAAATGCTATCAAGCGATGGCCGGCTTCACGCTAAATTTTCACAAACGGGCACTACTACTGGCCGAATGTCTTCAAGCTCTCCCAATTTGCAAAATATTCCTATTAAAACAGAACTTGGAAAAAGAATTAGAGGGGCCTTTGTGGCCGAAGGTGGCTTTTTACTCTCCGCTTTTGATTATTCTCAAATTGAGCTTAGAGTCGCGGCCTTTCTTTCAAGAGATGAAAAACTCTTGGAGATTTTTAAAAAAGGCGAAGACGTTCACTCTGCCGTAGCGTCTGTGGTTTTTGACGTGCCGCTTGAAAAAGTTGATTATGAAATGCGCCGAAGAGCTAAAGTTATAAATTTTGGCATTATTTACGGTATGGGAGTAAATGCTTTACGAGCCAATCTCGGCACCAGTCGGGAAGAAGCTCAAAAGTTTTTAGACGACTACTTCAAGAATTTCAGCACCTTGTCGGATTATCTGGAGCAAATTAAAAAACAGGCGGAGAAAAACGGCTATACGGAAACGCTTTTTGGTCGCCGCCGCTATTTTCCCACTTTACGCTCAAAGATGGATTATATCCGTTCGGCCGCTGAGAGAATGGCGGTCAACGCGCCGCTTCAGGGCACTGCCGCTGATATTATAAAACTGGCAATGATTGCCGTTGATAAATATATTGAAAATAATAATTTGCAGAACAAAGCTTATTTGGTTTTGCAAATTCACGATGAATTGGTTTATGAAGTGGCTGAAGATTTGGCGGAAGAAGTGGTTCCAAAAATTAAAAAAATTATGGAAGAAGTTCTAACTTTAGAAGAAACTGGCGGTGTGCCTCTTGTTGTAAACGCCGAAATTGGTAAAAACTGGGGGGAGTTGAAGGAGGTGAAAAAAACAGGTCATTAGAAAACGCCCCGCGCCTCTGCCATGTATCCACCCATATCTTTCTCCGGCTCAAAAACGCACCGAAACGAACCGTATTTTGTTTTTATAGTTAGGGTTTTTTTAGACATACCAAAATCTTATCATCTTACTGGTTCTTACGCAATCCAAAGATTTCAGTGGATAGAGTATAATTTAAACATTAGGCGGTTATAAGTCATGAGCTATCGGTCATATGTTAATTTTACTTCACGGAAACGATTTTAAAAAAATTAAACAAAAAGCCGGGGAGTTCATGGAAAAATCCGGCCAAGACGTTTCCATTATCCGTTTTGACCAAGATAATTTTTCTTTAAGCGAAATAGAAAATTTGATTCAAGGCCAAGGGCTTTTTGAAAAAAAGCGGTTAGTTGTTTTGGACCACCTCCTTTCTTTTGAGGAATTAAAAGAACTGCTTGTCGCCCGAGCTCGCAATTTTGCCGAATCCCAAAATATTTTTGTTTTTTTGGAAACCGAGCTGAAAGAAGATTTACTCGGTCTTTTCAAGAAAGAAGGCAAATTTGAAAAATTCAGCCGGCCGGAGGTCAAGGCATTTAACCTTTATTCTTTGACCGACGCTTTTGGTCAGAAAAACAAAAAAAAGCTTTGGGCGCTTTATCAAAAGGCGGTTTTAGCCGGCTTTACTCCGGAAGAAATTCAAGGTGTTTTATTTTGGCAGGTGAAAAATATTTTAATTGCCAAGGAATCAAAAAGTCCGTCCGAGAGCGGCTTGAAACCCTTTCCTTTTAAGAAAGCCAAAGAGTTTTCCAAGAATTTTACCGACGAGGAATTAAAAACGCACTCAACCGATTTGGTTGAGCTTTATCACCGGTCCCACTTGGGTCAAAAAGATTTCGCCACCGGTCTGGAACAATTTATTTTGAGAATTTAATTTCTAAATTGTCCGCCCAGTAGGACTCGAACCTACAACCAATTGCTTAAAAGGCAACTGCTCTACCAATTGAGCTATGGGCGGAAAAACCTATACAACCAACAACTAACGACAAAAATATATCAAACAAATCAGAAAATTCAAGGTTTTTGTTGTATAGGTCGTAGAGGTTGTCGGTTGTATAGGTTCTTACAGTGGCAAATCAAAAGCGAAAAATCCGGCGCCGGAGAAGAGAAGAGAGAGACAAATCGCAAAAACCAAAAGATAGAAAACCAGGTTTCTTTTTAAAACGGATTCTTCTTTATATTCAACGTAAAGTTCCGAGAAAACCAAAAGCGCCAAAACCAAAGCGGCGATTTGGGTGCGATAGCCGGCAACAAGCATTATTCCGCCAATTATTTCAACTAGCGCTAATGCCTTTACAAAAAAAGCCGCCGGTTTTAACCTTAGGGCATTAAAAGAGGAAATCCAGCGGTCTTTCTCGGTGGTTAATTTTAGATAACCCAAATTGATAAACAAAAAACCAATGGCTAACCGCAATATAAAGGGGGCCAAGAGGCCGTATGCGAGAAGTTCTGGAAAAGGGTTTAGCATTTCTCAATTTTAACTTAAAAAAACACAATGGCAAGGGAGAAAAAAAATGTAATTGTTTTGGACAACGTTCGGAGTGTCCATAATGTTGGCTCTGTTTTTCGCACGGCCGACACTTGCGGGGTTTCAAAAATTTATTTGGCCGGCATAACTCCAGCGCCGAAGGACCGTTTCGGACGCGAGCGACGCGATCTGACCAAAGTTTCACTTGGCGCTGAAAGAAGTGTTGATTGGGAGGTGGTTAGATCAGCAGAAAATCTTCTGAAGGATTTGAAGAAACAAGGTTTTTATATTGTCGCTTTGGAGCAGGCAAAAAATTCCGTTGATTATAAAAAAATCAAACCAAAAGCCAAAACAGCTTTTGTTTTCGGCAATGAAGTTCAAGGACTTCCAAAATCATCTCTCAAGCTTTGCGACACAATAGCCGAAATCCCGATGAAGGGCAAAAAAGAATCTTTGAATGTGGCTGTTGCCGTTGGTGTCTCACTCTTCCGGATTTTGGGTATTTAGTATTTTTTCTGGTGTCTGTCGCAAAAGTGGGCGCTTCGGCCACCAACAACAATCCTTGAAATTTTGCCACCGCAACCTTTTTTTAGGCATTTTTCTCCTTTTCTTTGATAGACCTTGTGATGATATTGGAAGGCGCCACGTATTCCATCAGGGTTTCTGTAGTCCGAAGTTGAGTCGCCTTTAAATTTAATCCCTTTGGCCAAAAGCAGTTTTATATTTTTAAAAATCAACTTCAGTTTTTCTTCGGGCGCTTTTGAAACTCTGCTTTCCGGATGAATTCCCGAAAGCCACAAAATTTCATCCGAATAGATATTTCCAATTCCCGCGATTAGACCCTGATCCATCAGGACACTTTTTATCGGACTATTTGGGCGATGAAGTATTATTGTTTTGAAAATTTCAAAATTAAAATTTTTGTCTAGCGGTTCGGGACCAAGGTCGTCTAAGTCGGTTTTTTCGCCTTTTTCAATCAAGCAAACCTTGGCGAATTTGCGGACATCGGAAAGCACTAAGTGTTTCCCGTTTGAAAGAGTGAAGACGAGCCGGATGAAGCGGTTAAAAGGGTCTTGGAGCGCTTTGTTTTTTATAGGAAACCAAGGTTCTTTCTCCCAACCCTCCGGTTTTTTTGTTTCGGCACCTGCTTTTTGGTATTTGCCAAAAAGCAGGTGCCCCGTCATTTTCATATGGACTAAAATTGTTTTGTTTTTGTTAAGATGAATCAAAACGTTTTTACCTCTTCGGTTTACACTCTCAATTTTCTCTCCAACGACTTTTTTTCGAAATTGAGAAAAATATTTTTTGTTTTTAATGTGATTTTTTCCGCGATGAATTACTCCTCCGTAGCTACTCCAGACATCCAAAATCTTCCGCCCGGGCAGGAGGTCGTTTAACATTTTTGCGGTTGTGTGGACTTCTGGCAGTTCGGGCACTTGTCCTCCTAAATTTTTTGGCTGTGAAAGTAATTAGCAAGAATTTTCTTGATATGCTTTCTTCCCCAGCCGGACTTATAAAATTGCTCTCTTGCGAAAGCGTCTTTTTTGTTCAAATACGCCTCATAGTATATCAGCTCAAATGGACATCTACTGCTTGTTGAATATACTTTCTTGGAATTATGCAATTCTATCCTTTTCTTGAGATTATTTGTGCAACCGACATACAACTCATCATCCACAGTGCTTTTTAGAATGTAAAGGTATTGCATAATTCCACAGCCAAAAATTTTGAGAGGATGAAGTAGTATAATATTATCATGCAACATCATCACATCGCTTCAAGCGGGCATTGCAGTGTTTGTGGCGGGGAAGTTGAGGGTTTTAAGTGTCCGGAGTGTGGCGTTACTTCTTCTCGCCACGACCCTGACCATTTTCGCCACTGCGCTTATGGTGGCAAGATTAAACTCAAGTGCAAAAAGTGTGGAGAGGCCGAGACGAAATGCGGTTGTTAGCTAAATAAATTAGCCACTAGGGTATGGCCACTAGCCAATAGGTTTTCTGGGAAAATTCCCAAATATCATTTTTTGCCAATTAATTCTTGTCCACTAAGAAGCTGTATTTTTAGCCGTATTTTTGCTGTGATAAAAAAGAAAAATGAAAAAACACCCCCAAAAGCTTGACAAAAAATTTGAATCTGCTATGATAATTGAGTTGTTCTTTCAAGGTGTCCTGGTTCCCCTAATAATCCTTGCCCATGGCAAAGGTGAGGACGAACGGCCCAGGTCACCGCGGGCACGATCGAAAAAGGAAGACCATATCTTGTCAGGGGCACTTGTCAAGCTGTGGTCAAGCACTAGGTGCAGGGAGAGCGTCGCAGGAAAGCCAAACTGCTTCTCTCCCTCTGATTCGATCGGGTAGGACCGGCCATGTTCGCGCGCGCGAACGTGGTTCTCGCTTAAAGCCCCTGAAAGAGGGCAGGCGGTCCGAAAAATCACCCCCGGGTTGGCGCTAGCTGGCTCGGGGGTTTCTCTATTTCTAAATTTTAAGAACCGGAATATCAACACTCCCACGATCGTGGGAGTGTTGATAAGATTTTCTTTGTTTTTTCTTATCCAGCAAAAGCCCTTTTTCGCTAAAGGCGAAAAAGGGCTTTTGTCTCAAACTCTATTAGCTATTGGCTATACCCTAGACCCTAGTTTTTCAATTTCCTCCCTCACCACCTCTGCGTCGTCCCACGGGATTTTTGTGCCTTGCGGACCCATTATAAACGGGTCGGTGCCTTTACCCGTTATCAAAACTACCGTTTTTAATCTAAGGGTTTCCGACACCCTTAGATTGTTTTTGGCTTGGTTTAGGGCTTCATGAATCGCTTCTCGGCGGTCTATTATTATTTTTAATTTTTCTTTATTTATAGCAGTTATCATCTCATCTAGAATTTTTTTCGGGTCTTCGTCATAAGGGTCTTCGTTGGTTAAAATTATTTGGTCGCAATATTTGTCGGCAATACGCCCCATCTCCGGCCGTTTCCATTGGTCGCGTCCACCGCCGGTATTACCAAGCACGCAAATTTTTCTCCGGCCTTCAAAAGCCCGATAAAATTTCTCCAAAGAATCTGGCGTGTGGGCGTAGTCAACATAAACATCAAAGCCGTCTGTCGAGATTTTTTCCACCCGGCCCCTGATTTTTTCAATTTTTTGAATCGCTCGCGCGGTTTTTTCCAAATCAATGCCAATCGCCTTGGCGAAAGTCAGGGCGCTCAAAATGTTATAAACATTAAACTCGCCGATTAACTTTGTTTCAATTCTTTGATTTTGCCAGACAAAGACGCTTTTTGCTTCTTCTAATTTAAGATCAACCGCGTCTTTCAGCGAATACAAAACTTTTTCGGTGTTTTTTACGGCTTTGAATTTTTCGGCTTCTTTGTCGTCATTGTTTACAACTAAAACTCGTCTTTTTTTAGAACTGTTTGCGAGCGAATTGGCAATTTTAAGCTTAGCTTTGACGTAATTTTCGTAAGAGCCGTGGGATTCAATGTGTTCCGGCGAGAGGTTGGAAAAGATCAGCACGTCTAAATCAATAAATTTGTGCCGGAATTGTCGCGCACCTTCGGACGTCATTTCAATCACCGCCCAATCGCAATTTTTCCCGACCGCCTGCCCCAAGAACTTTTGGAGAAAAAACCTGCCCGGCATAGTCATTTTGAAAAGATTCCTTTTTTCTTCCTCGCCGATTTTAAATCTTAAAGTGTTGGCCAGAGCGGTTTTGAAACCGGCTTCTTCCAAAACAGCGTTTACAATTTCAGTCGTTGTGGACTTGCCTTTAGTGCCAGTTATTGCCACCACCTTTATTTTTTTGGAAGGGAAACGGTAAAATACCGCCCCGATTAAAGCCAGAAAATAGTGATAGGGTGGGCGAACGGTATTTAAAACTTTTGGCGGTATCAGTTTTTTTATTGAATTCACTTTATTTATTGCCCGCTTAAAATTTTTAATGATTCTTTTATTTTTGCCGAAGTGCCTTCTGTTTCGGCCGATATTCTTTTCAAAGCGCTCCTAGCTTCTTCTTGGGAATAACCAAGAGCTTTCAGGGCTTCCACCACTTCCACGTCTTCTTTAGTTGAGCCGACTTGCGAGTCCTTGGCGCCCAGTTTGTCTTTTAATTCCACCACAATTTTTTCGGCGGTTTTTTTGCCAATGCCGGAGACCTTGGTCAGATAAGTAATGTCGCCTTCCGAAATTCCTTTTTTTAGGGATTCTATTTCGGCGATGTTTAGGATTCCGAGAGCTGATCTTGGGCCAATGCCGGAAATTGAAATCAAAAGTTCAAAAAAATTAAGCTCCGATTGGGAAATAAACCCGAAAATTTCCAGAGAAGTTTCTTTGACTGAAAGATGTGTCCAGATTTCGCCAATTTCTCCAATTTTGAATTTCAAAAGGCAATGAGTCGGTGCAAATATCCTGTAGCCGACACCTTGGGCGTCAATAATTATACTTTTTTCATCTTTAAAGATTATAGGACCTTTTAATTTGGCGATCATTTTATTAATGATAACAAAATTTGCTTTTTTGGGCGATTTCTGCTATTTTAGCGACTAACCAATAAGTGTTTAAATTCGTTGATTAGCATACCATTTGTAGATTAGAATTTTATTATGCCCATAACAAGTTCAGCAAAAAAAGCGCTGAGATCATCAAAAAGAAAACAACTTTTTAATTTGCGTCGGAAAAACGCAATGTCTCTTGCTACTAAAGAGGTAAAGAAGAATTCAGCTGAAAAAAATCCAGAGAAAGTCAGAGAACTGCTGTCTAAGGCCTATAAAGCCATAGATAAGGCGGCGAAAAGGAAAGTTATCAGTAAAAGCAGGGCGGCTAGAAAAAAGTCCCAAATGGCGGCGATGTTAACTAAATAAGTGGAAGGATAAACAAAAACCCCGCTTTAGCGGGGTTTTTGTTTTCTCGGATTATGTTTTAGAGACCGAAATTATTTATGGCGACGTGCCAAACAATACTTGCGGATACTGCTCCGACTATAAAACCAGTCAGGGAAGAGGCAACTGTTCTGCCAATCTTCATTTTATACTGCCTCGGTTCTTTGGAAACAAAATCTCGTACTATTTTATCCATTTTTGTTTTATAATTCGCACCTTATAATTGTTCCTTAATTATAAACTAATTCTGAGTTTAAAGAAGGGTTTTAAATTTGCCGACATTCGACCTGTTGTCTTGTTTTCTGTCCCCCCGGTAGGAATCGAACCTACATTTAGGGATTAGAAGTCCCTCGTTCTATCCATTGAACTACGGGGAGAATCTACTCATTTTGGACTAAAAAAAACAACTAGGCAAGCCCTGCCTTCTTTGATTGTAATATCTAACTAGATTCAAATTGACGGGTCTGGAATTTCGCTCGGATTTTCTGTCAGTTCAAAGATTTTTTTTTGTTTTTGTTCGTAAACCGATAAAACGCTATCTATGGCCTCTGGGTCTATTAATCTTATCTCAGGATCCGGTTTGGGAAGGTCTGGAACGGACCCTGTGATGTTGTGGTGTTTAAGAATTAAATAACCGATCAAAATTATATTCACAACAAAAAACAAAGTGAGCAGAACCAGCCAATCTTTATTTGGGTTGGTGTGCCGTCTGCGCGACGGTATCAGTCGTGTCTTTATTTTTTTCAGCAATTTGTCCATTTATTTAAATTTTAGAACTTTAAATAATATATTGGCTTGCCATTCAGTGCCTGCCTGTTCTTGGCTTATGGTGACAGAATTAAATGATAACTCTGATATCTCTATTTGGTATGGAAGGTTTTCTATGAGTCCAGCAAAATTTAAAACCCTTCCCCAACTACCGGAAATTTTCAATCTGACTTCAATGTTTTCAAAACTGCTTTCTTTTTCATCGTATTCAACGATGCCTATTCTTTCAACGGATACCTCCACGTTGTTTTCTGTGGCAAGTGTTTCTATTTTTCCGATAAAAATCGCCACATCTTCTTGCCCTCTTCCGATTATCAATTTTTCCAATAAGGTAATGTCTTCTTTCAGTTCCTCCAGATCTTTAGCCAAGGCCGCGACGCTTTCTTTTTTGGCTTGGTGCGCCGAAACAAACCCAAATGTTTCAACAAACAATCTTTTATTTTTTTCTATGAGAGACAGCATTATCGCAACTGTCGTCCATGAAATCAGGACGAGAACTACCGCGATTATCAATATTTTTTTATTTTTTCCTTGTCGCATCAGATTATTGAAAATGTTATTGAAAAAGACACGTCCTTATCTTTGGCCAGATCGGAAACCGGCAAGTTAACTTTTGAAAATGTTTCTGTGTTTTCAATGGTTTTCACGAAATCAATAAGTGATTCTCTGGTGGCGGCTTCTCCTCGTAAAGCGACCTCAATTTCACCCTCTTTGTTTCTGTAGCTCATTGATTGGACTTTTATTCTTTGGTTCTTGCCCTCTATGACTCTTGAAATTGCTTCCATAAAAAGTGCGGTGTCCGTTTTTTTCAGCGCTGATAAGTTTTTCTTGAGTTGGGAAGCCGCGAGCTCCATTTCCGCCAAGTTTTTTAATTCCGGCGTTTCTTTTTCTAAAGAATCTTTTTGTTTGAGCAAAGAGCGCGTCTCCCCATTGATTGCTAATATTGTGGGTGTCAGGAAAACAGCCGTTATTAGGCCGGTGGTGGCCAGAAAGAAAAGGTAGAGGATAATAAGCCGAACTTCGTATCTTCGGCGGGTTTCTTTTTGGTATTCTTCTGGTAGTAGATTTGCCATCTTATTTTAGAGGTAGGGCTACGCCGATTGCCGGCGCGTAACCGAGCGAATCTTTGAAATTTAGGGCTGGGATTTTTTCTTCAATCGGAAAAGCGTTGGTCCAAACATCCGCCAGTCCGACTTCAATTGGAAGACCTTGAAAAGTTGCCAAAGTGGATTTTTTCGCAGCTTGATCCCCACAAACCAAGATTTTTTTTATGATTCTCTTGCTCTCTTTGATTGATGATTTCCAATAATCAAGAAGTTTTTCGACCTCTTCTCTTAGGGGTGAGGTGTCCCCACCTTGCGCGCCGTAGATTTTCAAACCATCTGTGACATGAGTGATTGGAACGGCCTCTTCAGCCTTCCTCGAGTTTTCTCCTTTTGTTCTGTCTGAGTTTAGGCCTGAAGTGTATTGAACCACCCCATTTTCAACTATGTAAAAACCGGTCTTATGATCATCCGCCTGGATTATCAAGTACGATCTATTGTCAGTTTTTTTGATTGTGGAATAAGCGCAGGCCTGCGATTCTAGTTCAAAGGACGTCGGCGTTACCCCGGCCTGTTTCATTGCTTCCAAGAAGCCCGTTGCGGTTTTTTTGGGAAAAACAAAGACAGAGATTTCTCTCTGGTTTTTTGATTCCGAAATTTCTTTGAAGTCAAAAACCGCTTCGTTGGTTGGCAAGGGCACATTTTCTTCTATTTTGAAACGAAGAGCGCCTAAGGTGTCGGTTTCATTTAATCTTGGCAGGGTAGTTTTAAAAACAAACCCTTTTTCTTCCGGCAAAGCGACTCGCACAAAATTGAGGTCATGTTCTTTTCTGAATTTAGAAAGAACTTCCACGAAAGCGGGGAAGTTTTTTATCTCTCCGCCTTCAATCACCCCTTTTTCGATTTCTTGTTCGCCGAAACTCTTTAAAATGGTCTCTCTCGGGTTTTTTTTGAACTCAACAAATCGGATAAATTTATCATTGATTGATAGTCCGGAAACTTCCGGACTCAAAAATTTCGGTGCGGGGAAAATGTCGAGCAGATTCATCTTTTAAATTATACTATGATTTATTGTTTTTTCTATCCAGGAAACTTTGCAGGATTATTGCAGCAGCTGACGCGTCAATGTTTTTGTGGCGACCTTGTATTTGAGATGCCTGTTTGGTGGTCAGAAATTCCGGCTCAAAATAAACCGGCAACCCCGTTCTTTTTTTGAGTTTTTCTCCGAACTCTCTTATTTTTGACATTATTGGATTTGGTTTGCCGTCTAGATTTTTTGATTCGCCAATTATTATTTTTTTTATATCTTTTTCCAAACATATTTTTGCGATATGCTCGGCTGGCGAGTTTTTCGTGTTTATCACTTCGAGAGGAAAAGCCAGTCCGCTTGATTCGTCGGAAATCGCCAGGCCAATATTTTTCTGTCCATAGTCAATTCCTAAAAACATTGCTACATTAAACCACAAGATTGCCCACGCGTCTTTTTTTTGCTAAAATCAGCTTCGTGACGGAATTTTTTGATCCAACTGTTTTGACTTTTCTTGAAGCCAACAAAGGAATGTTTCTCCTGCTCTTGGCTTGGAGTTTGGTATGGAAGGGAATTGCCCTTTGGAAATCCGCTCGGCTGTCTCACAAGTGGTGGTTTGTGATAATTATTGTCGCTAACACCGTCGGAATTTTGGAGATAATTTACATCTTCTTTGTGGCTAGAAAATATAGCGTGGAGACAAAAGAAGCGAAGTAGCGTTTAACAACCTACCGTAAATGAATAATTCGTTTGGAGGATTCGCCTAATGGTATGGCACCGCTCTTGAAAAGCGGCGGGTGAAAGCCCTTGCAGGTTCGAGTCCTGCATCCTCCGCCAAAATTGAAATTCTGAATTGGAAGCCGAAATATGGTCGGTCGACATTGAAGTTGCCGCCACTATAAATTTTTAGTTCTCTGCCCGTTCTAACTGT
>DYGD01000002.1 GCA_020724885.1 Candidatus Paceibacter sp. | reverse complement strand
CCTCAACCCCCGGAGTTGGCGATTCGTCGCTGGCTTCGGGGGTTTTCTTTTTCGCTAAGAATTTTATTGATCAAATTTTACTAATTTAGTTTTCGTTTTTATGAACTTTTTATAAGTTTTGCGCTGCTAGCTTCTATTTTTGTCATCACTCTTCCGAACTCTTCCGATCGTGAGAGTGTTGATAAATAGTTCATTGGCCACTACTAAATGTAGCTCATTTTGACTTTGTGTTGTATATTCAAACAATGCCTGAAGCAAAAATTTTAGAAGGCAGGAGTTTGGCGCGTCAAATTGCCGAAAAATTGAAGGCGGAAATCGCTGGTTTAGCTGTTTCTCCAAAGTTGGCTATTATTCAAGTCGGCGATCGCCCGGAGTCCTCGCTTTACATTGAGAAAAAAAAGGAGTTTGGCGAAAAAATTGGCGCCGAGGTTGAACACATTAAATTTCCGGAGGACATAAATCAAGATTGTTTTGAAAATGAAGTTAAAAAGATAAGTGATAGGCCGGATTTTTGCGGAGTAATTGTTCAATTGCCTCTGCCGCCCGGACTAAATTTCGGAAAAGTCATTGATAAAGTGGATTTTAGAAAAGACGTTGACGGATTGTCGGCAATAAATGTCAAAAAACTTTGGAACAACGAGCCGGATGGTCTCATACCGGCTACTGCCAAAGCAGTTTTGAGTTTGCTGGATTTCTATAAAATTCCGCTTTCTGGAAAAAGAATTACGATCGTCGGGCGGTCGGCGCTTGTCGGCAAGCCGACCGCCGTTTGTTTATTGAATAGGGGCGCGACAGTTACAATCGCTCACAGCCAAACTGAAAATTTAAGCGAGCTAACCCGACAAGCGGAGATTTTGGTGGTGGCAATCGGCCAACCGAATTTTATCGGCAAGGACTTTGTCTCACCGGGGCAAATAGTAGTTGATATCGGCATAAATTCTTCGCAAGGAGATAAATTACAGGAAGAAATATCGGGCAAAAAAACGACCGGAGATGTTGATTTTGAAGCGGTCAGGGAAGTTGTCGGCGCGATTACGCCCGTTCCTGGAGGCATCGGCCCTTTAACCGTTGCTTCACTTTTTGAGAATCTGCTTTTAGCGCGTAGCTTGCAATATAAAAGTTTGATAAAATAGCTGGGCTTTATAAATAACTTAATTTTTACAAAACTATGAATAATCCGGACTTTAACAAGTTTTTCAAGGCGGCCAGTTTGGTTGCCGTGTTCCTAGCCCTCTTTTTGATTGTTAAAACTTTCAGTGAAATGAAAGAGTTTCGCTATATCGGTTCCGGCGTTTATCCGCAGAATGTTATTTCGGTCACCGGCAAAGGTGAAGTTTTTATAGTGCCTGATATCGCAACTTTTTCTTTTACAATCAGAGAAGAGAGGCCGACGCCGGCTGAAGCTCAACAGCAAGCAACTGAAAGGATGAATGTCTTGCTTGCTGAATTGAAAGAATTCGGCGTTGAAGAAACAGACATCAAAACTATTGCCTATAATCTCTCGCCTCGCTATCAGTTCCCTCGAGTTGGATTTGGCGAGCGGGTTTTGGCCGGTTATGAGTTGAGTCAAATCGTTTCTTTGAAAGTAAGAGATATCAGTCGAGCCGGCGAGGTTTTGAGCAAAGTTGGGCAGGCCAACGTCTCAAACATCAGCTCATTGAATTTTTCGGTGGATGACGAGGAAGCGGCTCGTCGCGAAGCTAGAAAGATGGCTATTGACGAAGCTCAACAAAAAGCTGAAACCTTGAGCAAAGACCTTAGCGTTCGCTTGGTGCGGATCGTCAACTTCTCCGAATCTGGAGATTTTTACCCGTATGGAATGGGAATGGGTGGCGATTTTGCGCTTGAAAGTTCTGTAAAATCTGCACCGGGTTTTCCGGCGCCGGAAATTCCCGTTGGTGAAAACAAAATTGTCTCCCAAGTTTATATCACTTACGAAATTAGGTAATCTTGACTTATTGTTTAGTTGGGCATATTATAAAGATGTGCCCGAGAGGGCATTTTTTAAAACCTGATGAAAAGGGTCGTCAATTACATCAAAGACACCAAAGGTGAGATGAAACATGTCAGCTGGCCGACCAGGCGGCAGACACTCGTTTTTACCTTGATCGTCATTGCGATTTCTGTTTTCGTCGCCTTGTTTTTGGGGTTGTTTGACTATATTTTCACCCAGATTCTTGAATTTTTTATTCTTTAAATATGGAAGAATCAAAATCACAAGAAATTGATAACAATATCAACCCTCCTCCAGAATCGGACGACCCTTCTGGAGAACAATCTTCTTCGGTTAAGCAAAAGATTTCCGAGGGGCGTAATTGGTATGTGATTCACACTTATGCTGGTTATGAAAATGCCGTTGCCAGGAATCTGAAGCAGAGGATTGAGTCCTTGGGAATGGAAGACAAAATCTTTAATGTCATTGTGCCGACTGAAAAAAAGATTAAAATCAAAGCTGGAAAGCGAGTGGAAGAGGAAGAAAAGATTTACCCCGGATATATTTTGGTTGAAATGATCGTAACTGACGATTCTTGGTATGTAGTCAGAAACACTCCGCGGGTAACCGGCTTTGTTGGTTCGGGAATTTATCCGGTTCCCATAGATAAGAGCGAGGTCGAAGATTTGTTTAAGAGAATGGACACAGACACCACTAAGCATGCCATCAATCTTTCTCAAGGAGACGCGGTGATGATAAGCGACGGCCCTTTCAAAGAATTGGAAGGAAAGGTTTCGGAGGTTGACGAAGTTAGAGGAAAAGTTAAAGTATTGGTCTCAATGTTTGGTCGGGAAACTCCAGTTGAGCTTGATTTCTTGCAAGTCAAGAAGATTTAACCCGCTAATCGCGTTAATTCAGCTCGCATTATTATAAAGGATTAATATATTAGGACCGTTTTTTATGAAAAAAGTTGTTAAAAAAATAAAAGTTCAGGCGATGGGCGGGGCGGCGACGCCGGCGCCACCTTTGGGTCCGACTTTGGGTCAAGCCGGCATTAATATCGGCGAATTTGTTAAGCAGTTTAACGACCGGACTCAAGACAAAAAAGGCCAACTTATTCCGGCTGAAATAAATGTTTATGAAGATCGAAGTTTTGATTTTGTCTTGAAAACTCCGCCGGCCTCGCGCCTTATCTTGAAAGCTATTAACAAGGAGAAGGGTTCCGGCAAAAATCTGGTCTCCAAAGCTGGCACGATTTCTAAAGATCAGGTCAAAAAAATCGCCGAAGAAAAAATGCCGGATTTGAACGCAAATGATATTGAAGGGGCTATGAAAATAATCGAGGGAACCGCTCGTTCTATGGGGGTTGAAGTAAAGTAATTTCTGCAACCTATAAATAAAGTTTAGACCCGCCCTCTCCCTAAAGCAAGCCGTGGAGTATTCCCTGCCTGACGGCAGACAGGGAAGACGGACTGCAATAGAACTTTTTTCCTGTTTGTTGAGCAGTCAGAACCCGTTCGCCTTAGCGAACGGGTTCTGACATTATCCGAGGGTTTTGTTTTGATTGTATTTGCGGGTCGTCATTCAGTGTGGTATTTTTAATCAAACAAATATGTCAATTGGGAGTTTGATTGTGAATAAAGGCAATTTCCATCTTGAGTCAAATTTTGACAAGAGGTGTATTAAAGATCACAAAACTCTGGGTGAGTTCATAAAGCACTGCAAGGGTTTGGGTCTTAAAATTGTCCTCACGCAGGGAACTTTTGACATGGTTCACATCGGTCATGCCCGCTATCTTGAGCAAGCTAAAAAACACGGCGACCTTCTTATTGTTGGTGTTGACAGCGACGAGAAGGTAAGGGAGAGAAAAGGGCCTGAGCGTCCGGTTGTGCCACAAAACGAGAGGTTGGAGATGCTAACCCACCTCCGCTCGGTTGACTTGGTTTTTCTGAAAGAATTGAAACATCCAAAATGGGCTCTGATAAAGACGATAAAACCTGACGTGCTGATTGCAGTTGAGGGGACTTACGGCAAAAAACAAATAAAAGATTTAAAATCTCATTGTGGTAAGGTGGCAATCTTAAAAAGGCAGGCGACGACTTCAACCAGCGCTAAAATTCGTCTACTCCAGATTGGTACGGCTAAAAAACTGGGTTTTTCTCTAACCCCCAAAATCATAAAGACGATTGAAGACGCCCTAAATGAAGTCAAAGGATAATTTTTTGGAAATGCCAAAAATTCTAATTGCATATGTGCCGGTGCTTCATGAAGGTTATTATCGTTTCTTCAGGAAGCACGCGGACGCAAGAATTTTGTTTCTGATTGATTCTGACATTGCGGGCTGGCCTGACTATTTGGACAAAGAAATCAGGTCTATTCAGCCAGACCTGCTAAAGACAGCGATTGAGAGCTGGAAAATTTTTGATGAAGTCCGCGTCTTAAAAGCAGGGTCTTTAAAAGGGATTTTGGGGAGAAGGTTCAAAATCGTATTGCCGGAAGAAGATGTTTCAAGGTCTTTCGCCACCAACAACCTTGTCGGAGAGAATGTTGATTTTGATGATGTTTTTCTCCGTTGGGATAAGCATAAAGTGATGGAAAAAAAACCAGTTGAAGCAGATCAAAAAATTTCCGTAGAAGAATTTGATAAAAAAATTATTGAAAAACTAGAGAGAGAGGCGGACAAAAGCTCTGACTGGTGGAGAAGAATAGGGGCGGCTGTTGTAAAAGATGGGAAGATAATTTTAATAACCCACAACAAGCATGTTCCTTCTGAGCACACACCCTATGCGCATGGCGATCCTCGAAATACTCTTCATAAGGGGGTGGGGGTTGAGTATTCAAGCGTTTTACATTCAGAAGCCGGTCTTATTGCAGAAGCGGCAAAGAAAGGTATTTCTCTTGAAGGTACAAGTATGTATGTCTCCACTTTTCCTTGTCCTCCATGTGCGAAACAAATTGCTTTTTCGGGAATAAAAAAATTATTTTATTCCGGCGGCTATTCGGTTTTGGATCAAGAGAGCATTCTCAAAAGCCAAGGGGTAGAAATAATTTTTGTTGATTTTGGATAAAAACAAAAGCCCGGCTCGTTTTGCGAACCGGGCTGGGCTTGAACACTCTGTCTTCGCTTTTCACCCGAGGCGATCTGCTACCAGCTCATGTTCCTCCGGCGAGAGAACGTTTCGGGCGAGAACCGAAGATTCGTCTGGGCGGATTCCCGCTTGGCGGAGCTTCTCGTAGACTATCGCTCTCTGAAGGCCCCTGATTTCGTCCTCATCTCCCTTGTAGAGGGTTAACTCCACACGGCCGGTTCCGTCGGGAACTATTTCATGGATGTGTAGATGTGCTATTGTTCCGGCAGATCGTCGAGCGTCGCCGTCCCGTATGAACAAGCCACGGCTTTGGTAATCCAACCTCTGTCGCACTTGCTCGCGGATGGAGCGCAGCTCGATCCACTCATCTTCATTGAGAGCTTCTGAATTAGTTATGTGGCGTTTGGGTATGAAGAGCACGTGGAATCTGGTGTGATCTTCTGGCGGGTTGCAGTGGACGGCAGTCCAGAATTGGGTTTCAAGGATTACCTGGTTGTGTTCTTGATCAATCTGGCAGAAGGGGCATTTGCCGGCGAGGGCGTTTTCTACCATCTTGCAGTGTTGGCTGTATCTTCGAGATCTGGCGATATGGACCAGCGTTTCGGGGTCATTTATTCCCGGCACACGGAACTTTTGTCGGAGTTCTTGGACACTTGTCAAAAAACACCTCCTCGCTCTCAAAGCGCTAAGTGTGAGTGAAAGAACCTCGGCATATTTTACTTTTTTCTAAGGCCGAGTCAATTATCTTGCGGTTTTGTTTCCACACCGCCTTTTCTGTAATTTTTCGGCTGGCCGAACTTAAACCTCCACGCCTCCGTTTCTTCCAGATTTTCTAGATCCGGTTCTATGAGATGCGCGTGTATGTGCAAGACGGATGAGCCGTAATTTCCGTGCTCTGATGAACCAAAGCGCATTGCTATCCCCCCTCCTTCCACATTTCTTTTTTTACTCTCTTCGGCGAAAAGCTCTATAAGCTCTTTCCCTGCTTCAGGGTCTATTTCTTCCAAATGCTCGATGTGGGTTTTGTAAATTGCCAAAAGCTGATGCTTTACTTTTTCGTAAGGCCACTGGTTTTCAGTTAAAAGCCAGAATTTCCCTTCTTTTAAAATAGGATTTTTGTGGTACTTGTCTAAATTTTCACGGCAAAAAGGGCAGTGTCCCTGCTTTTTTATTTCTTCCATAACCATTTTTTGGTCTTCACGTCTTATGAGATCCATGTTTATGAATCTGTTTTTTGGATCTTTATTGGTCATCTTTCAAGAATTAGCCATAAATATTTCAGACCTTTGTAACCCCCCTCTTCTCTTTCCAGAACTCGTTTGAATATCTGCTCATATTCTGGGAAAAAGGCGTCTCCTTCTTTTTCTGATTCCACTACAGTTAAATAAATTCTATCAACTAGAGGCATAGCTTCTTCATAGATTTTCTGGCCCCCTCCTATAAATATTTCTTCTTTTTCTTCTTTTTTCGCCAGAGCTATTCCTTCTTCAAGAGAGTTTACTACATCTGCGCCTCTACCATCATAATCTTTTTGTCTGGTTACGACTATATTTTTTCTTCCCGGCAGGGGCTTGCCTAAAATTTCCAAAATTGATTCAAAAGTTTTACGGCCCATAATAACCGGGTGCCCCAAAGTAATGCTTTTAAAGCGCTTTAGGTCTTCTGGTATGTGCCAAAGGAGCTTATTGTTGTTTCCTATGGCTCTGTTATTTTTTCCAATGGCGACCACTACACTGATGCGGGGTTTTTTTGTCTCCATAGTATTTTAAATAGCCACCGGTATTGCCTTTATCCCCGGATGCGGATTGTAGTCCGAAAGTTCAAAATCATCTTTTCTGAAATCAAATAAACTTTTCTTTTTAGTGTTAATTTTCATTGTAGCCAAAGGTTTAGGTTCTCTTTCAAGCATGGTTTTTACTGCGTCTACCTGATTTACATAAATGTGAGCGTCAGAAAAGCTGTGCACGAATTCATAGGGAACCGTGCCAGTAACGTGCGCTATAGCCATTGTGAGAGCCGCGTATTGCACCATATTTGAAGGAACTCCCACTGGCACATCAGCAGATCGCTGTATCATATGCAAAGTCAATTTGTTGTCTATAACTCGTATATGCACCCAGCCGTGGCATGGGCATATGGTTACTTTTTGCTGTCTACCTTCAATTCTCGCCGTGTATTGTGGTACCCAAGGGGTTATAAAATGAGTTCGCAGGTGAGGTCTTTCTTTTATTTGCTGAACAATTCCGCCAAATTGATTATATGATTCTCCCTCTGTTGTAGGAAAGTCGTGAAAGGCGGCACCGTAAGAACCCGGTCCTAAATCTCCGGTTTCAAGGCCTCTGCTTCTACATTTATCTTCTGTCGCCCAAGGGTCCCACCAATTGCATCCAAAAGAACGGATTTGCTCTAATGTTCTGGCGCCGTTTACAAAAGCAAAAATTTCTCCGATTGCCTGCTTCCAGATTGTAACCGGGAGGCGGTCTGATTCTTTCGGAGCCATGTTGCGCTCGTTGATGATAGGAAAGCCGTTTTCAAGCTTGAAGCGAAGATTTTTCGGACCGATGACTGTCAAGGCGTCCACCCCTTGCTGGCTTTTGGATTTAACGCCCTTTTTCAAAATTTCTTCCAACAATCCCTGATATTGGATGTCGGCTTTTCTTTCCGAAACCGGCCTCATATTTGCGATATTTTCAAACATTTACAGGACATCTTAGCATAATTAATTATTCATCTGGTATCATCTATGCTAATGAAAGGGAAGCTCATAGTTATTGACGGCATTGATGGTTCGGGGAAGGCCACTCAGACTACGCTTTTGGCCGAGCGTCTTAAAAAAGAAGGATACAAGGTAAAAACGATTGATTTTCCGCGTTACTACGATAACTTTTTCGGCGAGCTGATTGGTAATTATTTAAGTGGTAAGTTTGGCGACTTTATTCAGACCGACCCGCGGGTGGCTTCGGTTCTTTACGCGGCTGACCGCTTTGAATCAAGCAGGCAAATTAGAAGCTGGCTTGACGCTGGATTTATTGTAATTTCCGATCGTTATGTCAGCGCTAACCAAATTCATCAGGGCGGGAAAATCAAGTCCGCAACTGAAAGAAAGAAATTTTTGGAATGGTTGGACAAAATGGAATACGGGATTTTTGAAATTCCGAGGCCGGATTTAGTTATCTATCTTGACGTGCCGTTTGAGGTCAGCAAAATGTGGCTTCAGAAAAAAGTTGCCCAAAAAAGCAAGAAATATCTCAATGGCAAGCGTGATGTTGCCGAAGACAATTTGCTCCATCTCAAGGATTCCCGAAACAGCGCCCTGTATTTGGCAAAAATAAATAAAAACTGGAAGAAAATCTCTTGCTGCAAAGGTCCGATCTGTATGTTGCCGGAGCAAATTAACGAGAAGGTCTTTAATATAGTTGAAAGAATCCTTTAAAATTATCTGTCTTAATTATCCTTCCATCCTTCTTCCGTATGGTTTGATTGAGTTTGGTTGAGATTCCACAGCTTGAAAATTGATTAAAATAGTAACTAAATGGCTACTAATTAGTGATCAAAATTAATTAAAAATCACACCTTAACAATTTGCCACGGCCGTGGCAAATTGTTAAGATTGAGAATGAGATAAGAAATGAGATAAGAAAAGATTGAGAATAAATATCAAATTGGAATTGTAATCTTATAAGAAATAAACTATCTCACTGGCCGGGCTATGGAGAATTCTGTGGCGGGATTAAATAAGAAACTTTTTTACTCCTTTTTGTTTTTTTACTTTTTCTTACACAATATCTTCACTCTTAACCTGAAAAAAGTTTATATATTTTAATATTCTTAATTCTCCAAGGAACTCTACAAATTCGCGAGGCAAAGGAGCCGGTCCAATCCAGACACTTTGCTGCTTTTGTTTGAAACCTAGAATTTTTAATCCGTCTCTCAATCGATCACGTTTACTTCTTAGTTTTTCCGGAATGTCATACATTACAATCATTCTGTCTTCATCCACTTCTTTTCCTCTCGATTTTCCTTTCTGATTGTTTTTTGTCGCCTGACGGCTAATCTTGTTAAAATCACTCCTGCTTCCTAAGGTAGCCAAAGCCAGATTACTGGCCGACCAGCCGGCCGATGTTTTTACCGCCAACTTTTTCTTTTTAAGTCGGGAAAGGGTGCTTCGAATAGAGTCGGTGGAAACATCTTCAAACTGCCGATGTCTTCTCACCATTTCCTCCACCTGTCGAAAAGTATGAGTTTTGTAGAGTAAAATTTTAAGAAGTATCTCGGTAAATGTTCCTCTGTATATCATAATTTTAATTTCACTTTTTTGATTTTCTTACTTTTCTTTTTTCTCTTTTGTTTCTTTCCTTTATTTCTATCCAAAATCTATCTGTCTTTTAATAGTATTCTAACATTTTTTACAATATTAACAATTTAACACGGCCGTGACAAATTGTTAATATGTGGTTTTTGACTAAGATTTTAGATATGAAAAAAGTGACCTGTCTAGCGGTCGCTTGAGTCGGTGCCGTGCTAGCGTTTTCTGTGAATTTTCTTGGCGAGATGTTGAGAAAATCGCTTTTGAGCCATTTTGCATGGATCCTGATGCCTCTCAAGGGGTTTGTGTCCTGTGAAGAACGTTTCGCAAGAAGGACATTCCACACATTGCTCACATTGGCGACAGCTTCGGTTGGCGTCTTCATGGCAAGAACAAGTGCAGATTCCCAAATCTTTCTCACCCATGTAATGCTCCTTTTACTGGGATTCTGGCGGGGCAGGGTGTCTGTTGCTGTGCTATCATAATTCGGATGCAAGATAAAGAAGTAGAAAAACTCATCAAAGCCGAGAACAAGAGGCAGAAAAACGTTATAAATTTAATTGCTTCCGAGAATTATGTTTCAAAAGATGTTTTGAAATCTCTCGGCTCCGAATTGACTAATAAATATGCCGAAGGTTATCCGAATTTCCGCTACTATGGCGGTAACGAAATTTCAGACAAAATTGAAATTTTAGCCCAAAAAAGAGCGCTTAAACTTTTTAGATTAAATCCGGAAGAGTGGGCAGTTAATGTTCAGCCACTTTCCGGCAGTCCGGCAAATTTAGTGGTTTATTTGGCTCTTGTCCCGACCGGAGGGAAGATAATGGGAATGTCTTTGGACCACGGCGGACACTTAACCCACGGTCATAAGGTGTCGGCAACCGGTAAAATTTGGCGGCAAGTGTCTTTCGGAGTTGATAAAAATACGGAAGTTTTGGATTACGATGAACTAAAAAAGATTGCTCAAAAAGAAAAGCCAAAAATCATCGTTGCCGGTTTTACCGCGTATCCGCGTTTAATTGATTGGAAAAAATTCAGAGAAATTGCAAATAGTTGTGGCGCGTTTTTGATGGTGGATATGTCTCATATTGCCGGGCTGATTGCCGGCGGAGTTTATCCGTCGCCTTTTTTGTATGCCGATGTTGTAACGACAACCGTTCATAAAACTTTGCGTGGCCCCCGCGCAGCAATGATTTTTTCAAAAGTTGATGAGAGGGAATTAAATAAAAAAATTGATAAAGCGGTTTTTCCGGGTCTTCAGGGTGGGCCGCATTTGAACCAAATCGCGGCGACGGCTGTTGCGCTCAAAGAAGCGATGTCGCCCGAATTTAAAAAATACGCCAAGCAAGTTATTAAAAATGCAAAAGTTTTAAGCAATGAACTTTCGCGGTCGGGCTGGAGGATAATTTCCGGTGGCACTGATTCCCATTTAATTTTGGTGGATGTTTGGATGGATGGAAGAGGAATCAGCGGGAAAGTTGCGAGCGACAAACTTGAAAAAGCCGGAATTATCGTCAACAAAAATACCATCCCGTTTGACACCAGAAGTCCGATTGACCCATCTGGCATCCGGCTCGGCACGGCGGCTGAAACGACTCGTGGCAAGACGGAGAAGGATATGATTCGGGTAGCTCGACATATTGATAAAATTTTAAGAAATTAAGAACTCGAAGCGGTAATCCCCAGCCCTGAATCTACCTCTTGACAAGCTGCCCCAACTTCCTATACTGAAAATGGACTTAAAACTAATCGCAACCGAGCGTTTCGGTTGATGGTTGGTTTGCCTGCACCTCGAAAAGGGAGAGCATATATGAAAGCACAAACGGTCTCTGCGGTTTTGGCGGTGCTTGCTCTGTTGGTTAATCCTACCGGTCCTCAGCAGGATGAGGAGACCAATCAGAGCGCGCCACCGGCCGCCACCTCTACGGAAGAGATGGACGCCAAGATTCTCGCGGAGCGGTTCCGTGAGGCGGTCAACTCGTCTCACGAGATACAGATCAAGATGACCGAGGACGTCATCTACTACGAAATGGGTCTTGAAGACGGAGAATTTGGAGAAAGAGATGCCCGAGTGGCTAGCCAACAAGCGCTCGCGGCTGGCGAGAAGGGCACATACATCTCGATCAGAATCGTCTCATTCATCTCTACAACACCAAGAAGCTTGGAGTCGAAGGTC
Source organism: Candidatus Paceibacter sp. (assembly GCA_020724885.1). Classification (GTDB taxonomy): domain Bacteria; phylum Patescibacteriota; class Minisyncoccia; order Phycocordibacterales; family BOKC01; genus BOKC01. The sequence continues at coordinate 59,721 of DYGD01000002.1, read as the reverse complement.
TACCGACCCGACATCTCTGATGAACCGGTTTCTGTGATCTGCATCAAGGCGGATGAGGACACTGGTCGGCCGGTCGGTTCGGTGGAAAATCTCCTGAACGGTTCCACTTCGCAGTCTAATAGAATCACTTGGCAGTCCGGATCGTTCCCCTTGTCGGATTTCTACGACGAGGAATGGATTGACCAAGCGGAGAATGTCTTGGGCAATCCGGCGCTTGTCGGACTGCCAGCTGCCTGTGGCGCCAACGCCGAGGCCTGGGTGATCTGGCAGAACGGCGAAGCCGACAGCATCGCCAAAGTCATCGCCAGCCGAGGTCAGTTACTGGACTCGGTGACTGATCCAAGTGGTCGCAAACTCTACAGGGCCTACTGTCTGTTCTACGACGATGTCGAAGAGGACGCTGAAGAAGGACACCACGGTGTGTCTTTCGGCGCCAACACCTACTTCCTGGATGCCGAGACCGGGCTTATGGTCGGAAAGGAGAACTTCAGAATCCACAACCGGAAAGGAAAATACCAGTCCGGTCTGCTGACCACTCGGACGTACGAGTGGGACATCCGTGAGTGAGTCAAGACAAAACACAAGGAGTGAAAAACCATGAAGCAAGTCCTCTCGATTCTGGTGGCGGTTGTCGCCATGATGTTCTGTCCGCTCCTCGTGAGCGGGCAGGTGGTCTACTCTGACGAGCCGACTCCCGTCTCCACAATCCAGGAAGAGATCCCCATCGGGGATCTCTTCTACCTGGAAGGCGGTCTCCGCATCAGCTGGGATGGCATCCAGATCAGCGTCTCCAACGGCTACGGCTCGGTGGAGTTCACGACTGCCGAGCAGGCGGTCAATGTCGAAACCGACCGCATCACCTTCCTCGCTATCTCGCCCGATCCGGAGGCGAGCGACATCTTCGCAATCGAGGCCGACGTTGGCTTGGAAGGCGGGAGAATCACGATGTGGATTGACATCCACTTCGTGGACGGCTCTCTGGTCGCCATGAAGGCCAAGCAGTTCTTCATGGCGCAGGGAAAGGCCAATGTCATCGTCGCAGACGCATGCGATTGCGACGATGGGATCAGCATGGGCTGTACACGACTCCGGTGCGAGAAGGTGCAGGAATGCACCGACTCCACAAACAACACCTGCAGATTCAAAAAACCAACTATCGTGATCGTCTTCTTCTGACGAATGAAGAGCTCGTACTCTGTGTTCTCTCCAACGGCGCCTGTGACCCCCTCCGGTCGCGGGCGCCTTTTTCATTCCATGTTAAAATTCTGTTATTCATTTGTTTACTTATTCAAATATCCAAAATTACTTATGCCTCAAATTTTTAAAATAAAAATATTAAATCCAGAGTCCAAACTTCCTTCCTATGCTCATCCGGGCGATGTAGGAATGGATTTGTATTCTTTGGAAGACAAAGTTTTAAATTCGGGCGAACACCACATTTTTTTTCTCGGGTTTGCTATGGAATTTCCGGAAGGATATGCGGCGTTGATTTGGGATAAAGGCAGTATGGCCAAAGCCGGTCTTTCAACCATGGGTGGGGTTTATGATGCCGGTTATCGTGGCGAGTATAATGTTCATTTGGTTAATCTGGGCTCCGAACCATACAAAATTGAAAAAGGCGACAAAATCGCTCAATTGGTGGTTTGTCCGGTGGAGATTGTTGCTTTTGAGCAAGTTGAAGAACTCTCTACATCCAGTCGTGGCGAGGGTCGGTGGGGAAGCACGGGGAGGAAATAAGCTTAAACCACTTCAATCCAATAGCTAATAGGGGAGGATATTAGAGTAAAAAACAAAAATTAGGAGATTATAGAAGCTTAGAAAAACATCTCCTATTTTAATATCAAATATAATGACATCGTAAGTCGTTATGTTTGTTGTAGTGGTATGTTATTATTAATTTGGTTAAAATTTAAAAGAAATCAAATTATTTAAATAAAAAAAGATTAATTGTCATAATATGATATGAGCGAGATTTATCATGTTTTGAGTCGGGGTGTTGATCGACGAAAAATTTTTATGGATGATCGTGATCGAATGAGATTTATCCACGACTTATTTGAATTTAACGATCAACAACCGGTAAATAATTCATTTCACCGCTTTTCTCAAAATAACAACATCGTAAGTCATCATATTAATGTGAAAAAGCGACCGAGAAAATTACTGGTTGATCTTCTTGCTTTTTGTTTGATGCCTAATCACTACCACTTGCTTCTGCGACCGAGAATAGAGCGAGGCATTTCGCAGTTTATGAAAAAATTAAATATCGGCTACGCTAAGTATTTCAACGAACGTTATAAAAGAACGGGCACCTTATTTGAAGGAAGATATAAGTCAATTATTGTTAATAACGATGCTCATTTTATTCATCTACCATACTATATTCATTTGAATCCACTTGATCTAAAATTTAAAGAATGGCGAAGCGGAGAATTAAGAAGTGTCCGCGAAGCTATGAAATTTTTAAACAGTTATCGCTGGTCTAGCCATCTGGATTATATGGACAATAAAAATTTCCCTTCAGTAACTCAACGCAATCTTTTAAATGATTTCTGGGGTGGAGCAAAAAATTACAAAAAAGGTATAGCCGAATGGTTGAAAGAGCTTGACTCAGAGAATATTTTTGATATTAAGGATTTAATTTTGGAAGATTAAAAAATAATGACTTACGATGTCGTTATTTCGTTATTTTTGTTGGGTAGAAGTGGTTTTTTAGATAATTTTAGATAAGCGAAATATGATATATTGAGAAGTGGAACAAGAAACGGAACACGGAACAGGACACGGAACACGCAACACACTGAAGGAGGTGTCTGGTGGGAAAACTCGATCCGGATATCAAAAAAATGACTTCTGGACAAAGGGGGCAGGAGATCCGGCGCTTAAGGGAACTGATTCGCTCTCACAAGAGAGCGGAGGGGAACGCTCGCTGTTGGCTCCTGGATTGCCGATTGTATAACCGCGCATTACCTGAAGTCGCCGGCGGCGCCGGCAGGATGGACTTGCCGGAGGAAATTCTTCTCCAAAACTGCAAAAGGTACATCCGAGGACAACAGTGCACCCGACGCGGTTGCCGAAGAAAGCGATGAAGCGTCGTCAGACACTCTCCCATCGGGGTTTGGTGTGAAGCACCAGCCCCTTTCTTTTGGTGTGCTAAAATTTCATAGTGATTAAAGAAAAATTGGAAAATTTAATAAAGAGGGCGCTGGAAGATTTTGGGGTAGAAAATCCAAAAGTGGAGCTTGAGCACCCGGCCGAAATTTCTCACGGCGATTTTTCATCCAATGTTTCGCTTTTATATGCCAAAGATTTAGGCAAAAACCCAAGAGAGTTGGCGGAGAAAATCGTGTCTATTCTTCGGCGAACCCAGGGCGATTTCGATTTTTTGCAAAAAATCGAAATCGCCGGGCCGGGATTTATAAATTTTTATCTTTCAAAAGATTTTTTTATTTCTTCAACAAAAGAAATTCTAAAAGAGAAAAAAGATTTTGGTTTGAACAAGAATCTAGTTGGACAGAAAATAATAATTGAATACACCCAGCCGAATCCTTTTAAAGTTTTTCATATTGGCCACTTGGTAAACAACATTGTCGGTGAAGCAGTTTCTCGCCTTATTGAAGCGGAAGGGCCAAAACTTAAAAGAGCGACTTATCACGGCGATGTCGGGCTTCATGTTGCCAAGGTGGTTTGGGCATTAATCAACCAACAACCTCTACAACCAACAACCTCTACAACGAGCAGTCAACAGCTTACGATAGAAATTCTTGGAAAAGCGTATGCGGAAGGGGATAGAGCTTATGAAGCAGATGAGGCAGCTAGAAAAGAAATTGTAGAAATAAACAAAAAAATCTACGAACAGAGCGACCCGGAGATAAACGAAATTTATAAAAAAGGACTGGAGCTCTCTCTTAGTCATTTTAAAAAAATTTACACTCGGCTCGGTAGCAAATTTGACGCCAGTTTTTTTGAAAGCGAAGCGGGAGAAGTCGGCCGGAAATTGGTCGCCAAATTTTTAGCTGAAGGCATGTTTGAGAAAAGTGAAAATGCAATAATTTTATCTGGTGAGAAATCAGGCCTTCACACCCGCGTTTTCATAAATTCCGAAGGCCTGCCGACTTATGAAGCTAAAGATTTAGGGTTAATTGAATTGAAGCGCAAGTTTTTTAAATTTGACCGTTCCATTACTGTTACCGATGTTGAGCAGTCCGAATATTATAAAGTGGTTGTTAAAGCGTCTGAATTTGTTTTTCCTAAACTCAAAGGAAAAATTGAACACTTGTCTCACGGTCGCTTGCGTCTTTCCGAAGGCCGGATGTCTTCGCGGACCGGCAACATCATTGGCGGGGAAGAGCTTTTAAATCAGCTTCATAATCTGGCTCTTCAAAAAATGGCGGAGCGTGAGATAGAAAATAAAGAAGATGTTGCCGACAAAGTTGCCGTTGCCGCGCTCAAGTATTCAATTTTAAAACAAGCGCCGGGCAAAAATATTGTTTTTGATTTTGAAAAATCGCTCTCGTTTGAGGGCGACTCCGGTCCGTACTTGCAGTATTCGGCGGTGCGCGCCAAATCAGTTTTAGAAAAAGCCGGGCAGGAAAAGATTAAGCCGTCTGCCAATTCTGAATCAACGGAGATAAATAATGTAGAAAGATTACTTTATAAGTTTCCGGAAGTGGTGGAAGAGGCGGCGAAAGAATTTGCGCCGCAAAAATTGGCTACATATTTGATTGAGCTGGCCGGCGAGTTCAACGGCTTTTACGCTAAAGAAAAAATTGTGGATAAAACAGACAAAAATTCTCCTTATAAAATTGCCTTAACCGAAGCGGTTTTTATTACTCTCCAAAATGGATTGTGGCTATTGGGGATTGAGGTGCCGGAGAAAATGTAGTTTAATTTTAAGGTCTTTCTTTATTAGTTTATTAAATAAAAATTAATGAAAAAATTTTTAATGGCAGTTTTGGTTTTAGGCATGGTTCTTCCTTTTCTTCCGGTTAATGCTCAAAATCAAGCTGAACAAGCGACTTTGCTAGAGCGATTTCAAGAATTGATGGGAAATTTTTTGGGCCAAGTAACCAATGTCAGGTTGCTTCGTCCGGCGCAATTATCTAATCAAACACAGGCAGATACCCATCGCTTAATTGAACAAAAAGATGACTTGTTAAATAGAGTGGACCCGGTGGATGTGAAAAGTTTGTGCGGTCAGACACCTCTTCCGGTTGGAATATTAGGGCAAACAGTCAGGTGTGATGGTAAGAAGTGGGTGGCGGATAGTTTTCTAAAAAACTTTGGCGGACTGGTTCATATTGGCGATGACTGGACACCACCTCTCCCGATAAAATTAGAGGTAGTTGCGGTAGAAGAAGTAGATGGTCCTAACGGCCCGGAGACTCCTACTGCTATATATGGATATAGTAAAAACCCTTTTATCGCAGGAGCAGGAATAAAAGGAGTTAGCGAGTTTGGAAAGGGAATAATGGGGTCTAGTCAACATGGCACTGGAGTTTTTGGTATTAGCACTTTTGGACAAGGAGTTGTCTCGGTCGGCAGTTTTAGGCAGTATCTAAATAATAACAGTTCTTTTGAAGGCCAGCTGGGTATTGGCACAGAAAATCCTTTTAGAAAACTTCATGTCGCTGTTGATGGCACAGGTGAAAGTTCCGCGTTGTTTACTAACAATGTGACCGGACATGGCGCAAACGATGGTTTGTTGGTTGGAGTAAACAATAATCAAGTAAATGCCACCATTTGGAATTATGAAAACGGCTATCTTCGCTTAGGCACTAATAATGCAGAGCATTTAAGAATAGCTCCGAATGGTAATGTCGGATTAGGTACTACTCAACCAGTTTTTAAACTACATATTTTCCGTCCGGATGGTTGGTCGGGTATTTTAATAGAATCTGGAGGTGTCCAAGAAAATTCTTTGGTTAAACTAGTAAACAGAGAAGGAAATTGGGAAGTAAGTAATGACGGCACTCGCCAGGGTTCTTTTACTATCAGACAAGATCAAAGCCAGATCCCGGAGTTTATGATAAATAGCAATGGAAATATTGGCATCGGCACAACCAATCCGGGGACCAAGTTGGAGGTTAGCGGTGGAGTAAAGGTCTTACCTCCGGCAAATACCAGGCCCGCTTGCTCGGTGACTTTCCGTGGCACTTTTTGGTTTGAGCAAGGAGCAACCGGTGTAAAAGACAATGTTTCTGTTTGTGCCAAAGACGCGACAAATAACTATGCTTGGCGGACTCTGTACTAAGCTTCAGTCATTACTTAGGTTTTATTTTTAGCAACATCTCCATTACAAACGTTGCTCATGCGAATTCATAAAATGTGCAACACCTGGTGTTGCACATTTTATAGAACTTTTCTATTTGACATTTTGGGATACTTTATGTTATACTCCAGCTCGGAAAAAATGGTATGCCTTAAGTTTGGCTTGTGGCCGAATCAGAGGTAAGCCAGAAAGGAGAATTCGGAATGGGTAGGAAAAAGAAAGAAGGACGGGGAGGACTGATGGGAATTGATCAGTTCTCTGAACTGATGTCTGCGGTTGCGCGGGGTCTGCCTCGAGACATGGATCCTGATGTGGCCCAGGGATGGATCACAAATCAGGGTTCTCTCACCAGAACGCTTCGCGAGGCGCTGATGCCTCCTGATTACGAACTCTACTTCCATCCAACACAAGAAGGCGGAGGGGTGATTGATGGATTTGAACTCTTTAGACATCTTGATCAGACCGGTATGATCAAGCGCGCTAGCTCATTGGAGAGCCCGGAGGTCAAGGGCTGGCTCGACAATCCGACGACTTACCCGGACGAGTTCAAAGACAAGGTGGTTTCCCTGTGGGGTTCTGTCCGGGAGTCCGGCGGCCGTCGCAGGGTTGCCTACCTCGTCTGGTACGGCGACCGCGTCTTGGTCCTCTGGCGCTGGCTCGGCGACGACTGGCGCCGGGACTGCCCCGCTCTCCTCGCAAGTTCCTTTGATTTTTGAACTCTTGATCCTTTGGTTTCTGTGCTTTGGCACTTTGGCCATTGGATCTTGTGCCGCGCACGCAGTGCGCGGCATTTTCGTACCTCAAAAAATTTGATATAAATAAAAGCGGTATTAGGTGAATAGTTACCGGCGGTTACGGCTTCCGGCTACCGAAACCAGTATCCGTATATCGAGAGTTCCTGTGGTCAAGGCTTCAGGGAGAGTGGTATGCGGGTAACTTCAAAAAATGAAGGAACTTGGTTTGAAGCGCTCTCGCATTTGAGATGCGGCATAAGATTCAATCCAGAAGATTGATAAAAATCATTCACGCTGGGTGGTGGCACGGACGGCGCTTCACACACAACAGGAGTCCGGCGGCAATCGCAAGGTTGCCTACCTCATCTGGAACGGCAACCGCGTCAAGGTCAACTGGAACTGGCTCGACAACGACTGGAACCGGAACAACCCCGCTCTCCTCGCAAATCTCTTCTTTCTCTCCTGCTTGCGCGGGGGAGTTTTGTTTTTGTAAGTCATTACAAAAGTGATAAAATTGTTTTTATGCCCGAAGAAACTAAGAAAAACCCGCTTTCGGAAAATGAGGAAGAAATTCTACAATTTTGGCGGGAAAATAAAATTTTTGAAAAAACTCTGCAGAAGACATCTCCAATAGGTCCCGCCAAAGCCATAGCTTCTGCGGGCAAGGAGTTTATATTTTATGACGGACCGCCTTTTGCGACCGGCTTGCCGCACTACGGCCATATTTTGGCCGGAACGATAAAAGATGTTATTCCTCGTTTCAAAACTATGCAAGGTTACTATGTGCCGAGACGGTGGGGCTGGGATTGCCATGGCCTACCGGTTGAAAACTTGGTTGAAGGCGAGCTAAATCTGAAGTCAAAAAAAGAAATAATTGACTACGGATTGGACAAATTTAATCAAATTGCTAGCGAAAGCGTTTTGCGTTATGCCGATGAGTGGCGCAAACAAATTCCGCGCTTCGGCCGGTGGGTGGATATGGAAAACGACTACCGGACAATGGACTGGACCTACACCGAGTCGGTCTGGTGGGCTTTCAAAACCCTTTTTCAAAAAGGTGTGGTGTATGAGGGATTTAAGTCAATGCACCTTTGTCCGCGTTGCGAAACCACTCTTTCCAACTTTGAAGTTGCACAAGGATATCGCGACGTGACTGATATATCAGTTGTTGCTAAATTCCAAATCACAAGCGCCAAATCACAAATAAATTCCAAATTCGAAATTCCAAAACACGGCAAAACTTACTTGCTAGCTTGGACGACAACACCGTGGACATTGCCGGGGAATGTCGCTTTAGCGGTTAATTCTGACATTGATTATGTCAAAGCAAAACTTGAAGACGGAGAGTATGTTGTTGCCAAAAATCGGGCGGAGGAAATTTTTGCTGATAAAAGATTTGAAATTGTTGAAGAATTCAAAGGCAAGAAATTAATTGGTCTTGAATACGAGCCACTTTTTGATTATTACTCAAGTGACAAAAAACTAAAAAGCCGAGAAAACGGCTGGAAGGTTTACAGTGCCGATTTCGTTTCTCTTGAAGAGGGGACGGGCATTGTTCACGTCGCGCCGGCTTTCGGCTCGGAAGATTATGAATTGCAACGCAGAGAAAATTTACCATTCGTTCAGCATGTGGATATTAGTGGCAAATTTAAGTCGGAGATTGAGGAATTTTCCGGAATGAGCGCGAAGCCGAAAGAGGACAATCAAAAAACCGACATTGAAATTATAAAACATCTAGCGCATAAAGGACTCTTATTCTCAAAGAGAAAAGTTTCGCATTCTTATCCTCACTGCTGGCGTTGCGACACGCCACTTTTGAACTACGGCTCAAACTCGTGGTTTGTTGAGGTCTCAAAACATCGCGAAAAGCTGGTTTCGGAAAATAAAAAAATCAGGTGGGTGCCGGAAGAGGTCGGCAAATATCGCTTCGGCAATTGGCTTTCGGAGGCCAAAGATTGGTCAATTTCTCGCAGTCGTTTTTGGGGCGCGCCGATTCCAGTTTGGGAATGCGAAAAATGCGAGGAAAAAAAATTTGTTGGTTCGGTGGGCGAGCTTTCAGCAAATTGTGAAAAAAGTGGTAATCGCTATATTTTGATTCGCCACGGCGAGGCTGAAAGCAATGCTAAAAACATTGTTAGCGGCCGACCGGAGAATCCGCATAATCTGACCGAGAAGGGCAGGCAAGAAGCGCAAACCGTTGCCGCCAAACTTAGAGGCAAGAAAATAGACACCATTTTTTCTTCTGACTTTGCCAGAACTAGGGAAACGGCCGAAATTATCGCTTCCGAAACAGGATTTCCAAAAGAAAAAATAATTTTTGACGAGAGAATCAGAGAAATAAATTCCGGTGAATTTAATCTTCGTCCGATTGAAGAATACAGAAAACATTTTTCTTCTACTTTGGAAAAGTTTTCCAAAAGACCGCCCGACGGTGAAAATTTGCTAGATGTTAAAATCAGAGTTTGCAATTTTCTTACCGATTTGGAAAAACGGTTTAAAAATAAAACTATTTTAGTTGTCAGTCATGAATATCCGATTTGGATGATGGAAGCGGGCGCCTTGGGTTGGGACAGCAAAACTTCGGCCAGAGTTAAAGACAAGTATGAAGATTATGTTACGACCGGCCAGTTTAAAGAAATAGAATATTCTCCTTTGCCCAGAAATGAAAATTTTGAGCTTGAATTGCACCGGCCGTTTATTGATGAAATAAAGTTGTCTTGCAGGTGCGGTAGCAAGATGAAGAGGGTGCCGGAAGTTTTTGATTGCTGGTTTGAATCCGGTTCAATGCCTTACGCCCAAAAACATTATCCTTTTGAAAATCTTATTGAATTTAATCCTAAGTCCGGATTTTTGCGAAGGTCTAAAGGTTATCCGGCCGATTTTATCGCCGAAGGCCTTGACCAAACCCGCGGTTGGTTTTATTCAATGCTTGTTTTAGGCACTTTACTTTTCGGCAAAAGTTCCTATAAAACGGTTGTGGTTAACGGAACAATTTTGGCGGAAGACGGGCAAAAAATGTCCAAGCGGCTGAAGAATTACCCAGACCCTTTGGAGGTTGCAAACAAATATAGCGCCGATGCGCTACGTCTGTACCTCCTGTCTTCGCCGGTCGTCCGTGGCCAGGACTTAAATTTTTCGGAAAAAGGAGTGCAAGAAACAATGCAAAAGGTTCTTTTGCGTCTCGGAAATGTCTTGCAGTTTTACAAGTTGTATGAAAATCAGGGGTTGGCAGCCAGTGTCGCTACAAATTCTAAAAATGTTTTGGATGGATGGGTTCTCGCGCGGCTCAATCAGCTGATCAAAGAAATTACAAAATCTTTGGAAAATTACGAGCTTGATAGAGCGACGCGTCCGATAGCTGATTTTGTTGACGATTTTTCAACTTGGTATGTTCGCCGCTCGCGAGACAGATTTAGAGCAGAAGACAGCCGAAGAGAGGCGGTGGAGACATTGAGCTTTGTTTTGCTTGAGCTTTCAAAACTCATGGCCCCGTTTACGCCGTTTTTAGCCGAGCGGATTTATCAGGAGCTGAACTTTGTAGGCAAAAAAGAAAGTGTCCATTTGGAAAACTGGCCAGTAGCGGGCGAGGTTGATCAAAAGATAATTGAAGACATGAAAATTGTAAGACAAATTACTTCTAAGGCGCTTGAGGCCAGAGCTAGAGCAGGTGTAAAAGTGCGCCAACCTTTAGGAAAGCTGATCTTAAAAGACGAAAATTTAAAATACTTAGAGGATTTATTAAAAATCATTAAGGATGAGGTTAATGTTGAAATTATTGTTTTTGATTCAAGCCAAGAAAATGATGTTATGCTTGATACCAATATCACTCCTGAATTGAAAAAGAAAGGACTCCTAAGAGATCTTATTCGCCAGATTCAAGATTTAAGAAAGAAAAAAAATCTAAAACCGAACGAAGAAGTTGAATTTGTCTTTGACCGTGGTTTGGAAAATTTTATAAGCGGTTCGGAGAAAGAAATTTACAGACAGACTAAAGTTAAAATTAAGTTCGCTGAAAGCGGCATTAAGTTGGACGAGTTATAAATGTATCACAAATATCATACTTCTGGCTTTGTTTTGGCAAATTTTAATTCCGGCGAAGCCAGTAAAATATATAAAATTTTTACTCGCGAGTTGGGATTGATTTATGCCCGGGCGCAAAGTGCCCGGGCCCCACACTCAAAACTTAAACCGGCTTTAACCGACTATTCTGTCGGTAGATTTACCTTTATTAAAGGCAAGAATGGTTGGAAAATTACCGATGCTTTCACTTTTTTTAATTTGTATTTTTTACTTAGCTGGCAATCGAAGGAAAAGGTTTTATTTGTTTCAAGATTTTCAGCTCTGCTTTTGAAATTATTGCCGGCAGATCAGTCAAACCCGCTTTTGTTTGATGTGATTCGTAATGATATTCATTTTCTTTTGGAGAATGAATTGACGGGTGATAATCTAAGGAACTTTGAATGCATAGCTGTGTTGAAATTGCTGGATTCTCTCGGATATCTTGGGGAAGGCGGTCCTTGGCGCGGTCTTTTGTCCGGGCGGAAGATTTCTCCTGGCGACTTGGATGTTTTTAGTTCCTGGCGCCGGGCAGCAATTAAGGAAATAAACCAATCACTTCGAGCCAGTCAGTTGATTTAGTTTTATGATAAAATTTTCTTTGTATGGATGAAGAAAGAAAAAACCAAAATGGCAACTCTGAACAGGACGACAAGCCAGATGCTATAAATCGGTTGGAACGAGAACTTTACGCCCAGGGCCGCCCGCCGGTTTTGAGGCAATTTAAGCATGGTTTGCGGAAAAATGAACCTCAGGCCCAAAAAACTTGGACGCCCACAGAACCTAAAAAACAAAAGAAAAAATTAAGGATTTCCCCGTCGATTTTGAAGAGGACACTTATCTCTTCGGTAGTTTTTGCGTTTTTGGCTACAGCAGTTGCAATGCTCTCGGTCTTTCTTGGTTTTAATCGTGTTAGTCCTGACAAGATTTCTATTGAGGTCAGAGGGGTGACTTCAGTAGAAGCCGGCGAGCGAATCTCTCTGGATGTCTCGGTTTTGAATAGAAATAGGATACCTTTGGAGGATGTGGTTTTGATTTTGGAATATCCGGAAGAAACTCGCGACCCCGAAGATCTCCAAAGACCAATTTTACGGCAAGAAGATGATATTGGGATTTTGGCCCCGAAAACAGGCAGATTTTCAAAAGTTTTTGAGGCGGTTCTTTTCGGTTCCGCTCAGAGTGTCAAGGAAATTAAGATTACGGTTCAATATCGGACAGGTGAAGGACGCAGTGTTTTTACGAAAGAAAAAATTTATAAAGTTGAACTCCGTTCTTCCCCAGTTTCGGTCTTTATCTCCGCTTTGCCGGAGGCGCGGTCTGGACAAAATATCGGGACAAGCGTCACAATTGTTTCAAACTCTAATTTTGCTTTAAAAAATGCGATGTTGGTCGCCGAATATCCAGATGATTTTTCTTTCAGCAGTTCCAATCCAGCCCCTACTTTTGATAACAGGATCTGGTTTTTGGGTGATTTAGAACCGCGTCAGAGGAAAGAGATCTTGATAAACGGCATTATTGTCGGTCGAGAAGGAGAAGAAAAAAATTTCAGGTATTCAGTTGGAATACAAAATCAAAACGATGAGCGGTTGATTGGTACAGAGCTTGTTTCTCAAAACGAGTCAATCTTCGTGAGGCAACCCGCGGCTGATTTATCTTTGACAATTGATGGCTCCGGATCTGGCGAATATGTAAGCAAGCTCGGTAACACTATTCGCGGTCAGGTTAATTGGCGCAACAATCTACCAGACGACCTGAATGATGTTTCTGTCGTTCTATCTTTCGACGGCAACGGTTGGGACAGGGCGTCTGTGTTGCCGGATCGCAGAGGATTTTATCGCTCGCAGGATAATTCCGTGGTTTGGGACAAGAACACTTTTTCTGAGCTCCTAAAGGTTCGCGCCGGCCAGGGGGGTGTTTTTGATTTTTCTTTCAAGATCAATAATTTTACCGCTCGAGATTGGGAAAATTTAAGAAATTCTCGCGTTGATCTTGAAGCCGTAATTGTCGGGACACGGCTCCTGGAAGGTCGTCCGCCGGAAGAAGTCACGATTTCTTCCACGAGACCGATAAAAATTGAGACAAATATGTCAGTTGGCTCGCGCGCAGTTTATTCCATAGGGCCATTTGTTAATTCCGGTCCGCTACCTCCAGTGGCCGAAAGAACAACTACTTATACTATTATTTGGTCGGCGGTGAATAATATAAACGATGTTGAGGGTTTTGAAGCCAGCGCTGTTTTGCCTGTGTATGTGGAATGGTTGGGTAGATTCAGTCCGTCTTCGGCAGATTTGAAATTTGATCCCGAAACCCGTATTATTAAGTGGAGTGTAAATCGGTTGCCGGCCGGCCAAGGCGTTGTGAACGCGCCTTTGGAAGTGGCTTTTCAATTGAGATTTTCTCCAAGCTTAAGCCAGGTTAATAAAGAGCCGGAATTGGTTGGTGAAGTTTTTTCAGTTGGGCGCGATATTTTTACTGGGAGCGAGGTCTCAGACCGAAAACCGCCAGCAACTATCAGGATTAATACCGATCCCATTTATTCATTTCAAATGGGTCGGGTAGAGTCGCCCTAAATCAAAAAAAAATGGAGGATAAAACGGACTTGATGCAAAAAATTGTTTCTCTCTGTAAACGTCGCGGATTTGTTTTTCCCGGTTCTGAAATTTACGGTGGTTTCGCGGGGTTTTGGGACTACGGGCATTACGGTTTGATGTTGAAGCAGAATATTAAGAATCTTTGGTGGCAGAAATTTGTCAGAGGTCGGGAAGATTTGTTTGGGATTGATTCCGCGATTATTTTGAATCCAAAGGTTTGGGAGACATCAGGCCATGTGTCTGGATTTTCCGATCCGACGCAAGACGGGGGCAGGTTCAACACTATGTTTCAGACCTCGGTTGGCGCCGGCGAAGATGCTGTGACTTCTTATCTCCGGCCGGAAACCGCGCAAGGAATCTTCGCTAATTTTAAAAATTATTTAGATGCCTTCAGCCCCGCTCTACCTTTTGGTATCGCCCAAATCGGCAAGGCCTTCCGAAACGAAATTTCACCTCGGGATTTTATCTTTCGGACTAGAGAATTTGAACAAATGGAGATTGAATATTTCATTAAAGAAAAAAACTGGCAAGAATTTTTTGAAGAGTGGCGGAAAGAAATGAAGGGGTGGATTGAAAACATCGGTGTTGATCCGGCGCGACTCCACGAACTTGAAGTGCCTGATAAAGAACGCGCCCATTATTCCAAACGAACAATTGACTTTGAATTTGATTTTCCATTCGGCCGGAAAGAGCTTTGCGGTTTGGCTTACCGGACCGACTTTGATTTAAAAAGCCATATGGAAGCCAGTTCTGCTGATTTAAGCTATTTTGACGAAGAAACCAAAGAAAAATTTGTGCCTCATTGCATTGAGCCGTCTTTCGGTCTAGATCGACTGGTTTTGGCTCTGCTAGTGTCAGCTTATGATGAAGATGAAATGAACGGTGAAAAGAGGATAGTTTTGCGTCTAAAGCCGGAAATCGCGCCGGTGCAAATCGCTGTTTTTCCGCTTTTACGCAACAAGCCGCAGTTGGTGGAAAAAGCCAGGGGAATTTACCAGAAACTAAAAGCTAACAGCTCAAAGCTAACAGATATTTTTGACGACAACGGCAATATCGGCAAACGTTATCGAAGGCAAGATGAAATCGGCACGCCTTTTTGCGTCACGATTGATTTTCAAACACTTGAGGACGACACGGTAACAATTCGTGATCGTGATACCGGCGAGCAAGAAAGGGTATTGAGCGGGGAAATTTTGCAATTTACGAAATTAGGTTAATCTTTTACCTGATGCGCTACAAAAAACAAATTCTGCCAAACGGCCTGCGCCTTATCACCGTGCCGCATAAGGATAATCCGGCGGTGACGGTTTTGATAATGGTTGAGGCCGGCTCAAAATATGAGAACAAAAAAATAAGTGGCTTGTCGCACTTTTTGGAGCATATGTGTTTTAAAGGCACAATTAAAAGACCAAAGGCCATAGATATTAGCCGAGAGCTGGATTCTATCGGTTCGCAATATAATGCTTTTACAGCTCAAGAATTTACCGGCTACTACGCCAAAGCCCATCCGAAACACCTTCGCAAACTCATAGACATAATTTCCGACTTGTATCTAAACCCGACTTTTCCGACAGAAGAAATGGAGAAAGAGAAGGGTGTGATTGTTGAAGAAATAAATATGTATGAAGATACGCCGCAAAGGCACATTTACGATTTGTTTATGTCACTTCTTTATGGCGACCAGCCGGCCGGTTGGAACATTGCCGGCACCAGAGAAACCGTGAGGAGTATGAAGCGGGAGGATTTTGTGAATTATCGGAAAAAGCATTATCTGGCCAACACCACCACTTTGATTGTCGCCGGAAATTTTGACCAAAAAGAGGTGGAGCGTGAAGCCAAAAGAGCTTTTGCCGACTTGTCTCACCGAAACCGCCAGAGCAAACCGAAGGTAGTTGAAAAGCAGGGGAGTCCGCAAATTTTAATCAAACAAAAGCAGACCGACCAAACCCATTTGATTTTAGGTGCCAGAGCATACCCGATAAAGAGCCCTAAAATTCCGGCGCTTAAGGTCTTGAATACTATTTTAGGTAGTGGAATGAGCAGTCGATTGTTCCAGAAACTTCGCGAAGAAATGGGGGTTGGCTATTATGTTAAGTCATTTACCGACGAATACACCGACCACGGTTATTTGGGTGTGGCTTGCGGGGTTGATAAAAAAAGAGTTGAGGAGGTTGTAAATGCGATTTTAGAGGAATTTCGCCGGCTGGAAAATGAAGTAGTGCCGGCCAACGAATTGCAAAAAGCCAAAGATTATTTGATTGGCAATTTATTTTTAGGTCTTGAGACGTCAGACGCTACGGCCGAGTTTTTCGGTTATCAAGAGGTCTTGAAACATTCGCTTGAAACACCGCAAGATATGGCGAAAGAAATAAAAAAAGTTTCTGCTCGCGACATCCAAAAAATCGCCAAAGAAATTTTTCAAAATCATAAACTCAATCTGGCTGTTATCGGTCAGGATATTAACAAAAACTCTCTCCAGAAAATCTTCAAGCTCTAACTCTTATTCACGCAAGATATCCACAGGAAACTTGTTGACTTAATATAGCATATTTGCTATATTTGTTTTGAACAAAAATGAATAGGTCTGAATATCAGTTGCAAATTCTGGAGTCAGCAAAAAAATTTATTGATTCTTTACCAAGTAAAGATCAAGCAGATATTTTGGCTGATTTAGGAGCAGTGAAGCAAAGTGATTTTGAGATAATCAAGGTAAAAATATTGAAGGGTAAAATTAAAGAACTTATTGTTAGAAAATACCGAATTTTGTTTTTTATCCGCAGCGGTTCTGTTTATGTCACCAATGGTTTTGTCAAAAAAAGCCAAAAGACCCCAAAGCGGGAAATAGATTATGCGGAGAAAATTAACAAGTTAATAAATTAAAAAATATGCAAACAATTAAAATCAGACAAAAAAATAAAAAACTATTGACTCTCAAATCATATTCTTTGGAAGAGATTCTAGAGAAAAAACTTCGTTCTAAAAAATTTCGCGAGGCATATAACGAGAGAGTAAATCAATTGAAACTGGCGCGACAAATCAGAGAAGCGCGGTTAATTCATCGCTTGACCCAGAAAGAAGTTGCCAAACGGGCCAAAATGCCGCAATCGGTAATTTCCCGTTTGGAAAGCGGCCGACATAATTTATCTGTTGCCACTCTGCAAAAAGTAGCTCGGACCGTTGGTAAGGAATTAAAATTGGTTTAGGTCTTCTAAAAAAATTTGACAAAATTCGTGGTTTATGGATAATGCCTGGTTAGATGTTCGCGGAAAGCGATGGTCGCTTTCTGGTTTCAGGAGTGTGCTTACGCTTACGGAGTTGATAACTATGGACAAGAAGACAAGAGACGCTGTGGACGAGATGACGAAGGGTACGTCTTGGGAAGGAGTGAGTGAGGGAGACCTGTTGGAGTACCGCGGGGACGTGTGTGTTCTTCAAGGGTTTTTCGTCCGTAATCCTCGCCTGGGCGGTGATCTGTGGGTGTGCCCGGATTCTGGCCGTTGTCAACCTGAAAAGATTCAGTTGGCTGCTCTGATGGAATTTCGTCATATTCCGGTCAAGGAAGCTGATCCACGATTCAACGACATGGCTCGGATCCTTGTCAGGCAAATGGCAGACCTCCTGCCTCGATGATCGATGTCCATGAAATACACATCCAATGGCCTCCTGGACAGGATTCACCTCCTGTCCTTTTTTATTACATTTAATTCGCAAATAGCAGACGCGGATTAGCGCGGATTGCCCCCGAATTTTGCTCCGCAAAATTCGGGGGCAAAAATATTCATGTCATTTGCTCTTACCCGCCAAACTTTCTTTGAAAGTTAAGAGGGTGAATTCGTGTATTGGTGTCGGGTTTGTGCTACAATATTTCTATGCTCAACATCTCGGCCAGCAGTATTTTCAAAGTAATTTTCATTCTGATTCTTTTTTGGGCTTTGTTTGTCCTGCGCGATTTGGTTTTGGTGGTTTTGACCGCTATTCTAATCGCTTCGGCCGTAGAGCCGGCTACCCGCTGGTTTAAAAAATACAAAGTGCCGCGGGTGATGGCAGTTTTGATTGTTTATCTTTTAGCAGGACTGATTTTCGCTGTTTCTTTTTATTTCTTACTCATCCCGCTTTTGAGCGAGACCACCACTTTGCTCAAAGATTTACCGGCGCATTTGACTGAATTGGAAGTTTGGAACCCCCTGCAGGATGGCTTCTTCGGCCAGTCGGTAATTCGTGACTTCTCTCTCCGAGAAGCTATCAATCAAGCCAATTTGGCGCTTTCCGGCAGTTTTAATTTTCTCGGCGCCGCCTCAATCTTCTTTGGCGGCATGCTATCTTTTGTTTTGATTATTGTTCTGTCTTTCTATCTATCAGTCCAGGAGGGCGGGGTTTCCAGATTTTTGCGATTAGTGACGCCGATTAAATACGAAGAATACGTTTTGGACTTATGGCGCCGTTCGGAAGTCAAGATCGGTCTTTGGGTGCAGGGGCAAATCGTTTTGGCGGTCATTGTCGGTGTTTTAACTTACTTAGGCCTTTTGCTTCTCGGAATTCCCAACGCTCTGCTTCTGGCTTTTTTGGCGGCTCTGATGGAAATTATTCCGGTTTTTGGGCCGATTATTGCTGCGGTGCCGGCTATCGCTTTGGGTTTTTTAGATGGTGGATTGACCGTGGCTCTGATTGTTGTTGGTCTCTACGTCATTATCCAGCAGTTTGAAAGCCAACTTATTTACCCTCTGGTTGTCAAGAAAGTTGTGGGCCTGTCGCCGATTGTGGTTATTCTGTCTTTGGTAGTCGGCTTTAAGCTCGCCGGCTTTTTGGGAATTTTGATTTCGGTTCCATTGGCCGCGGTGGTGATGGTCTTTCTGGAAGATATGGATAAGAGAAAGCACGCTACTGTCTCCAAAAGTTCTGGCTCCCCTAATTCTTCTAAATAAAAAATAACCCGTGGCGCAAGAAAAAACCTTCTACATCACCACCACCCTGCCCTATGTTAATGCTGAGCCGCACCTTGGGCATGCTTTGGAATTTGTTCGGGCGGATATTATCGCACGCTACAAAAAACTAAGCGGTTTTGATGTTTTTCTTAATACTGGCACCGATGAGCATGGTTTAAAGATTTATCGCAAAGCGCTTGAGCTAGGAAAAGACCCACAGGAATATGTTGATGAATACGCCGACAAATTTAAGAGTTTTGTCAAAAAACTTGGGATGACGGAAGACCTGAATTTTATAAGAACGACTGATCCTTATCATAAAAAAGCGGCGCAAGAATTTTGGAAAATTTGTGAAAGGAAAGGCGACATATACAAGAAAAGCTACAGAATTAAGTACTGCGTCGGTTGTGAACTGGAGAAAACCGACTCCGAACTAATTGTCGGCAAATGTCCCGAGCACCCCGCGTTGGAAATTGAGATTCTTGAGGAAGAAAATTATTTTTTCCGATTTTCCAAATATCAAAAATCGCTTTTGGATTTTTACGAGAAAAATCCCGGGTTTGTGATTCCTGATTTCCGGTTCAATGAAATAAGGCGTTTTGTTGAGAGAGGACTTGAAGATTTCAGTATTTCCCGCTTAAAAAGCAAAATGCCTTGGGGGGTGGAAGTGCCGGATGATCCGGATCATGTGATGTATGTCTGGTTTGACGCTTTGGTAAATTACATTTCGACAATCGGCTGGCCCAATGATTTAGAGCAATTCAATAAATGGTGGCCGGTGACTCAATATTGCGGCAAGGACAATCTTCGCCAACAGTCGGCAATGTGGCAAGCGATGTTAATGTCAGCTGAACTTTCGCCAAGTAAGCAAATTATTATAAACGGCTTTATTTTGGGCGATGGAGCAGTAAAAATGAGCAAAAGCTTGGGCAATACCATTGACCCGCTTGAAATTATTAAAGAATATGGCACCGACTCTCTGCGTTTTTATCTCGCTCGCCATGTTCATCCATTTGAAGACAGCGAATTTACTTTTGAAAAATTCAAAACCGCTTATAATGCCGACCTCGCCAATGGTTTGGGGAATTTGGTTTCAAGGGTTATGAAGATGGCAGAAACTAATTTGCAGTTGGCGCCAGAAATTCCTAAAAACACAATTCCTCAAAATTTTAAAGATGCGTTGGACGAATTTAACATTCAAGGGGCGACAAATATCATATGGCAGAAAATAGGAGAGCTTGATTTAAAAATTCAAGAAACGGAGCCCTTTAAAGTGGTAAAGACCGATCCTGAAAAAGCAAAAGAGATTATAAAAGAGCTTGTGATTGGGTTATATACGATTGGCAGAATGTTGAATCCTGTAATGCCTATCACTTCTGATACAATAAAAAAAGCCGTAAAGGAAAACAAAATTCCGGAAAAACCGCTTTTTCCAAGAAAAGATTAACCTCATTGGCTATTGACCGTATCCTAAACCCTAATCTTATGCCTGAATACATTGATATCCACGCTCACGTTAATTTTGCCGCTTATGATGAAGACCGAGAGGAGGTTATAAAACGCGCTTTGGATAACAAGGTCTGGATGATAAATGTCGGCACGCAGAAAGATACTTCAAAGTCGGCCGTGGAACTTGCCGAAAAATATGAAGAAGGGGTTTACCCCCACACCTTTCCTCCGATTGCTCCGACAAAGTCGGAGCGCGTAGAATACTATCGGAGGAAAGGTGTGGGGGTGTATGCTATTGTTGGCGTTCATCCGATTCACACCGACAAATCATTCCACGATGAAAAAGAACTTGGCGCCGGTAGCAAAGAATTTGCCTCTCGTGGCGAACGCTTTGATATAATGAAATATCATAGTATGGCAAGTCATCCCAAAGTGGTTGGAATAGGCGAGTGCGGGCTGGATTATTATAGATGCACACCGGAAACCGAAAAAAAACAACGCGAAGCTTTCTCTCAACAAATCGCTTTAGCAAACAAGGTCGGGAAACCTCTAATGCTTCACGTTCGAAACGGCTCTGATCGCTCGGCTTACAGAGAGGCGTTAGAAATTTTAAGGTCCGAAGCCAAAGTTCCGGCTAACTTCCATTTCTTTGCCGGCTCTTGGGACGAAGCTAAAGAAATTTTGGATGCCGGTTTTTTTCTGTCTTTTACCGGCGTGATTACATTTGCTCGGCAGTATGATGAAATTATAAAAAACGCGCCGCTAGACAGGATAATGGCTGAGACCGATTGTCCGTATGTGGCGCCAGAGCCGTTTCGGGGCCGGAGAAACGAGCCGATTTACGTCAAAGAAGTCGTTAAGAAAATCGCGGAAATACGCGGTGCGGACTTTTTCAAAGTCCGCACCGCTCTGGTGCAAAATGCGGTAAAGTTTTTTAACCTTGACAAAATATAGGTTTCGTGTATCATATAAGCAGTTTTTGTTCTTTGAAGTGCTGTTGCGAAAAAAGTGGTCATAGCCAAAAGGTCTTGAAATCCGCCAGCCGGCGGACGAGGTTTTCTGGCTATGACTACCACGGTGGTTAGTCCTCTGGCGAAACAAACGGGCGTGTGCCCAAAACAGAAAGGATGTTCAAGAGTTTTCTCTTAAACTTGCCGATAATGTCTTTTCCCTTCATGAAGATTTGAAAAATTTAACTTATGAGCATGGAAGTTACCATTCATTCAACATCTCCGACCCCAAGCCCCGCACCATCCACAAAGCCAGCGTCAAGGACCGCCTGCTCCACCACGCCATCTACCGACAACTCTATCCCTTTTTTGATAAAAAATTCATCGCCGATTCATACTCCTGCCGGATAGGCAAAGGCACTCACAAAGCCATCGCCAGATTCCAGAGATTCTTCTTTAAAGTCAGCAAAAACAACACCAGAACCTCTTGGGTCTTGAAGTGCGACATCAGAAAGTTCTTTGCTTCTATTGACCAAGACATTCTAATTGAAATTCTAAAGAAACACCGCCTTGAACCGGAAGTGATTGAACTTCTGGAAACAATCATCAAAAGCTTCAACTCTGGAATGCCAAATAAAGGCCTGCCTCTGGGGAACCTAACCTCCCAACTTCTGGTCAATGTCTATATGAACGAGTTTGACCAATTTGTTAAACACCAACTCAAACAAAAATACTACATCCGCTACGCCGATGATTTTGTGTTTCTTTCAGACAACAAAGCAGAACTTGAACATTTAATTCCAAAAATCAAAGAATTTCTTGAAACCAAGCTCAAATTGAACTTGCATCCTGATAAGGTCTATATAAAAACCTTCGCTTCCGGAGTTGATTTCCTGGGCTGGGTGAATTTTCCCAAACACCGGGTGTTGAGGACGGCGACTAGGAGGAGAGTGATAAAGAGAATAAAAGGAAATCCGAAGCCGGAAACCATTACTTCGTATTTAGGAGTGTTGAAGCATGGAAACACAGAGAAATTAAGGTCTATGGTCATTTGTTGAATTCGTTGCTAATTTCCTGCTTATATGCTAACCTATCTGCCTATGGACGAAGAAAAAAGAGACGAAAATATGACCGAAGACGGGTCCGAAAATGACGGCCTGAAGGTCTATGAAATTGGCTTTCTTTTAGCTCCGACAGTTGCCGAAGAAAAATTGCCTGAAGAAGTATCTGCTTTAAAATCCGTTATAGAAGAGCGGGGCGGTTTTTTTATTTCCGAAGATTTTCCAAAATTGAGACCCTTAGCTTACACAATGGTCAAAAAAATTGACAATAAAAATCAAAAATACAATCAGGCCTACTTTGGCTGGGTAAAGTTTGAATTAAAACCATCTGAAGTTCCGGTGGTTAATTCTTCTTTCCAAAATAATCTGAATGTTATAAGATTTATTTTGTTGGATACGGTTAGAGAGAATA
Organism: Candidatus Paceibacter sp.; assembly: GCA_020724885.1. Taxonomy (GTDB): domain Bacteria; phylum Patescibacteriota; class Minisyncoccia; order Phycocordibacterales; family BOKC01; genus BOKC01. Next base: position 37,275 of record DYGD01000002.1, on the reverse strand, counting down.
CCATTTATTCTCATAAGTTGACGATGAAGAGAGACAGGGAGGCGAGAGGCGCAGGTCCGGCTACTGCTGAAGTAAGCTCAAAATCAGAAGAAGTGTCTCCAGAAGAACTTGATAAAAGTATTGAGAAATTGGTGTCTACTGGTTGATTTCAAATTTAGGATATGTATCCCGTCGTAGAATTTAGGATAGATTATGTTCTTCGTCTATGTCATAGATAATTCAAAAACTAGTGAATTGCACATCGGGTTTACCAATAATCTAAAAAGACGTTTGGAAGAACATAATTAAGGGTTAAATTTTTCGACTAGGAAATAAAAACCCTGGAAGTATGTTTATGTGGAAGGTTGCAGAGGGTAATCTGATGTCAGAAGACGAGAGAAATATCTTAAATCTACACAAGGAAGAAGCATGCTAAGAAAAAGATTAAGAGATTATTTTGCAAACAGAAGTCGAAAAATTTAACAATCCTAAATCTTACAACGGGATGTATTTAAACAAAGCTATAATAATAGGAAACTTGACCAGAGACCCGGAACTTAAATCTTTACCTTCTGGGACTGCGGTCTGTACTTTGGGAGTAGCTACCAATCGGGTCTGGAGAGATAAGGATGGAGCGAAACAGGAAAGCACCGAGTATCATAATATTGTGGTTTTTGGTAGGCAGGCAGAAACATCAGCCCAATATTTGAAAAAAGGCCAAAATGTGTTGGTGGAAGGGAGGATCCAAACCAGAAGCTGGGACGGCCAAGACGGCAACAAGAGGTATCGCACTGAAATTGTCGCCGATCGAGTTCAATTTGGTCCGAAAGCCGGTGGTTTTAGTGAGGGTCCTAAGAAAGAAGAAGTAAAATCTGAGAGCGGTTCAAAAGACGAAGGCGAGATTGCGTATCCAGAGGAAGAAGTTAATCCGGATGACATACCTTTCTAGGTTTTTTGGAAATTAGGCGCTAAGCGTTAGGGAAAATCAACTTGACCCAAATTCCAAGATCTAGTAAACTAATGTCCAACAAAAATATGACCCAATGTTTTTTCACCCAAAATAATATAAGACACGTTGATTACAAGGATGTTGAAATCCTGAAGAAATTTCTTAATCCACATGGTCGGATTTTGGCCAGAAAAAGAACGGGCGTTTCTGCCAAAAACCAACGCAAACTTTCTTTGGCAATAAAGAGAGCTCGTTTTATGGGACTTCTGCCATACGTGCAGAAGTAGCCAACAACCTCTACAACCTATACAACCAACAACCGCTCAAATCCGTTGGCTTCTATTCTCCCTTTCCTAAAGGAGGTGCCAAGCTGGCAAGGCGAAGGGGGGGGGATTTATTCGCTGATTTTGTTGTATAGGTTGTATAGGTTGTATGGGTTAGTTTACTCTCTCAACATACTGTCCGGTTTCGGTATTGACTCGCACAATGTCTCCTTCCTTGACAAAAAGAGGGACTTGAATAGTGACGCCGGTTTCTAAAACCGCTTCTTTTGTGGCGCCTTGCGCAGTGTTGCCTTTGACCGCCGGGTGGGCTTCAGTAACTTTTAAATCCGCTTTTATCGGCATTTTTAGGCCGATTATTTTTTCGTTAAATACCATGGCGTCAATTACCGAATTTTCCTTTAAGAATTTTACTTGCGATCCAATCAACTCTTCCGGGAGGTTGAATCGATCTTTGGGATTATCTTTGTCACAAAACCAGAATTCGCCTCGATTATTGTAAAGATATTTGATCTCTTGGAGATTCAGGTCTGCTTCTTCGGCTTTTTCTGAGACATGAAAAGAGCGCTCGGTGACTTTACCGGTGACAAGGTTTTTCAATTTTGTGGCGTTTACAGGTTTTCTCTGTTGTTTGCGAAAGACATGAGAGCTCAAAACCTCATACGGTTCGCCGTCTAATTCTATGACCTTTTTTTCTGTTATCTCGTTGTATTGGAGCATAATGGGGAATAACTTATATCAAACCGGCTTTAATTGCAAGGTTTGCATTCCGCGTGGGCGAAAGTCGCAGGTCAATTTTTCTGATATTCTAGCTGTTTTAAGACGCGTGTTGTAACAAGCTAGGCTTTTTCAGCTAGTTTTTCTTTGATTTTTTTCAAAATCTCCCCGGAGATTTTGGGCTCACTTTTTAAGAATTGGCGGGCGGCGTCATAACCACGGCCAAGTTTAATCTCTCCGCCTGCCTTGCCGTCAGGCAGGTAGCTGTAGGAACCACCGCTTGATTTTTCAATGACTTTCAATTTTTCTCCCAAAGCCATTATTTCTCCTTCTTTGGAAATTCCTTCGTTATACATCAAATCAAACTCGGTCTGGCGAAACGGCGCCGCCACTTTATTTTTAACCACTTTGGCTCTGACCCGCGAGCCCATAATTTCTTCTCCTTTTTTAATCTGAGCGATTCTTCTGACATCAATTCTGACCGAAGTATAAAATTTTAGAGCTTTGCCGCCAGGGGTGGTCTCCGGGTTCCCAAACATCACGCCGATTTGCATCCTGATTTGATTGATGAAAATCACAATAGTTTTACTTTTTGCGACAATCGCGGTCAGTTTGCGGAGCGCTTGAGACATAAGTCGCGCTTGCTTGCCGACGTGATGCGCCCCCATCTCACCCTCTATTTCATCTTTGGGAGTCAGGGCCGCGACTGAATCAACCACAATCACATCAATTTTTCCGGAACGGACTAGCGACTCAACAATTTCCAGCGCTTGCTCACCCGTATCCGGTTGGGAAATCAAGAGTTCGTCAATTTTAACCCCTATCTTTTTTGAATATTCCGGATCCATAGCGTGTTCGGCATCAATAAATGCGCAGATTCCGCCGCGCTTTTGGGCCTCAGCCACAATGTGGAGAGACAAGGTGGTTTTTCCAGAAGATTCTGGTCCGTAGATTTCAATAATTCGCCCTCTTGGCACACCGCCGACTCCGAGCGCCGCGTCTAGGCCGATAGAGCCGGTCGGTATGGCATCAACATTGACTTTTGGCTTTTCGCCGAGTTTCATTATCGCTTCTTCTCCGAACCTTGATTTTATATCTTTCAAAGTAGCGTCAATATTTTTAGTTTCGCCCCCCGCTTTTTTAGATTCTTTAGTTTTAGTCATAATTATCTTGACACAAATTTACCTGCCCGCCTTCGGCAGACGAATGACACAAATTTCTATTCGCGTTATTCGTGCTCATTCGTGGATTAGTGTCGTGTTATTTTCTAAATTATACACCAATTCGTATATTTTTATCTTTTCTCGCCCCAACCTGTCCTCGACTTTTACTTTTAGGGTATTGTATCCCGGCGCCAAAAGAACCCTCTCCTCAAACCCGCCTTTTTCATCGGTTGAAGTCGGATGATCGTTTATGCTTAAAAAAACTATTTTTTTTGCCGTGCCGGAAACTGTCATCAAGCTTTGTTTAAATCCGCTGCCATTTTTTGGTTCGTGGACTTCTAATGATGGCCCGCTAATTATACCTCTGGCCTCAAAGAGGGAATAGCCGGCGATTATTAAAATAAACAAGAGCGTCAGAGCATTTTTTACTTGGAAATCTTTACCTCTATTCATTTTAATTATATTGAAGGTCATCTTCTTCTGGCACCTGACCGCCATTGTTTGCTGACAAAACTTCGCGCGGTTTTGAGCCCTCACCGGCGCCGACCACACCTCTTTCTTCTAACATATCAATCAACCGGGCGGCCCTGGCATAGCCGATTCTTAGACGTCTTTGCAGATAAGAAGTAGAGGCCTTGCCTGCCTTTAAGACCAGCTCTCGGGCTTCTTCGTAGAGATCATCCTCCTCGCCGTCGCCTCCGTCGGTGCCAATTTCAACGGCGCTCTGGGCTGTCTCAAGGTTGATATCTAAAGACATACCGTCGCTTGGATTATTTTCAGATATAAATTTGACGACTTCTTTTACTTCTGTTTCCGAAATGTATGCCGTTTGAATTCTGTGTGGCTTTGACATTTCGCTTGAGAGGAACAGCATATCGCCGGCCCCCAAGAGTTTTTCTGCTCCAGCCATATCAAGAATAGTGCGGGAGTCAATCTGGCTGGCGACCTGGAGCGCTATTCTTGTCGGGATGTTGGCTTTTATAAGTCCGGTGATGACATTGACTGAAGGTCTCTGGGTGGATAAAACAAGGTGAATGCCGACCGCTCTGGACATTTGCGCCAAACGGACCACGGCCGCTTCCATTTCACGCGGGTAATTGGTCATTATGTCGGCCAATTCGTCTATGACGACAACAATATAAGGCATTGCTTCCGGCAAATCAGTGTCACCGGCCCCACCCTTTTGTTTTTTCAAAGCCGGCTCCAAGACATTTTTGTGGTAAGAACCGATGTCTCTGACCTTTTCGGCTTCCAAAATATCGTAGCGCCGATCCATCTCTTTAGCCGCCCATTTCAGAGCTAGTATAGCTTTTTTGGGATCGGTCAAAACCGGAGTTAGAAGGTGCGGAATTTTGTTGTATAAAGTTAGTTCCACTCTTTTTGGGTCAATCAGAATAAGTTTCAAATTTTCTGGAGAATTTCTGTAAAGCAGGGAAGTGATAAGCGAATGGACCATCACGCTTTTGCCACTACCGGTTGCACCGGCGATAAGCAGGTGTGGCATTCTGGCGACATCATCAAAGTGGGCTTTACCCGAGATTGCTTTGCCCAAGGCGATGAAAAGAGGTTTCGGAGAGTTTTGAAAATCTTTTTCGGAAAGAATACTGCCAAGACCAACTGTGGTTTTTATGCTGTTCGGTATTTCAATTCCAACCAGCGATTTGCCCGGAATTGGGGCTTCTATTCTAATTGGATGGGCGGCTAGAGCCAGAGCCAAGTCGTTTTGCAGTCCGACAATCCTGGAAAGTTTAACGCCTTCAGCCGGCTTTAAGGCGTAGCGAGTAACGGTTGGTCCAATCGTTATTTCGTCCATCTCCACATGGATACCGAAATTCTGGAGCGTTCTTTTAATGATATTTGCGTTGGCCTTAATGTCGCCGACACCCGGCTTGCCGGTATCACGGGACAAGAGGTCGAGTGTCGGCGCCTTGTAAACCATCCCACTTATACTGACTTTGTTGAGATTGATGGAAATGTCGTCATCGGTTTTTTTGCTGGCAGCAGATTTTTTATCCCCGTCTTTCTTGGGACTTTCTTTTATTTGTTTTGAGTTTTCGTTTTCGTCTTGGTCGTTCTCTGCATTCTGGGTTTCAACATTTCCATTGATTTTGACATTATCAATCTCGTGGTCACTTTCCCCTTTATCTTTAGAAAAGAACTTCTTTAGGTTTACAAAAAGATTCAGAAAGTATAGAAATCTCAGTTTTGATTCAAAGATAATAATTAGAGATATGATGATAAGCGAAAACAATAAAATCGTTGCCACCAAAACATCAAAAAGTTTTAACGTGGGGGCAGCTACTAATCCACCGATTTTTCCACCCTTATCTTCAAAAATTATCTCCAGCGCCCCCATACCAGAGAGAAAAAACAACACGCCCCCTAGAATTTGAGGTAGGGCGATTCTCTTCTGAACGGATAGTAGGAAAGACGCTCCGATAATGATGAATATCAGTGGCAAAATAAAATAACCCCACCCGAGTAAAGGTTTTAGTATTTTTGCGACAGTGGCACCAACCACTCCGGCTTTTCCAAAAAAAGCCAAAGAGATGAAAATTGCGGCAACAAACATTAAGACCGCTAATATACTTTGGAATGTTTCTGTCCGGATAAATGAATATCTTTCCGAATCTCGTTTAATGTTTTTCTTCCTTTTTTTGCCCATTTTAAAATATTTTTTGGTTTAAACATTTTAGATAATCAATACAATGATAACACACAAAACCCCACACGGATTCGGCTCCGGACCCGTGATCTATTCATCTTTTTATCTTTTAGATTCCTGTGTGATTGCCCTGCGATAAGGCGAAATCTTTAATCATGCACTCGGTCGGAGCAGGCTTTTTTATAGGATTAAGATGAAACCTTGCAATTGTTGTCTTTTATGAATATAATGTCTTTTTCAAAGTTTCCAAAAATTTAAAAAGACATTTGTTTTTTTACCAGAGCTTTTTAAAAGGACACAATATGTCAGAAAAAGGACAAATAAAAAGATACCCAGAAAATACCCTTAATTACGAAGGCGGAAATCAGATTTCTTTAAAGGACAGATTAATAAATCTAAAGGACGATAAACTTTCTTCGTTCCACAAAAAGACAGTAAGGGTTGTATCGGCTGTCTATCTTTTGACGGGTCTATTGGACACCGGTGAGCCGTTAAGGATCGGCCTTAAGAAGAGCGCGTTGGGGATTTTAAATTCTTCTTCTTCTATTAAAAACGGAGTTGTAAAAAATGGCAAAAAACAATGGTTGGAGATTTGGAGGTCGGATCTCTTAAAGATCTCTTCTTTGTTAGAGACGTCTTTTCTTTCCGGACTTGTTTCTGAAATGAATTTTAGAGTTATAAAAAGTGAGTTGGAAAAGCTTTTTGAATTAGCCAGATCTTACGTAGATGGCTTAGAAATAGAAGAGGAAGCTTTAGATTTGTCTCCGGAGGGTCCGTCTGATTTTAATTCACGGAATGAATCATCTGGCGCTAAGTTGTCGGGTTTGGATATTGGAAAAGATCTGAAAAAGATTGACTATGGAGATCCATTAGACAACCTGGCTGTTCCGACGCGCAAGGTTGTGGATAATGGGCATTTAATGAATAGGGTTGAAAAGAAAGACAGAAAAAATAAAAGACAAATTAAAATTCTAGATGTGATAAAAGACATCAAAGAAGCATCTATAAAGGACATATCAGACAAAATAAAGGACTGTAGTGAAAAAACTATACAAAGAGAGCTTATTTTGATGGTAAATGGCGGAGTTTTGAAGAAAGAAGGGGAGCGTCGTTGGAGTAGGTATTCATTGAATCTCTAGGGCTAGCCACTGTCGACTAGGATTTAGCCACTAGCCACTGGCGACTAGTAGCAGAAGGTTCCACTTGTGCTTCCCTATTGGTTAGTGGCTAAACCCTGAACCCTAGTTTAAGTTATCTTTAAGTTATCCACACTAAATCTTTTGGATATAGCAACCTTCTTGGTGTAAAATTTAGCAAGGATTTAAGTTCGGACAGTTTTTGCCGCACTGCTTGTTTTTGGCGTATTTTGTGATATACTGGTTTTGTGTTGGATGCGTCAAGAAGATTGTGAATTCTGTAAGTAATGCAAGTCGCCAACGTCTTAATTGTTTGCCTGATTGGTCTTGTTTATTTAGAGGATTACTGGCGGGCTGAATGGTTGTGTCCTTTGAAAATTAAATATTCTGAAAAATTAAAAATTGTTAATTAAAATTTTCTGAAATGACCGTTGACTCTGCTTAATTACTGATCTTCTGGATTTCAGTTAAAAATTTGTAAACTAATTTTTTTAGATTTGCTTAAGTCGAGAAAATCTAAAAATTAGTTAAAAATTATTAGTCAGTTTCCAGCACCAGTTTTGGGTTCGCGCGAACCCAAAACTGGTGCTGGAAAGGAAATTTATCAGCACAAAGCCGGGCTTTTGTCGAAGTTCGGTTAGTTATTAGTTATAAGTTTCTCTCCAAAAACTTTATCAGTAAACGGAGAGAGAATAATTATTAAAAATGAGTTTAAAATTTAAAATAGTCGCAGGTTTGTTGGGTCTCGTGATGGTCTTTGGCGCCATTGGAGTCGCCACAAACGACGCTCAAGCTCAGACAGTTGATGATCTGAAGGCGTTGATTGCGCAACTGCAGTCGCAACTAGCAGCTCTGCAAGGGGGTGGCTCCGGTTCTTCAGGCGCTTGCTCCTTCTCTAGAAGCTTGACTGTTGGCTCAAGTGGAGCCGATGTAACTTGCTTGCAGAACTACCTTATTAGCGCTGGATTCAGTATTCCAGCCGGGGCTACCGGATATTTCGGAAGCCAAACTCAAGCTGCTGTTGCCGCATGGCAAGCCGCTAATGGAGTTTCTCCGGCCGTTGGATTCTTCGGACCAATCTCACGGGCAAGATATGCCGATGTAGCGGGTTCTAGCTCTGGATCTGGTTCAAGCGGAAGCGGAAGTGGAAATTGTCCAGCCGGATTTGTTGAAGTTCCTTTGCAACCAGCAGGTTTCAGATGTGAACAAGAAACTACCGGTGGTTCTACCGGAATCACTACTCCGGGAGTTGAAGGAACATTGACCGTTTCTTCTTCAAATGCCGGGTTGATCTCAACCTTGTATGAAGGAGACACAATGGCTCCTATTCTTGGAATGAAAATTGAAGCAAAGAATTCTGACATTGCGGTTCAAAGAGTAAAGTTGGATCTTGGAACTAACACCGAAATCTACAACAAAATCTACAGAAGATTTCATGTTACTGACGGAAGCAATGTTTTGACTTCTTTTGACTTGAATTCTTCAAATGTTGTTAAAGAAGGAAGCACCTACTATGTCACAATCACCGGCTTCAATCTTCTGGTACCAGTTGGCAATTCAAGGACTCTTGTTATCAAAGCTGACACCCACGGAACTTTTGATTCCAGCGATGTAACTAACATCAATGCTGATTCAGCTAGAGGCAGAGTTAGATTGGCCAACGACGGAGTAAGAGGTGTTGATGGAGCCGGTATCAACCAATACAGCCCGTCAACCGGCTCTGATGTCTCAAGAACAGTCACCTTGTCAAAGGCCTTGTCTGATTCAGCCACTTTGAAAGTGTCTTTGAACGCCAACTCTGCAAAGAAAGCCGAAGTCGTTGCTTCTGACGGTTCAAACGATGATGAGTTAGACAAAATGACTTTGTTCTCGTTTGACGTTAAAGCCGAAAAAGACGATATTACCATCACTGACCTTCCGGTCGGAGTAGTAAAGGGTGGTGCTGGCGCCGCAACAGCGCAGACCGCTTATCTTTATGACGGTAATACCGAAATAGACAGCGCTTCGGTTACAAGCAGTGTTGCCACTTTCTCTGACATTGATTTTGTAATTCCTAAAGATTCAACCAAGACCCTTACTGTAAAGATTGATGTCAGGAATGCTGACGCAACCCCGGCCACTTTCCACGGCACGGTTTCAACTTCTGGGGCTAACGCAGTTGTTGCTGAAAACTCAAAAGGAGATAACGCTTCTATGTCTGGAACCGTAACCGGCTTCACTCAATCTGTCAGAAATGTTGGTCTGGAGATCTCTTTGAGTTCAAGGAGCGTGACAACTTCGGGAGTACCTCAAGGTAGTAGCGGGGATAGCTTGTCAACTTCCACGATTACTGCAACCTTTAGGGTTTCAGTAACTGCCAGAGGAGGCGATGTTTTGATCGGAGGCCCGGCCTCAACCACAGCACCGTTCTTCTCAAGCGGTTCTGACGTAACTCCGAGCTTCAAGGTTTACAGAAACGGCGCTCATGATGCCACATTAAGTTCTGCCGCGACTTCAACCGCCTACACTCTTCCTTCACAGTGCGTCTCTGAAGGAACAAACACTTGCCGATTGAGCGAAGGAACTACGATATCTTTTGATATCACCGCTCAACTGCAAGGTAGAACTTCTGCTGGAACCGCGTTTACTTCGGGATTGTATGCAATGCAATTCTCAAGAGCAAACTGGGTAGCAGCTGGCGAAACAAGCGTCGCGAACGCAACCTTCATGGACGGAGAATCTGACTGGAGGACATCTGATGTAACCTTCCCGTAAAGCTTTGGAATTCGCGCTTAGCTCGTTCTCTGTAAGGGCGTTCTAAGCCAAAGCCCAGCCACGATTTTGCGAAGCAAAATCGTGGCTGTGGCCAACAAAAAACCCCGCGAAAGCGGGGTTTTTTGTTTTTGAAACCTTACCTGAATAGCGGTCTTCTATAATCTCGGCAATACCCCCATAGTTGATTTTTTTTGCCATTTGCTTTAATGTAAAAGTGGTCTTTATTGATAGTGCCCTTTTTGAATTGAGCTGGTTCGTCTCTGGCTCATTAAGGGAAAAGTAGAAATTATTATTAGCACACTAAAAATTATGAAAGATAAAAAATTTAAGCTAGCGATTTTCTTTGTTGTGGCTCTTTCGGTTGTCTCATTGCCAGCATTTTCGGGAGCGGAACTGTCGTCAGTTGCCCCAGACAAGACCGCAGAATTGACACCTGTTGAGTTGGCGATATCAGCGATAGAAGAATCACAGATCTTGACAGACAGCGAGCAACAAGAAGATCTTTTCGGATCGCCAGAGTTGCCAGTCGGAACAATTGATCAAGAGGGATTTGATTCGGATACCAATCTATCAGAACCACCACCTGTAGCTTCTGTGATTACAAACCCCGTTTTGGGTGGAGGTAGTGGAGAAGAGGATGAAGAACTGCCATCGCAGTGTTTTGTGGCTGACTTTAACGGAGATTTGGTGGTTGATTCCAGGGATATTCTGGATTTTCTGAATGCTTGGAACGTGGAGGATTTGTCCACAGATATGGATGGGAATGGGGTTGTAGATGAAGCCGATTTTCACCTATTCTTAGATTCATGGATTGATTGCAAGGACTGCCTGCGAGCAGATTTTAACGGCGATGGGGTCTATAATTCTTTGGATATCTTAGCTTTTCTTAATGCCTATAATGCCGGTGAAAAATCGGCTGATTTTAACGAAAGTGGTTCTTTAGAATCAGACGACCTGGATTATTTCCTAGTCGTCTGGCAGGATTGCAGAGACGGAATGGAGTATGTCTTTCCTGATCCAGGTGGCAGCGAAGACGGTGAGGCAGACGGGCCGGTTGATGGGATAGAAATTGATGACGGCAAGGGTGGCGGTTCTAACGATGACGATGATGATGGCGGTGATGGCGACGGCGATAGCGGTTCTTCGGGTGGCGGTTCTTCTAGTTCCGGTGGTTTCGCTTTTAATCCTGGCGGGTCTGTCCTGGGCGCATACTCCGGAGATTATTTGGACGAAATTCGTTCAGATTTGATTGATTTATTAAGTCAACTTATAGCTCTGCTCCAGTCAGAACTTGATAAAAAACTGGCACAGATACCGGATTCTGGCTCAACGATAGAATCGGGTTCTGTTTTGGGGGAATTTGTTGAAGCCCAAGTTTTAAACGAGGGAGCTCCAATTGAAGAAGAAGTGTTGTCGCAGGAAGGTCTGTCTGAAAACGTGACTGGTGATAACGAAAGCGGTGGGAAAAGGAATTCTCTCTGGGTTTGGATCATTCTAGCCATTGTTGTCGCGCTTGTGGTTTTCTGGCTTTTCAAAAAGAAAAACGGAAAATAGATCAATAAAATTTGTTGTTCGCTTGTGAAAGAAAAAACGCACAAAACCCCCGCTCAAGCGGGGGTTTTGTGCGTTGAATTTTATCGCATTTCGTCTTCAAAATTGACTTTTTATCTCTGATGGTGTATAATGTAAATTATGGAAAATTTAGGAAAATTAACTTTGTTTTTGGCCATTTTTGTAGTTTTCGTATCTTTTGATTCTAAAAAGGCAGAAGCCACAATTTCTCTATCCGAACTTCAAAGAGAATTGGGGGTTGTCTCTTTGATGTTGGCAAATTTAAGCAACGATATTCAATCAGGCAGGATAACTCCTGAATCGGCCAAGCCGGAAATTCAGAGAATCTCTATAGTTCTCAATTCTCTTATTCAAGAGGCGTCGCTGAATTTTGTGCAGTTTTATCCTCAAGGCCAGGTTCTGGGCATTTTTTCGGGGCAAGGTTTTGCACCGCCAATTTCCAGCCGTGAAGCTGTGGTGGTGTTGGAGCCAAGTTACAGTGCTTATTCGGTAAGAATGAATATTGGCAATAGTTTCAGAAGCACCCTGCTGTCTTTTGTGGTTAAACCGATGCGTTCTGATATTGAGGTTAGACGTGTTGATGTTACCTTTGACAAAAAAATTTGGCGCTACGCTGAAGAGATCACTTTGGTAGCTGGTGGCAAGACATTGGTGAGTATTGACCCGAAACCGGGTGACTTTTTTGAAGATGTAAGAGGAGAATACACTCTCCGTTTTGGTGGCTTTTCTTATGTTATTCCGAGAAATAGCTCGAGGACATTTGCGGTCTATGTTAAGCCCCGAGGAGAAAATACTGCTGCCGGAGAACTTTTTGACGCCAAAATCTTTTTGAATAACAAAGCGGTTCGTGCGGTTGATGAGGCCAACATCCAACACACCTTGCCGACACAGCATGGCGGCCCGGGTGGGTCTTTCCGTAGGGAGTTTGAGATAGTATACTAGAGGTTGAAATGAAGAAATATTTCAGCAGATCCTTTTTTCGTTTTTTGGCCGGCTTTCTTCTAATCATCTCGGCCAGTATAGTTATAATTTTTATCCTGTCTGTTTAAATTTGACCAGATTAGGTTTTTCTGTATAATTGGAAACATAAGGCCAAAGACAAGAGGCATGCGAGCGAAGCTCGCAACAAGCCCTCTCGAGGTTATTTCTTTTTTGTTTTCGGCCTTGATTATAAAGGATTAGAAAAGGTCGAGCTGTTATTTAATTTAAAATTGTATTATTCGTGGCTGTATCAAAGCAAAAAAAGTTTTCTGTTATTGAAGATTTGAAAAAGATTTTCGCTTCTGGGGCGGAGGTGGTTTTCACTAATTTCCATGGATTAAATGTAACGGAGACGACTTCTTTAAGGAGAAAAATGAAAGAAGCAGGCGTCTCCTATCGTGTGGCGAAGAAAACTCTGGTCAAAAAGGCCTTGACTGAAAGCGGTTTTAGGGAGATTCCGGAACTTCCGGGGGAAATTAGCTTGGTTTATGCCAAAGACGTTGAACCGCTTGAGGCGGGGCGACAGACAAACGCCGTCCAGAAAGAGTACAAAGATAAGTTTTCGATAACAGGTGGAATTTTTGAAGGCCGACTTTTGGGCCAAGAAGAAATGGTCTCTCTTTCCAAGATTCCGTCAAAGCAAACTCTTTATGCGCAGTTTGTAAACGTTATCAATTCACCTATACAGGGCTTGGCGATAGCAATTAGCAAAATCGCGGAAGGCAGGGAATAGTTATTAACAAGTAATTAATTTAAAGTAAAAAACATGTCTGAAGAAAATAAAGAAGAAAAAAAAGAGGAAGAAACTCAAGTTGAAGTTCCAGAAAAATTCAAAACAGTAGTTGAATCTATTGAAAAAATGTCTGTTTTGGATCTCAACGAGCTAGTCAAATTGTTTGAGAAAAAATTCGGAGTTTCAGCGGCTGCGGTGGCGGTAGCTGCTCCAGGAGCTGGGGGTGCCGCCGGAGCTGAAGAGAAGTCATCTTTCAACGTTGAGCTTGTTGACGGTGGCGCTCAGAAGATTGCCGTTATAAAGGTAGTAAAGGAAGTCCTGGGGCTTGGTTTGAAAGAAGCAAAGGATTTGGTTGACGGCGCTCCAAAGGTTCTAAAAGAAGGGGTAAAGAAAGAAGAGGCGGAAGAAATTAAGAAGAAAGTGGAAGAAGCGGGAGGTAAAGTGGAGTTGAAGTAATAAAGTTTAGCCCTGCCTGAAACCCGATGCAGAGCATCGGGGAATTCTGTGCCAGTATTAAAATCCACCTATTCGGTGGATTTTAATTGTAATTTTCGGAGAGCCAGTTATCCTTGTCCTCAATCATTTTTTGGGCGATTTCAACCGCTTTCTCTTCATTATCGGCAATTTGGATGGTTGGAGCTACCTCTTGCCAGCTACCCAACCCCTTGCCTGATAATTGCTTGTCTAGTTCGGCCTCGTCTTCAGTCCCGGTCCTGATTTCGTATCGTCCATCTTTTTTCAAAACGCTGACAAAAATTCTGACTCCGCCGGACCATTTGGCATTTTCGGAGTCGCTCTTCCAGACCTGTTCTAGGCCGTTGATTTCTGCCAGAAATTCTCTAAAATATTCACTAGTCATTCATTCATATGTTACCTCTATAAAGCCACGAAGGCAATTTATTATGGTAATATTAGAGGATGGACACCTTAGAAAAGATATTCGGGAGTTCGCAAAAGGTCAAATTGATGCGACTTTTTCTTTTTAACCCTCAAGCGGTTTTTGATGCCAAGGAGATTACGGCCAGAACCAAGGTCCAATCGGGGAAAATCAGGTCTGAAATTTCTAATTTGGAAAGAGTCGGTTTGATAAGAAGAAAGTATTTTACTAGGGAAATTTTGGTTGCAAAAAAACCGAGGAAAAAGAGAATTCAGGGCTGGATTTTAAACGATAAATTTCCTTTTCTGGAGCCACTACAGAATTTTCTGGTCCATATTCCGCCGACTCAATATCAAGAGATTGTAGAGAAGATCAAACGGGCAGGTATTATAAAACTCGTCATCTTGTCTGGGGTTTTTATACAAGATTGGGAGAGCCGATTAGATGTTCTGGTTGTCGGCGACAAGCTGAAAAGGCCGGTTGTGAACTCAATTATGTCCGAAATTGAATCTGTGGTCGGGAAAGAGCTGAAATACAGCTTTTTTGAGACAAGCGAATTTCTTTACCGACTGGGCGTTTGTGACAAATTGGTCAGGGATGTACTTGATTACCCGCACAGAAAGGTCCTTAATAAGATTGAGGTAGAGATATAGGGTGCTCATACTAGAAAAGGATTCGGCAAGGATGGGAAGTTATCCACACCTTTTTCTATTACCCTCTTTTAAAATGTTAAAATTGCACTGAAGTAATTTGGCTCAATAATTTGATGATTGAGCAAGTTTTTATTAGTTATTAACCAAAGTACTGCACTGGCGATTGCAGTAATTATCCAAAAGGGCTCTTTCTCTTAGAGAAATCTAGCCCAAAAAACGATAAATATGATTGAAACTACAAATTTTTTTGGAAGCGACACTATAATAATGTCGTTCCAAAATATGTGGGCGGGAGTTATCGGTTTTTTGCCGATGCTAATAACCGCTTTACTGATAATCATTGTTGGCTGGCTCGTGGGGGCCGTCTTCGGGAGAGTTGTTTATCAAGTTATGAAATCACTCAAGGTTGATGAGGCGTTAAGGAAGGCCGGCCTTGAGGGTTGGCTACAAAGGGGTGGAGTACGTCTTGACTCTGGTCGCTTTATTGGTGGCTTAGTGAAGTGGTTTGTAATAATCGTCTTTCTTGTCGCCGCCTTTGAAACATTGAGATTGACCCAAGTCAACGAGTTCTTGAAAGATGTTGTTTTGTTCTATTTGCCACAAGTTATCGTTTCCGTGTTGATTCTTCTTGTTGCTGTTGTAATTGCTGATGTAATGCAAAAGATTGTTTCTGCTTCTGCCCGCTCGGCGCACCTTAAAGCGGCAAATTTCTTGGGGAGCGTAACTAAATGGTCTATCTGGATTTTCGCTGTCTTTATTGCTCTGGAACAACTTGGAATCGCTGCTTACTTCGTTCAAATGTTGTTTACTGGAGTTATTATCGCTTTAGCTTTGGGTCTTGGTTTGGCATTTGGTCTTGGCGGTCAAAATTCGGCTTCAGACTTTTTGTCTAAGTTGAGAGAAGAAATTTCCGAGAAGAACTAGTATCTTAAATCCGGCAGAGAGGCCCGGGGTAATACCCCGGGCTTTCTTCTGGGAAAGGGCTTGCCTCCACACCTACTTTGCCATTGTGTTTTGTTGCATTTAGGGAATTCCAGCAGAACAAATTTATTCACCTTGTTCTGAAGTTGTGCGACAAAAATTTTTCAAAACATAACACAACGATGGTAAAGTAGGTGCGGGGGCTTGACTTCTTTCTTCGGTTTCCTATAATTAGAATAAAGTTATGTTAATAAATTTTTTAATATCAAAACTCAAGCGGAGACGGTGATTTTATCGTTATGTGATAGTCAAATCCGCTTAAAAGGCGGTTTTTTTGTCTCTCGGCCAAATTTCTGTTAAACAACAGAAATTTGGCCGGAAGATAGAGCCAGAATGGATGAAGGAATGTTGTTTGACAAAAGTTCCGCGAGTTGGGCATAGCCCGATATCGCAGACAAAATCCTGTCACAACAAAACTTTTGATTACTAAGGAGTTTACTCCGAGCGTAGTCGAGGGGTCTTTATTTGTTGTAGACAGATTATCCCGGAATTCTTTCGGAAGATAGGGTTTCGGGACAGGCAAATCTGCGCTTTGCGCAGATTGATTGTATAAAAGAGAGCAAAAATGTCAGTGCGAAGCACTGACCGCAGAATATCGCAGAACGAACGCAGAAGGTCGCAGAATCTTGATTCGTAGCCATGTGGTTTCGAGTTAGATTTCTGCGTATTTCTGCGTCCTGTCTGCGTGTGTCCGCGGTCAATGCTTCGCATTGACAGCGGTTTTTGAATTTCCTGATGGGAATTCAAGGGCGTATGGTGGATGCCTAGGTTCTAACGAGCGATGAAGGACGCGGCTTGGCGGCGATATGCTTCGGGGAGGTGCCTAGCAACCTTTGATCCGGAGATGTCCGAATGGGGAAACCCTTCCGCTTTTGGCGGAAATCTCGACCAGTTCGAGATGCAAACCCGGGGAAGTAAAACATTTCAGTACCCGGAGGAAAAGAGACCAATAGGAATTTTCTTAGTAGCGGCGAGCGAAAAGGAAAGAGCCCAAACCCCTCCCCAGTTTTGAGATATGGAAATTTCCATAATTCAAAACTGGGGAGGGGGGTTGTAAGATAGCAACACGGCCTAGCCAGAGGAGTAAAAAATATTTTTTTGTTAGCCGAATTCTCTGGAAAGAGAAGCCCCAGGAGGTGATAGCCCTGTAGGCGAAAACAAGAAAAACTCCTTGGTTGCTATTCTTGAGTAACTCGAGACATCAATAGCTCGGGTGAATCTGCCGGAACTAACCGGTAAGGCTAAATATCGTTAGAGACCGATAGTGAACTAGTACCGTGAGGGAAAGGTGAAAAGCAGCCCGGTGAGGGCGGTGAAATAGACCTGAAACCATATGCCTACAAGGAGTCGGAGTGGCTCCCCACTTTTGGGAAGTAGAGTTTTCTACAACTCAAAAGCGGGGAGCCATCACGGCGTGCCTATTGAAGAATGAGCCAACGAGTTTATGTATGCGGCTGGCTAAGCCCTTGACTGGGTGGAGCCACAGGGAAACCGAGTGTTAAAAGCGCGAAATAATAGTCGTATACATGAGACCCGAAGCCAAGTGATCTTGCCATGAGCAGGGTGAAGTGCGCCGAAAGGCGTGCGGAGGCCCGAACCGGTTGGTCGTGCGACTCCATCGGATGACTTGTGGTAAGCAGTGAAAAGCTAATCGAACTTGGTAATAGCTGGTTCTCTCCGAAATAGCTTTAGGGTTAGCGTCAGATGTTTCTGCGGGGGGTAGAGCACTGGAAGGTTTGAATAGGGGGAAACCTCGTCAAACCTATCAAACTCCGAATACTCGCAGCCAGAATCTGGCAGTTAGACTGTGGGGGCTAAGCTCCATTGGTCAAAAGGGAAACAGCCCAGATCTCTAGTTAAGGTCCCTAAATTCATGCTAAGTGCGCGTAAGGTTGTAAGATTTCTCTGACAATAAGGAGGTTGGCTTAGAAGCAGCCATCCTTTAAAGAAAGCGTAACAGCTCACTTATTCAGAGATTTTGCGCCAAAGATAATCGGGGCTCAAGCATGATACCGAAACTGAGGATGTGTCAGTGCTTCGCATTGACATGTGGTAGGAGAGTATTCCACTCTGCGTTGAAGGCAAAGGGGTAACCCATGCTGGAGCGTGTGGAAGTAAGAATGTTGGCACAAGTAACCGCAATCCCGGTGAGAAACCGGGACGCCGAAAGACTAAGGTTTCCTTCCCGATGATAATCAGGGAAGGGTTAGTCGGGCCTAAGCCGATGGCGAAAGCCGAAGGTGATGGACACACGGTTAATATTCCGTGACTTGAATTTGTTTCGATGGAGGGACGGAGTGCAGTATACAAAGCATATTATTGGATTTATGTTCGCGCTGTGAGGGCGTTTCCCAGGAAAATCCGGGAGGCACAAACCCAAGCAGAACGAAAATGTGAACCTTCGGGTGATCAAATTTTGTAAAGCGCGCTTCCAAGAAAAACTTCTAAGGTTAAGCAGATTCAAACCGTACCGCAAAACCGACACAGGTAGTCAGGTCGAGAAGACCAAGGCGAACGAGTGAGAGGTCCCCAAGGAACTCGGCAAAAAAGCGGCCGTAAGTTCGCAATAAGGCCTGCCCCCGACGCCAACTTTGGCATTGTGTTTTTGTTGCAACTCCAAAGATTAAAGTAAGTAATAATTTCTTACTTAAAATCTGAAGTATTGCGACAAAAATTACGAAAACACACAATGCAACGATGCCAAAGTTGGTGTCGGGGGCCGCAGCTAAAGTATGCCTGCCGACTGTTTATCAAAAACACAGCTCCCTGCGAACTCGCAAGAGGATGTATAGGGGGTGACGCCTGACCAATGCCAGAAGGTCAAGTAACGACGTTGATATGTCGCAAGATGTATTGGTGATTGTTATAAGCCCTGGTGAATGTCGGTCGTAACTATAACGATCCTAAGGTTCTGATTCTCTTTTTAAGGGAATCAGAAGGACTGGGATCGTTATGGAGATAAACAAATAAATTATGCGAAAGCTACCTTTCTTGTGGTGACACAAGAATAGTCCAATCACGGCTCATATGAGAGGCCATACGCCGTGCGCTCTGCTTAATAAGCAGAGATGAAGACATGGTCCTTCTGTTAAAGGGATAGAAGAGCGTAATTCCTTGTCTCTTAATTAGAGACGTGCACGAATGGCGTAACGAGTGGGCAACTGTCTCGGGGACTTGCTCGGTGAAAATACAATACCGGTGAAGATGCCGGTTACCTGCAGTTAGACGAAAAGACCCCGGGAGCTTTACTGCAACTTGATATTGAGCTTATTTTTTTACTGCGTAGCATAGGTGGGAGACTTTGAAGTGCCGGTTTCGGTCGGCATGGAGTCGCCAGTGAAATACCACTCTGTGAAAGGATATGTTCTAACCTCGTCGGCAAAAACGGCAAGGGACATTATCTGGTGGGCAGTTTAAGTGGGGCGCTTTCCTTCAGGACATGATTTTTCGTGTCTTGAAATCAGGCGCCTCATGGAGTTACTCCGACTCCGAAAAAAACAAATTAGGGGGACCCCCCGATGTGAATCGGGGCGGAAAAAGTTGGTCATATCGGAAAAACTCTCTGTAAAGAGACAATTCCGAGGGAAGTTTGTGTGTTGAATAGTGGATCCCGTCCTCCATGCTACGGCAAATACCATGTTGGCGGGTTCACTAGGGGGAGCGTTACCAGTTAACGCTCCCCCTCACTATCCAGCACATAAACACCCGTAGAGACTAAACACCAACCATCCTTTATAATTAAGGATGAAGATATAGTCCGATCTCACTGGCGACAGTGAGTCTTGTGAAAACAAGAACCCGATGAATACTAAAGCTATCCGCGAACTCAAGAAGAGCTTAGTCTTGACGAAGCGCCAGCAAGAAATAATCGTTGGCACTTTACTTGGAGACGGTCATCTTGAGACTCAGGATAAAGGTGAGACATATAGATTGAAGATTGAACACTGTGGTGCTCAAAATGAATATTTGGTATGGCTTTACCGAGAGTTAAAATCATGGATACCAAGCACACCATACACAAAGGTTAAAAATGGAAAGGTGTATGTAGGAGTGAGAACATATTCTCACGAAGCATTCAGAAGTTTTGGAAGGATTTTTTATCAAGAAGGTAAGAAAATTATTCCAACAGTGGTTGAGAAGTTGTTTACTCCTCTAAGCTTGGCGATCTGGTTTATGGATGATGGTTCGCTCAAATCTACTCGACATCAAACATATGTAATACACACGCTTGGATACGGTAGAGATGAGTTAGAAGGCATTCAGAGTATCTTAAAGAATAAGTTTGATCTTCAAACATCACTTCATAAGCAAAAAGGGAAGTATTGGAGATTGTATATACAATCTCAGTCAGCCAAAAAGTTCAAGGAACTTATTAAGCCGCACATTCTTCCTTCTATGAAATATAAATTGGGTAACACATTGCCTAAAAAGTAACGGAGGAGTCCATTAAGGTCAGCTAGGCGCGAATGGAAACCGTGCCGATAGTGTATAGGCATAAGCTGGCTTAACTGTGAGAGGTACGTCTCAAGCAGATGCGAAAGCAGGGCTAAGTGAACCGCTGGCGCGCTTTAGATGCGGCCAAAGATTATCGGATAAAAGCTACCCCGGGGATGACGCCTGAAATAAGGCGTTTGTTGTCCTCCCGCAGAGTAATCTGCGGAGAAGCGAGATTAAATCTTGCGTTCCTGTTTTCTTGATCCACAAGAGCAGGAATAAGAACGGCTTATAACGGGGGAAACGCACAGGTCTCTCTTACAAAAGAGTTTTAGAGTGCACAATCCCGTGGGAAGTCGAGAGGTGATAAAATGTAAACACAATGAAATTAACCAAAAGGCAGGAATCTATAATAATAGGTTCTGTGTTGGGAGACGCGTTTCTGCAAAAAACTGGTTCTCAAAACGCGAGAATTAGATTTGAGCAGGGAGAAAAGCAGAAAGATTATTTAATCTGGAAGGGAAGTCAATTCCCGCGCCTTTTCCAAGGAAAACCGTCTCATCTAGAAAGAATTCATCCGATTACCAGAAAGCAATACGGATATTGGCGATGGCAGTCCAATGCTTCGCCAGAGATCGGCAAATGGAGAAATATTTTCTACGAAGATGGCAAAAAGAAAGTGCCGAAAAATATTTCCGAATTATTAACTGCTCCATTGGCTTTGGCGGTTTGGTATATGGATGACGGATACTACTACTTGAGAGATAAATCTAGCTATATTTATCTCGGCAGAGTATCCCAAAAAGAGTCTTCATTGTTAGAAAATGCAATAGTCGAAAATTTTGACCTAAAACCAAAAATTTACGACAAAAAAGAGAAGGGTTACGCATTATTTTTTGGAGTGAACGAAACAAAAAAGCTCCACGAACTAATTCGAGAATATGTTATACCTTCAATGCAATACAAATTAGGAGAATCAAACACCTCTTTGACCCCGTAACGACTCATTCACTTTTTGTGAATGGAGTATAAATTTCTATCGAACAAGAATTTATACTAATACGCCGTCCCCCGCCAAGGCGGGGTGATGATATAGTCTATTCACCAGCTAAAACAATGAACAGGCTGGTTCCGCCTAAGAGTCCATATCGACGGCGGAGTTCGGCACCTCGATAGATACCGAATGTCGAGGGGGAGAATACGAACAATTCTCTCGTGTGTATGATTTTTCATGCACATTAAATCAGCTCATAACGGAGAAAGCCATGTTATAATTCGCGTTATAGTATGGTCAACACCGTGGGAAGCTATGCAACAAAATATTGGCACAAGGATTTAATTCCCGTTAAAGAAAAAATGTTTCTGACTGACGAGCAACTTTCACTTTTAGTGGGTTGTTTGCTTGGGGATGGAACAATGAGAATGGGGAAGGGAGCAGTAAATGCTAACTTCAAAATAGAACAGGGATTAGCTCAAAAAGAATATACAGAGTATAAGTATTCTGTATTGAAAGACCTGGTACTAACTGAACCAAAGATAAGTTATCGATATGATGAAAATGGAAGTAAATATCGAAAATCTTGGTGGTTTAGGACAGTGAGACATCCATTATTAACAAAAATCTACAATAGGTTTTATGTTGGGGATGGATATAGGGTTGGTAGGAAAATAATTCCAAAAGATATCGGAGTCGATCTCAATCCTCAATCTATGGCAGTATGGATTATGGACGACGGATCCTTTAACAAAGGGATTATTGATATCAGCACTTATTCTTTTGTGCTAGAGGAAATAAAAATTCTTGAAAATGCTATTTATAAAAAATTTGGTATTCAAATGGTTCACCATAAGGATCGTGACAAAGGATTTCGGATGTATGCAAATAAATCCGAAACTCTCAAAATGATTAATCTTATAAAACCATACATCGTCCATCCGATGGAATACAAGATTGGTTGTATTGCCCCGTAACGACTTGTTCTTAAGTGAACAGATGGCAAATGCCTCAATTAAATTTGATAAAACATTGCCATAACACGCTGGTGCTTATAGTTAGGATATAAGCAAAGGTATAGTCTGCTCCCATGGCAACATGGGGATTGAAAGTGGTCGGCTCACCTTATCCTGGAGGTGGAGAAGCTTCCAAGGGTTTGGCTGTTCGCCAATTAAAAAGGTACGCGAGCTGGGTTCAGACCGTAGTTATACTGATAAAAATAGATTTTGTCAAGTATCGGTATAAGTACCGTCTGAATCCGCTCATAACGACGTAATCGAACTTTTCGTCTACGAATAGAGATAGAAACCAATCAAATCACGGCGGCACTGAATCTAATTCAGTGACAAGTTGGGGTTATCGGTGGAATCCTTAGAAGGACAACACCGAGAGGAGTAAAATCCTTGTAGAGACGACAAACCAACCGCGGATTGACCGCGAGTGTATCGTCCGATCCCGCCGGTAACGGCGGTGTTCCTAGATCCTAAGGTCCAAAGCCTAGCGCCTAGTGAGCTACTTTTGCGTGAGACAGGTTGGTCTCCTATCTACTGCAGGCGTTGATTCTTGAGGGGAGTTCTCGATAGTACGAGAGGACCTCGAGGAACGAACCTCTGGTCTACCAGCTGTTCCGCCAGGAGCACCGCTGGGTAGCTAAGTTCGGAAGGGATAACCTCTGAAAGCATCTAAGAGGGAAGCCCACCCCAAGATTAGGAATCATTAAGATTCGTGAGAGATGATCACGTTGATAGGCGCCAGGTGTAAGCACAGTAATGTGTTGAGCCGAGGCGTACTAATAAATCAATCTCATCGGGAAATTTGAAAATCGCAAGGTTTTGCTCTCTTTTATGCAATCAAAGTTTTGCCTGTTTTTGTTCTTGGAATCTTGAGTTTTTTGTGTTGGTGATTAAACGCTGTGGGTACACCCGATTCCATTCCGAACTCGGAAGTTAAGCACAGTAGTGGCGATGGTACTCGCAAGGGGAGAGTAGCTAGTCGCCAACACAAAGCGCTCAAGACCCAGACGAGACTTTTTTTGATATAATTCTTTTTATATGCAGCCGCTTGAATGGCCGGTTAAAAGGAAATTAACATATTTGTCGGTAATTTTTGCCGCGCTTTTTGTTATAGTTTTTTCCGTCTATTTTATTTTTTCTTATCAGAAGCCAACCTGTTTTGACGGCATTCAAAATCAGGGCGAGCTGGGGATTGACTGTGGCGGAGAGTGTTTGCAACTTTGTCCTTTTGAGGTGAGAGAGCCGATTGTTCATTGGAGTCGGGCCTTTGAGGTTTCCCCGGGGATTTATAGCGCGGTCGCTTTTCTGGAGAATCCAAACTTTAATTCTTCAACCGAAAAAGTTTCTTACCGGTTTAGATTGTTGGATTCTTTCGGCGCAGTTTTGTCTGAAGCTGGGGGTGAAATTTCAATACCAAATAGTCGCAATGCGGTTGTCTTTGAGCCAAATATCCGGACGGACGGCAGAGTTGCTAGGACTGATTTTATCTTTTTGGAAGAAGTTGTTTGGTACAAAGACGAAAGTGTTCAGCCGGACATTATGGTTGGTAGGAAAAATTTAACTGCAGAAGATAGCGCGCCACGGCTTGATGTCCAACTGGAAAACGTCTCTATTTTTAATATTGATCGGCTAGAGGTCGCCGCTCTGGTCTTTGATGGCAACAAAAACGCCATCGGAGCTTCTAGAACTTTTATTGATGATTTTCGGACCGGAGCAAGAGAAAGTTTTGTCTTTACCTGGCCTAGGCCGTTTGAAGTTCAGGAGTTTGTATGCGAGAATCCGGTTGATTTAATGTTGGTTTTTGACAGGTCGGGGAGTATGGTCTTTGACAACTGGGATCTTGATAATCCCGAACCCCTCAATTCTGCCAAAAGGGCGGCTCTCGGCTTTTTGGAGAAGCTTTTTTCAAATGTTAGGGTGGGTTTAGTGTCATTTGCGACAGAAGCCAGTCTTGATATTTCTTTGGTTGGCGATCCGGCCAGCGCGAAGGACGCTGTGGATAAAATATCTGTTAAAGCTGAAACTCCTGACGAGGTCTGGACTCAAGAAACCAATATTGCTGAAGGTCTGGAGCTTGCTCTTTTTGAACTTGAACGAAGCCAAAACGAAAAAGCGGTTGTTTTGTTTACCGATGGCGTGCCGACTCACCCTAAAATGACTGGACAGCCAGATTATCCGATTTACCTTGCCAAGGAAATTTCTCTGGCAATTAAAGATGTCGGCGCTGTGATGTTTGTGGTCGGTCTTGGCCAAGAACAGATTGACGAAGATTTCTTGAGGGAGATTGCCCATAGCCCGGAATATTATTTTGGTGCCACCAATTCCTCCGACCTGTTTCCGGTTTTCAGCTCCTTGGCTGAAAAAATCTGCAAAGAAGCACCGACGGTGGTGGAGATTATTACAAGAGAAGTAGATAATTCTTAGAATATGAAGACCTTTAATTTGGTCTACACAAAAATAAGGGGTTTTTTTGATATTGATTGGATTTTGCTTTTGTCCGCCCTCCTTCTCTCTGTCGCTGGATTAGTAACGATGCATTCTTTTTCCGAAGAAAGCCCGTTTTTTTTTAGACAAATTATCTGGCTTTCTGCCTCGTTGCTTGTTTTTTTTGTTTTTAGCTTGGTTGATTGGAGGTTTCTAAGAAGGAGTGTGGTTGCGATATCAATATTTTCTTTCGCCTTTTTGCTACTCGTGTCTCTAGCTTTCTTGGGTATGACGGTAAAAGGTTCTGAGCGCTGGATTGATCTCGGTTTTTTTTCGTTTCAGCCGACTGATTTTGCCAAGCTTGCTCTGGTGATTGTATTAGCTAAATTTTTTTCCAAAAGGCATATTGAAATTGCCCACTTTAAGCACATCTTGGTTTCCGGACTTTATGCCTTTGTTTTGTTTCTTTTAATTTTTCTTCAGCCGGATTTTGGTTCTTCAATCATTATTTTCTTGGTTTGGTTTGGTATGGTAATGGTCTCGGGAATATCAAAAAAGCACATTCTTGGGGTCTTAACTGCCGGAGTTCTGTCTTTTGCTTTTTTGTGGGTGTTTGTTCTGGCGGATTATCAGAAGCAAAGATTAAGCGCTTTTCTTAATCCACTGGCTGATATCCAAGGCGCCGGCTATCATTCTTTGCAATCCATGATTGCTGTCGGTAGTGGCCAGTGGTTCGGAAAGGGGATTGGTTTCGGTACCCAGTCGCGTTTGCGTTTTTTGCCGGAATACCAAACCGATTTTATTTTCGCGGCTTTTGCTGAAGAATGGGGTTTGTTTGGTGTCTTGATATTTTCTGTCGTTTTTTTGGTCTTGGTTTGGAGGATTATCAGCAATTCGATTTATGGCTCTTCAAATTTTGAAATACTTTTTGGCGCCGGAGTAACTTTTTGGTTTATCAGTCATTTTGCTGTTCATGTCGGGATAAATGTCGGGCTCTTACCGATTACCGGTATTACCTTACCTTTTACCAGCTATGGTGGCTCTCATCTCTTGGCAGAATTTTCGGCGCTGGGCATATTGATGGGTATGAGAAAATACCGAGGCACTTTTCACAAAGACGAGAAGCAGGAGGGAGTTTTAATATAACTTCTGGTTAGATCGTTTCATCTTAGAATTGTTTTATCAGTATGTAACCGGTTAGTAAAAAAGCGGCGATTATTATCGCGACTAAGATTTTGTTGGCCGTCTTTTCATCCCTTGCAATCCTTTTTTTTATAAGCCACGCAGCCATAGCGCTAGCCGCTTTTCTGACTCCTCTTTTTTCGTTTATTATTTCCTCTTCTTCCAAGAATTCAACTTTATTTTCCTCTTCCATTTTGTGGGTGTTTAAAGCAATAAATACTTTCTGTTAATTTTAACATATTACCTAGACAAAATTTCTCCGCTATACTTTTTTGCAAACTGGCTCCGAAAAGACTCACTCTTCCTTCATCTCCGAGGGTGTCTTCTAGTTGCCTCTTTAGCTCGCCCACATCTTCTCTTTCAAAAAGTAGCCCGTTTTTACCATGCTGTATGACTTCCGGTATGCCACCGACGTTGGAAGCAATTGTCGGTAGACCGGCCGCTCCCGCCTCCAAGAGAGCATAAGGCAGGCCTTCCGTTCGCGAAGTCAGGGTAAAAATATCAAGGGCTTTCAGATAGGTGGCGGCATTTTTAACCAAACCGACCAAAAAAATTTTGCTCCCCATTTCTTTTTGGTGAATTAATTGGTTTAACTTCTCTCGTTCTTCACCTTCGCCACAGACTATAAACACCCAATTGGCCTTCTCGTTTTTGATTTTTGATAATGCCTCAATCATTAAATCCAGGCCTTTGTTTCTGTGCAATTCGGAAACTGTTCCAATCCAGATTTTGTCTTTCGGAATATTTTCTAACCGTCTGTCTTTCTTAGACAACTCGATTCGCGCTTCTGTTTTTTCCAAAAAATTCAAGGAGGGCAGACCGTTATAAACAACTTTGATTTTATCGCTCGCTCCAGACCAGTTCATATTATTTTTAGTTTTTTCTGAAACCGCGATTGTTTGGTCAGCTAAAAGTACGGTTAGCCACTGCAGAAATTTCCAGAATATTTTTGACAAAAAAAATCGGCTGTCGTTGAAAGCCCAGCCATGAGCGGTGAAAATTATTTTAGGGTTTAGGGTATGGGGTTTAGGGTATAGGGAATAAGTTTGGGCGGCGAGGGAGCCGAGGAAACCGACTTTGGAGCTGTTGAGGTGGATAACATCCGGCTTTTCTCGTCTATAAATTTTCAGCAGTTCAAAAAAGAGCAAAAAGTCCTTGAGGGGGCTGATGTTTCTTTGAGAGTTTTTAAGGTGGATTGTTCTGACCCCCTCTTTCTGTAATTTTTCTTCTAAGGTTTTGCCTTCTCCTAAAGTTACCACCGCTTGAAATTGTTCTTTTGGCAAATTAGTTGCCAAATCAAAAACATATCTCTGGGCGCCGCCGAATGGTTCAGCTTTAGTGATTATATATAGGATTTTTTTGTTCACCATTGCTTTTATCCTAGCATATTTGACAATTCGGGGCTTTTTTCTACTATAGTTATAAATATATGGCTTTTTTTGGTAAAAGAGACGCTTTTTTTCTATTCGCGGGGGATCTTTTTATATTCCTAGTTTCTCTTTGGCTAATGCTTCTAATTCGGTCTCAAGGCCTGCCTAATAGGGAGCTGTTATTAAACCACTTGGAGCCATTTTCCATACTTTTTGCCGTTTGGCTACTGGTTTTCTTTATTGCTGGTTTGTATGAGAAGCATACTTTGATTTTCCAGAGTCGGCTTCCCAGTATGATTCTGAATGCCCAAATCATCAATACTCTAATTGCCATCGTCTTCTTTTATTTCATACCATACTTTGGCATCACTCCGAAGACCAACCTGTTCATCTACTTGGCGGTTTCTTTTCTTATGATTCTTTTTTGGAGAGTGAGGGGGCAGAATTTTTTCACCCCGCAAAAGAGGCAGAAAGCGATGATTGTTGGTAGTGGCGAGGAGATGAAAGAGCTCAGGTCAGAGGTTAACAGTAATAATCGTTATGGGATCCAATTTATTTCGTCAGTTGATTTGGATGAAATTGAGGGTTTAGATTTTAAAGAAGAGGTTTTGAAGACAATTTATTCCGAAGAGATTTCAGTTATTGCGATTGATTTGAGAAGCGAGAAGGTTGAGCCGATCCTGTCCCATTTTTACAATCTTATTTTTTCGAAAGTCAGGTTTATAGATATGCATAAAATTTACGAAGATATTTTTGATCGGGTGCCGCTTTCGCTCCTAAGATACAACTGGTTTCTTGAAAATATATCAAAGACCCACAGCTCAACTTTTGATTTTTTGAAGAGGACGATAGATATAGTTTCGACGCTACCCTTGGGTATATTTTCGCTTATATTTTATCCGTTTGTTTTTATCGCTATCAAGCTGGATGATGGCGGACCTTTATTTTTTGTCCAGAACAGGGTTGGTCGAAACAATAAAATTTTTAAGGTTGTAAAATTCAGGTCAATGACAGTCGCAGAACCCAAAAGAATCACTATGGTCGGTAAATTAATACGGCGGACAAGAATTGACGAACTTCCCCAATTGTGGAATGTGTTGAAGGGTGATTTGTCACTAATAGGTCCTAGACCGGAGATTCCGGAGATTGCTGGACTTTATGAGAAGAAAGTCCCTTATTATAATGTCCGTCATATTATAAAACCCGGGCTTTCCGGCTGGGCCCAGCTGTATCAACGTAATCCGCCGAAGTTTGACCCAAACTACGATGAGACCAAAACGAAGCTTTCCTACGATCTCTACTACATCAAGAATCGGTCTTTGATGCTTGATTTAAAAATCGGCCTCAAGACACTAAAGGCGTTAGTGATAACGAACGGCGTGTAGAATTTTTTAATTAAAGAAAAAATAAAATGAAGAAAGCAGTGGTTACCGGCGGCGCCGGATTTATCGGTTCTCATTTAGTGGATGCTCTTATAGATAGGGGATTTGAAGTTAATGTCATTGATGACCTTTCTGGCGGTAAAAAAGAAAATTTGAATCCTAAGGCCATCTTTCATAAATTGGATATTCGCGATTTAGAATCAATCAGGTCCATTTTTGTTGGCGCTAAATATGTTTTTCACCTAGCGGCTCGACCAAGGGTTCAATACTCAATCGAAAACCCGGTGGAGACAAACGAGGTAAATGCTGGCGGGACTTTAAATGTCCTGGTAGCTTCAAAAGATGCTGGAGTGGAGAGGTTTGTGTATTCCGCTTCCAGTTCGGTTTACGGCGATCAGCCGGTGATGCCACTCAAGGAAGAAATGTCGGCGAGCCCCAAAAGCCCTTATGGTTTGCAAAAATATGTAGGTGAGCTTTATTGTCAGCTCTGGAGTTCAGTTTATGGTCTGCAGACCGTTTCTTTAAGATATTTTAACGTCTATGGTACTAGGGCTAGTTTAGAGGGCGCCTACGCTTTAGTTATCGCGAGGTTTTTGAAACAGCGTCAAGAAGGCAAACCTATGACAATTACCGGTGATGGCACTCAAACTAGAGATTTTACCCATGTAAATGATGTTGTCAGAGCTAACCTCTTAGCCGTGGAAAGTCAAAAGGTCGGACAAGGAGAAGTTTTGAATATTGGGTCGGGTAGAAATTTTTCTATAAATAAGATTGCTGAGTTTATTGGTGGACCGACGGAATATATTCCACCCAGACTTGAACCGCATGATACCTTGGCCGACAATTCCAGGGCGTTTGAGCTTTTGGGCTGGTCTCCAGAAGTTAAGATGGAGGAAGCGATTGAAGAGCTGAAGAGGGCGTATTTGTAATTAAAAAAATTTGTGATTTAATCTCGGTTATGCTATAAGTACCTCTAACTTTATGTTGAAGTACCGAATCTCAGCGGTTTTTATTGTAATTTTGGCAGTTATAATTCTGCTTTTTGTGCAGCGCACAGAGACAGAACATTCTCAATTTCCTTTCAGATATGGTTTGGATCTTAGCGGTGGCAGTCATTTGGTTTTTGAGGCGGATACTACTGGTTTGGAAAGAGGTGAGATTTCTGGGGCCATGAATTCTTTGCGTGAGGTAATTGAGCGGCGGGTGAACATTTTCGGTGTTTCGGAACCAATAGTCCAAGTTGAAAGTGGTGGTTTGGTTGGCGAGTCCGAGAGATTAATCGTGGAATTACCCGGGGTTACTGACTTAAAAGAAGCGGTAGCGATGATCGGTAGGACCCCGCTTCTGGAATTTAAACTAGCGCCGGTGGGCACCCTGGAGGATTCGGGAGAAATTATCTTTGAAGATACCGGTTTGACGGGTCGGCTTTTAGAAAGATCAACTCTGGATTTTGATCAAGTCAAAAATGATCCTGTGGTACTTCTGTCCTTTAATCCGGAGGGGAGAGAATTGTTCTCCAAAATTACGAAAGAAAATGTGGGACGGATTCTGGCGATTTTCCTTGATGGGGAGGTGATTTCAGCGCCAGTTATCAGGGAAGAAATTAGAGATGGGCGAGCCCAAATTTCTGGCGGTTTTACGCCGATAGAAGCTAGGGAATTAGTCAGGGATTTGAATTTTGGGGCTTTGCCGGTGCCGATTGAGCTTGTTTCAACTCAAAGTGTCGGACCATCGCTTGGAGAAAAAATCCTCCAAGACGGTGTCCAGGCGGCTTTTTGGGGATTTGTTTTGGTCGTCGCGTTTCTCATTTTTTGGTATCGCTTACCTGGAGTTTTGGCTATTTTGGCTTTGTCTGTCTATGTTTTAGTAATGCTGGCTTTGTTTAAGTTTATTCCGGTTACTATAACGGCGGCCGGTATCGCCGGTTTTATTCTTTCCATTGGCATGGCGGTTGACGCAAACATTTTAATATTCGAGAGGATGAAGGAGGAATTAAAAGCCGGCAAAAATTTGGGTGATTCAATCAAATCAGGATTCAAGAGGGCGTGGTTTTCAATTCGTGACAGCAATATTTCTAGCGTTATTATCGCTATTATTCTTTTTTGGTTTGGCAGTTCACTGATTAAGGGATTCGCTTTGATTTTTGGAATCGGGGTTTTAGTAAGTATGCTTTCAGCCATTCTTGTAACTAGGACTTTTCTGCTTTCAGTTGTAAGCGAAAAAACAAAAGGAAATTTTTTGTTTGGTAGCGGGCCTAGGATGTAAAAATATGTTTGTCATAAAATACAAAAAAATATTCTTCTTGATTTCGATGATTGCTGTTCTGGCCTCTGTCTTTTCTGTCATCTACTTTGGGCTTAATTTTGGAATTGATTTCCGAGGCGGGTCTTTATTGGAAGTAAGTTTTGTTGGCGAGACACCGAGTTTTGATGAGTTGAGGTTGGCTTTAAGGGAACGGAATATCGGAGAATTCAGCTTGAGGTCTTCCGATCATGGAAGTTTTATCCTGAGAACTCCTCCGATTGACGAAAAGGGCAAAGAAGTTTTGCTTGAAGCGATGTCTTTGGGTGGTAGGTTTGAGGCGGTTGAGGAGAGATTTAACTTTGTCGGTCCGATTGTCGGCGAGGAGTTGAAAAAAAAGGCATGGATTGCCATAGGGTTGTCGTTGATCGCTATAATCCTCTTTATCGCGTTTTCTTTTAGAACGGTTTCCAAACCTGTTTCTTCTTGGATTTACGGTCTGGTGGCGATTTTGGCTCTGGCTCACGATATAATAATTCCGGTCGGGATATTTGCAGTCATGGGGTTTTTGATTGGCGCTGAAGTTGACGCCTTGTTTGTTATGGCGCTTTTGGCAATCTTGGGCTATTCTATCAATGATACGATTATTGTTTTTGATAGGGTTAGGGAAAATTTAAGAAAAAATCAAGAACTTCATACAAAAGAGAATTTTGGGGAAACAGTTGGCCGGAGCTTGGGTCAGACATTCGTTAGGTCCATAAACACCTCTCTAACCACTTTTCTGGTTCTAGTGATGCTTTATTTTATTGGTGGCGAAGTAACCAGGAATTTTGCCCTGGTTTTGATGGTTGGCGTTATTGCCGGAACTTATTCTTCTATTTTCTTGGCCAGCCCGCTTCTGGTGGTGATGGGGAAGAAAGCTAGCCACTAGGGTTTAGGCTAAAGCAATTTTTGCATAGCAAAAATTGCTTGCCCGAGCATTTTTCGCTAAAAGCGAAAAAGTGCTTTCGGGGAAAGATCTTTTCTAAATTTTATAAAATGACGGAGGTGCGATCTCCGTCATTTGGATCTTGAGTCGTAAGAGTGTTGATATATTTTTTACTAATTTACTAAATTAACGACATCGCAAGTCCTTATTTCAATCTAAGGGTTTCCGACACTCTTAGTCACGTTGGTCTGCTCATTCGAATTAGAACGTTAGCAAACGGTACGTCGGAGAGAGCTTGGCCATTGTCTCACCTGCGGCTACGACCTGCGAGGAATTACCGACCGATGTCTCGAATGTGGAAATACCTCCGACCCCGACCGCCAGCTTCCGAACTAGGCGGTTTTTTCTTTTTGAATTTTGAGCTTTGAACTTGTTTAGAGTTTAGAGATTAGAATTTAGAGTTTGCCGTGCCGCCTTGCGGCACGGTCGGGGTTGACACAAATTTCCTTTCGTCTATACTAGTACCACCTCTTTAAAGAGGGTGTGTCCGGTTAGTAGATTTTGGCATTGTGCTTTAGCACATAGTTGAGCTTCGCTCAACTGATGCCAAAACTCACTACCGGATGTGTTCTTTGACAATTTGAAATGTTCAAAAAATAGAGAATGTATTCAAAAAATAAGTGCAAGTTTAGTCAAAAAAATTCCAAAAAAGCTAGGAACAAATTTAGAAATTAGGAATTGGGAATTAAAAATTCCGCGCGCAAGCGCGGTAATGTTATCCTTTGTTTTGTTCCGTTCTTGTCCGCCTAAGTTTTTGTGCAAACAAAAAGTTTGGTGGACATATTACCCGCCAAAATTTTCACTTCGTGAAAACTTAAGCGGGTCAAGAAAATGTAAATAAATTTCCTTCGGAAATTTCTAACATTTTCATTAAGAGTTTGATCCTAGCTCAGGATGAACGCTGGCGGCGTGGATAAGGCATGCAAGTCAAGGGGGCCCGGTAACGGGCAACCGGCAGACGAGGTAGTAACACGTAGGTACGCACCCCATAGTCGGGTATAGCTCGCCGAAAGGCGGGGTAATCCCCGATGTTGTAGCAATACCAAAGTTTTCGAACGCTATGGGAGCGGCCTGCGGGCTATCAGCTAGTTGGTAGGGTAACGGCCTACCAAGGCGATGACGGCTAGGGGAGGTGAGAGCCTGACCCCCACCGATGGTACTGAGACACGGACCATACTCCTACGGGAGGCCGCAGTCGAGAATCTTCCGCAATGGGCGAAAGCCTGACGGAGCGACGCCGCGTGGTTGATGAAGTCCTTAGGGACGTAAAAACCTTTTGTCGGGGAGAAAGTTTATTGATAGTACCCGAAGAATAAGGGGCTACTAACTCTGTGCCAGCAGTAGCGGTAATACAGAGGCCCCAAGCGTTATCCGGAATTATTGGGCGTAAAGGGTGTGTAGGCGGTTCTGTTAGTCTCCTGTAAAATCCTTCGGCTTAACCGAAGATGCGCGGGAGAAACGGCAGGACTAGAGGGTGCGAGAGGTGTACGGAACTCTAGGTGTAGGGGTGAAATCCGTTGATATCTAGGGGAACACCAAATGCGAAGGCAGTACACTGGCGCATTCCTGACGCTGAGACACGAAAGCGTGGGTAGCGAACGGGATCAAGCATCTGGTCCCCTCTGATGGCGACATCAGAGTGTAAATTCGGCTATATGCTGGAACATCCGAGAATCCTGAACTACTAAACATGATATAATTATTATGTTAGTGAAAATGTTACAGGTGCGGACAATCAGCAGGAAACTTTTGTGTGTTAGATAATGGTCGGGTTCGTAAAAAAGTCAAAGTAGCTCCTGCAGAGCGAAATGGCAAGGCGTGCGGGCATCGCGCTATGGGATGACCATGTGTGAGGGGTTGATCACCTCACCGACGTTGCGGGGTAGCTGTAAAATCAATCAGCCCCGAACCTGACCTTTTGGGGAACACCGGTTCCCCACATTATCTAGCATATAAGAGGATCCTCAGAGACTATACGCCGAATACCTCACAATGAATCAAGCAACAGCAATATTAATCGGGCTTCTATATACCGATGGCTGTCTTTCACCGAAAGGCAAAAGCAGTTGGCGGTTCTACTTCAGCAATAAATCGGAGCGACTCGTCGCGATATTCCGAGAATGCATGATGCAGTGTTTCGCACTGCCGGCGTCTCGCGTTCGTCTTGGCAAAACCAGCGACGGACTTTATCGCGCAATCGTCAATTCTAAAGAAGCGAGAGACGCATTCACAAAAAGGTTCGGGACATTCCGGACTTTGCGTCGCAACGGCGAGCACACCGATGCTCATCTGCCGATTCAGGAACTTCTGCAACACGACGTTGCGTCAGATTTCCTGAAAGCAGCATTCAGTTGCGACGGAGGAGTGAATCTCTACGTTGCGCGACGTAAAGGCACGAATGGCGGTACCCAATGGGTGATTCGCGGCGTGTACCTTGCGTGTGCACATCCGCAGCTGCGGAAAGAATATGCCGAACTTTTGCGCGTTTTGGGCATCACAGCTCGGAATGTGACAAGGGATGGCAAAGTAAAAATAGAAACCGAGAAAGATATACGCAGATTTCACGAGTGTGTCGGATTTATAGACGGTGTGCAAATAACGCACACGTCTAAATTCTGGCCCTCTATTGAAAAGCAAGCGCTTCTCAAACAACCCATTGAGTCTTATGAGGCGCCTGCGAGAGTGTATTCTTTGCGACAGTTCAAAGTGAGGTAATGATATAGTCCGACCTCCGTGGCGACACAGAGAATTAATTGTTCTTATCGGGGACAATTAATATTAACGACAAAAACCGTTAATTAACAAAATTGTAGATACCCCGGTAGTCCACGCCCTAAACGATGTCGGCTAGCTTTTCGGAGTATCGACCCTCTGAGAGGCGAAGCTAACGCGATAAGCCGACCGCCTGGGTAGTACGAGCGCAAGCTTAAAACTCAAAGGAATAGACGGGGACTTGCACAAGCAGTGGATTATGTGGTTTAATTCGATGGTAAACGAAGAACCTTACCCAGGTTTGAAACCCTACTGAATTCCGATAGAAATATTGGAAGTCCTTACGGACAGTAGGGCAGGTGCTGCATGGCCGTCGTCAGTTCGTGGTTTGAGCTGTTCCCTTAAGTGGGGTAACGAACGCAACCCTCGTCGCGTGTTACAAGTGTCACGCGAGACCGCCCAGCCCCAGTTTTAAGAAATTGAAATTTCTTTTTCGTAAAACTGGGGCTGGGAGGAAGGCGAGGATGACGCCAGGTCAGCATGGTCCTTTGACGCCTGGGGCTACACACATAATACAATGGCGGCTACAACAGGTCGCGACGGGGCAACCCTGAGCCAACCCTTTAAAAGCCGCCCCAGTTCGGATTGGGGGCTGCAACTCGACCCCATGAAGTTGGAATTGCTAGTAATCGCGGGTCAGCTATACCGCGGTGAATACGTTCTCAAGTCTTGTACTCAAAATGAAATGCGCTTGGCAGTTTGTCAAGGTCTAGTTGGTTAAAATCCAACCTCTAAAAATCTTAGAGTAGTGAAAAGATAGGTCTCCTACCGCGAGGTGAGGACTGAAGGATCTTAGTAACAAAAGACAGCCTTATCATATAAGAGCGATGCGACCCATACGGTGAGTTATGGGGAAGCATCTTTAAAAGCTCGATAAGGATGCCCGGAATAGAATGACAAATGACCCAAGGAGATCTCATGTGTTAGTGGAAAGTTATGCACATGAGAAGTCAGCTGCGTCGTAGTACTGTTTTTATTAAATATTAGTCGTAAAGAGGGGGGGGGAAGGAACGAAGATCGTGTAGAGGCAACGCCCTCTTTAAAAAACGTCGGTCACGTTCCCAAACCAAAGGCGATCTCTCTGAGATTGCTTAGTAGGCCAATCACCTTCTTCCCCCTTCTTTAAGGCTAATATTGAAATAAAGGCAGGAAGGACAAAACCGGTAATTGAAAATTACTGGGCTCGCGTAGTGCGGGAAATCCGCTCGCTACGTGGGAACTCGTAATGTTCCAAGAAACGAAATCCGCCCGTCAACTCAAGGGAGTTGGGAATACCCGAAGCGTCACTTTATGTGGCATCACGGTAAGCTCAATGACAGGGAGTAAGTCGTAACAAGGCACGGGTAGCGGAAGCTGCTCGTGGAATATTTCAAGTTGAAAAAAGTCGGTGCACACACGTGTGGCACCGACTGACGGAGTCGATATCCCGCCTCGGCGGGATGGTTCTCTGGAAACCAAAAACCAGAAGCGAAAGTCCGCCTTCGCTAAAGCTTTGGCGGACGCTGGATTCGGCATCTCGCGCTTTGCGCGAGCCGAATCCGCGAACGGAACAAAACAAAGGATGATAAAAACACAACCCCGCTAAAGCGGGGTTGTGTTTTTTAAACTCTTGTGTTATGCTCTAACGGGTTTTGCACACGCACCCATTACAAAGGGAGCCAATGATGGCTGAACAGAAGCGAAAGGATTCGCAAGTGATTCGAAACGCGGAGGGTGACAGCGGTACTCATTCACACATACGGGTGAGCATCTCTGACCCCTCGTTGAGAGCTGGATGGCTGAGACGGCTCAAGCGCTTGGTTGGGAGAGGGAGTTATCCCCCTCCTGACGCGCTTTCCGACGCTGTCGATCGGCTGATCGACGACGCGGAGCTCTCCTGAAGAAGGAGGGAAGAAGTACGAACGCCTTGCTACGGAGCGAGGTGTTTTTATTTGACATTTTTTATATAGGTATGTTATAATGAAAAAGGTTCCCGGCCAATGACGGCTGGGATTTAAGAAGAAAGGAACTCTTCATGAAGCGCTTTAAGCGGTTGGTTCGTGACGCCATCCTCCTCTTTCTGTTTTGTCTTTTTTTCGGCGCCTTTGCGACTGTCATTATTTTTGACAGCGCCAACAAGCCGGTGGTCTACCGCTCCGCCTCCACGAACGAGATTGTCCGGGTGGAAATCCACGGCAAGATCGTTCCCAACCAGATGAGAGGAAAGCGGTATCATCACGAATGGGTTCCGTGAATTCCAGCCCCGCCGACGGAGTCGGCGGGGCTGTCTTGTTTAAAGATGTTTTTTTTGATAACTTTTAGGAGTAATTTATCGTAAATTACAATAAATTAAGCGAGTGTAGTTCAGTGGTAGAACGCTGTCCTGATAAGACAGAGGTCCATGGTTCGATTCCATGCACTCGCATTGTTATTATATTATTTCGGGCAAGTGGCGGAATTGGCAGACGCGCACGGTTCAGGGCCGTGTTGGAGTAATCCAGTGGGGGTTCAACTCCCCCCTTGCCCATTCGGCAAGAATAGGGAAGTAAATTGATTTTACGGAGTGTAGTATAGTGGCAGTATACACCCTTCGGGAGGGTGAGGCCCGAGTTCAATTCTCGGCACTCCGATAATTAAAAAATAGTGACGTCGGACGTCCATAGATTAAATTAACGACATCGCAAGTCATTATAATTGTCCGCGGCTGATGGCAGAAAGAGTGTAAGGGTATTAAATCTAAGGGTGTCGGAAACCCTTAGATTAAAATTTTGGTTTGCCGGTTTGTAAGTGTTATTTTGTTGTGTAAGGCGCTTTAGTTTTTGGTATAATGAAAAGAAATGTTTAAACAGGTTTCTCTTTTTTCAATAACCAAATTCTTTTTTGTTCTTGTTCTGATTTTTTCTTGGATTTTTACCGGCTGGGGAAATGTGAATTTTAAAAGCCTTCCTTTCAGTTCAATAATAAAAAAATCAGACGCCAGTAGTCACAAATTCTTGGTATTGGAGTGGACCCCTTTCTTTAGACACTAATTCTGTATCTGCATTTTAGCATTTTG
>DYGD01000001.1:65939-72191 GCA_020724885.1 Candidatus Paceibacter sp. | reverse complement strand
AAATAATCAATCCGCCAGCCGACATTTCTATCTCTGGCAAATGTCTTCATATCCCAGTAAGTATAGACCTCTTTTTTGTCGGGATAAAGGCGCCTGAAAACATCCACATAACCTTTGCCGACCACTTTGTCTATCCAAGCCCTTTCTTCCGGCAAAAAACCAGTGTTTTTGGTATTTTCTTTCGGTCGCGTCAGGTCAATTTCTTTATGGGCGGTGTTTATGTCTCCGCAAAATATGATTGAAAAACCGCTTTTTTTTAATTTTTCTATAAACTTTAAAAATTCTTCGTAAAATTTCAGCTTATATTTCAATCGCACTGGTCCGCCACCACCGTTGGGGAAGTAGACATTGATTAGAGCTGTTTTTCCGAAATAGGCGGTCAGAAGCCGTCCCTCTTGGTCAAATTTTTCTTTTCCCATCCCTTCTTCAACTTTGTCGGGTTTTTCTTTTGAATAAATGGCGACTCCGCTATACCCCTTTTTTCCTTTAGAATGGTCAAAATAGCTAAAATAACCCAATGGCGCACGGACTTCTTCAGGTAGTTGGTCGGGATGAGCTTTTGTTTCTTGCAGGCATAAAATATCGGGCTTGGTCTTTAAAAACCAGTCCCAGCAACCTTTTTTATGGCAAGCCCGCAGGCCGTTGACATTCCACGAGACGATTTTCACGGCTAAATGATAGCATGAAAAGAAAAAACCGACCGCCTGTGTAGACGACCGGTTCATGTGCTGGAGGGCGCGCTGATAGGGGTTGCCGGATTGGGGAAGAAGCCCTCTTCTCTTGCTTTGGATTCTTCCGAGTCAAGGCCAAAGAGTTCTTTGGCGATCTTCGGAATGAAACCAACAAGTTGATTAGGGAAGATGGCAAAGACGTTTGGCTTGCCGCCGCGAGATTCTACTCTCTCCCGGCAAGTTTTTGTGTATCTCTTGATCTCCGCTGCCTCTTCTGGCCTTCTGTTCAGGTGATCAAGGAAGAAGACAACTGTCAGGCGTGACGCACCTCGTCTTTTCCTCAACCGCTTGGCCAGCTCAACAGAGTTGGTGACCAAGAGCGACGCGCGACTCTGCCTCCGGCCCACCAATTCAGCAACAGAAAACCGTTGATTGCGCAGAATTCTTTTGACAATCGCCACGCAATCATCCGGCCAACCCTCAAGCGCTACCACTGCCGTGGCTTTTTTGTCAGGCATTTTCGCCTCCTTTCTGGTTTATTTATAGCATTCTTTAAAAAAATGTCCATTTTTTCCTTGACTTTTTTTCTGGTTGTAGTAAAATAGAAAGTGGTTAATTGAAGTGAAGAAAGTTCGGCTTCTATCTCGGCTTGTTGCCTGGGAAAGTCGGGCTTGGCAAGGAGAATGCCATGAAGAAGAGATGTGGTTCGACGGCGATTGCCGTCGCAGTGCTTCTTGTCGGCGTTGGCGCTAACGCCGGCTGTTCCAATGCCGGCGAAGGCGCCCTGACCGGCGCCGGCATCGGCGCTCTGGCCGGAATGGGACTCGGGTCCCTTTCCGGGAATATGGGCAAGGGCGCCGCGGCCGGCGCCATCATCGGCGGAGTCGGCGGCGCGGTCATCGGCGACCAGAACGACCGCGCCGATCAGAGGGGCGGCCGCAATTGGTAGCTTCTGCGACCCCCAGGGTGTCCTGCTTATGTCGCAACGAGCGGCAGGCAGGCACCCTTTGTTTTTTTATTAATTTGTGATAGAATAGAAAAATGCTGACAAAATCCAAAAAACAGAGAGCCATAAAAGCAGTCAAGGTCCACGAGACCGATACCGGCTCTCCGGAAGTTCAGATTGCCATTTTGACTAAGCGGATAGAAGAACTTTCCAAACATTTGAAGAAAAACAACAAAGACAAGCATTCCAGGCGGGGTCTTTTGGGTTTGGTCGCCCAGCGCCAGAAGCATATGAATTATCTCGCTAAGAAAAATCCTTCAAGACACAGGTCAATTTTGAAAAAATTGGAGTTGAAGAAAACGAAGTAACCAACAACCTCTACAACCTCTACAACCAACAACCGGTAAAAAACAACTAACATTTGACCTTTAATAATTTACAAGAATGATTAGACGTTATTTGTTGTATAGGTCGTATAGGTTATTTTCATGTCTGTAATTAAACACGCGCATCAGAAGGTTGGGGTCTTCATTGACACCCAAAATCTATATCATAGCGCCAAACATTTATACAATGCCCGGGTCAATTTCGGGCAGGTTTTGAAAGAAGCGGTCTCCGACCGCTTGTTAATCCGGGCTATTGCTTATGTGGTGGCGACAGAAACGGGCGAAGAAAAGGCCTTTTTTGAGGCCTTGGTTAAGCTTGGCATTGAAACCAAGACCAAAAATCTGCAGGTTTTTGCCGGTGGCGCCAAAAAAGGGGACTGGGATGTCGGTATTGCGGTTGATGCCATCAAGTTCGCGCCGAAGTTGGACGCGGTTGTTTTGGTTTCCGGCGACGGCGACTTTGTGCCTTTAGTTGAATATCTGAAAACCAATCAAGGTTGCCAGGTGGAAGTGGCGGCTTTTGGCCGTTCGTCTTCCGGCCGATTGATTGAAGCCGCCGACGACTTTATTGATTTAGACAAAGACCCTAAAAAATATCTTATGTATGCTCACAGCGCCGGAAAAACCGTCAGAGATGGCAGGAGCCGAAGAGCACCTCGATAGTTTTTTAGAGATCGGTATCAGAATTGCTCACAGAGTTGCATCGTGTTAGGATAAAAATATGTCAAAAAAACCCTCTCAATTTAAAGTTGTCCTAGAACAGGACGAGGATGGATTTTTTGTGGCGTCAGTTCCGTCGCTACCTGGTTGTTATACACAAGCCAAAACTCTCCCCGAACTTAAAAAAAGAGTCCGAGAAGCAATAGAATTATGCTTGGATGTTTACAAAACTGATTCACAATACCGAAAGCGGGTTAATCGCTTTGCCTATGAACCGACTTTTGTCGGTTTGGAAACTATTTCAATATGAGCGCTCGCTTGCTGATACTAAAAGCTAGCGAGGTTATAAAAGTTTTAGAAAATATTGGTTTTAACAAGATCAGAACAAAAGGTTCTCATATTTTCTTCAAACACTCGGACGGTAGAGCTACATTAGTGCCGAGGCATGGTAGGGAAGATATTGGCAAAGGGCTACTCCGGCAAATCATTAGAGAAATTGAAATTACCCCGGAGGAATTTGCCAAGCTGTTGGAATAGAATTTATAATTATGAATTAACAAAAAACTAGCAAACAAATAAAAAGTAATTAGTAAAATAAGTAAATTAGAAATAGTAAATATACAAATTCTATGAATAAGAAAATTTGGATTATTATTGTTATCCTCGCAGTTTTAGTTGTTGTCGGCTTCATTTGGGCTGCCAGCACTAACCGAGCTATTGCACCGGAGAACGGTTCTCCGTCAGCTGATTCCATTGACACATCCGACTGGCAGACATACCGGAATGAAGAGTTAGGGTTTGAGTTTAGGTATCCGAGAGAGTGGGGGGAAGTAACCCAGTCTTCTCCTAGTCAGGTTAGATTAGCTCTACCAGGAGATTATCTGAATAAAGCAAGGGTGACCGTGAATGATTCTCCACTTCCCGATTTAAGTTTAGAAAAGATAGCACTTCTTCAGGTTAATTTTGATATAGAGTGTAATTTTTATCTAATAACCAAAAGAGAATTACAGAGCGGTAAACTTGCCCGTATATCTATGGAACAGACAAAGAATAGCTTGCCTCAAGAACAATGCCAAAACCTGTTTGAGAATATGTCTGAAGATAGAAAAGAAAGAAAAGTAGTATCTCCACACGCTTACACCGTAGTCTATCTCAATGAAGATGAAATACCGGCAATTATGCAAGAAGATTACCAAGAATTTAAATTATTCATTGATTCATTTAGGGTAATATGAAATTGATAAAACAAAATTACGTCACCCACCTTTTTTTGGTTTTGGTAATAGGGTTTTTAGCCATACACAACTTAACTGCGGCAGATATAGACGGTTTTTCCAAGCAGCCAAACTCTGTATCCGTAGATAAAGAAACAATCACAGGAAAACAACTAGAGACGGAAAATCATGGTGGTGGCAGTTTAGTGTCTGCTGTAGAAGCAAAAACTACCAAGACCTACTCCCATGAGGTTCTTAACTATTCATTTGAATACCCCGAAGATTGGCTTCTCGCCACCTATTCAAGCAATGGTTACCAGGCCATCGGACTATGGGATCCAATTGCCCAACATCAATCAAAGGAGAACGGGGGTCACTTACGACAAGGGGTAAAAATAGAAATATTGGTCTGTGATTGTGCGCCTGCTACCGGTAATTTAAAAAACACAATACTAGAGTGGAGTGTAATGACTCCCGAAAAAATTACAAAAATTAGTGAACTGTCCTTTGATTTTTACCGAGACGGTAATGCCACACAGGTTATCAGCACTGAATTTGAGACAGAGCGGGGTGGAGGGAAAGGGGTGTATTTTATTGATCGGGGTGGAAAATATTACACGATAACTATTGGCGGCCCAGATTTTTCCACCTTAAACACTCAATTTAGTGATTACGAATTAATTTTTGAGCAGATTCTTCAGTTTTTCTCTTTTAATTAAAATATAGATGAGAGTTTTTATTCCAAAATTTATTGTTTCTGCTGTGGTTATCCTGGCTTTCTTTATCATTGCTACATATGTCAGTGCCAATCCAAGAATATTGTATTTACCTTTTACTGATTCTGAGGTTTTTCTTAAGGAAGGATGGATTTATAGCGATGGCGGCGAACATAAAGGGATAGATTATTTCAAAGGGCAATCTCAAAATTGGCAATCATTTGAAATTGTGGCGCCAGCCGGTGGTGTGGCCACTTATCGGCCAAATGGTAGCGAGACATGGGGCAACTATGTTTACGTTGAACATCCAACTGGTTCTCCCACTTATTATTCTGTCTACGCCCATTTGGAAAGTTCTCCACTACCTCCTAATATCCCAACCTCTGTCAGCGAGGGTGAACTTATTGGTATTGCTGGGGCTACAGGATATACAGATCCTCCCGGTGTTATCCATCTGCATCTTGAATGGTCTAAGGATGGAATAGGGCAAAATGGCACAAAGCTCGATCCTTACGGGATAAATCGGGATTACACATATTATCCTGGTTATTTAAATTTTACAGATTGTGGAACTGATACTGGGGGAATATTCTGGTGGACCCAATGTCCACCGGTATCGCCAGACTCCGACGACGAACCCCTGCCGGTGATTAAGGTTTCAGGGACAATTTCAGAAGATACGACTTGGTGGCCGGGGTTTGTGTATTTGATTCAGGGTTCGGTGACTGTAGCTGAAGGAGTAACTTTGGAAGTAATGCCTGGCGGAATCGTAAAGTTTCAAAATACCAGTTCTCGTTTAAATGTTTATGGTACTTTATTCGCTTATGGCCAAGAAAATGACAAAATCCACTTCACCTCCTACAAAGACGACTCGGTCGGCGGGGATTCTAACGGCGACGGCAATGCCACCAGTCCCACTTCTTCCGACTGGCGTAGTATTGATGTCTGTAGTGGCGCTTCGGTGGACATCTCTCACGCCGTCATTCGCTATGGGGGCAATAGTTCGTCGTACTCTTGCGGCACTATCTACTCGGGTGTCTTGCGGGTCAACAATGGGGAAGTTAACATCTCTGATTCTTTGATTACCAAGAACAATTATGGGATTTACTTCCGCAACACTACCGGCACCACCACAATCTCCAATACTACTATCAATGACAACGGATGGCTCGGTATCTTTTCAACTGGAGGATCGGGCCTCAATGTCTATCTTTCAAACTCCACTATCTCTAACCATACCAACGCTGGCATCGGTACTTCAGCCGGCAGCGGCTCATCTGTCACTATCTCGCTCATCGGCAACACTTTTTTCAACAATCAAATCAGAGATGGGACATTCAACTATTCCGGCGGAGAACTAAATTTCATCAATCAAAACAACACCACCGCCGGCACCGGCGGCAACGGCTTTCTCTTAAACGGCACTCTAAAAAGCGACCAAACTTGGAATCCTGGTGTGCCGTATATTGCTGAATATGTCGCGCTCCCGACTGATACAAATCTAACCATCCAGCCAGGAACTATTGTTAAATTTCCATACACTAGCTCCCGTCTGGAAATTTACGGCACCCTAAACGCCCAAGGCACACCTCAAAAACGCATTTACTTCACCTCCTACAAAGACGACTCGGTCGGCGGGGATTCTAACGGCGACGGCAA
>DYGD01000001.1:7017-65839 GCA_020724885.1 Candidatus Paceibacter sp. | reverse complement strand
ACTTCACCTCCTACAAAGACGACTCGGTCGGCGGGGATTCTAACGGCGACGGCAATGCCACCAGTCCCACTTCTTCCGACTGGCGTAGTATTGATGTCTGTAGTGG
Source organism: Candidatus Paceibacter sp. (assembly GCA_020724885.1). Lineage (GTDB taxonomy): Bacteria > Patescibacteriota > Minisyncoccia > Phycocordibacterales > BOKC01 > BOKC01. Next base: position 65,733 of record DYGD01000001.1, on the reverse strand, counting down.
CGCTTCGGTGGACATCTCTCACGCCGTCATTCGCTATGGGGGCAATAGTTCGTCGTACTCTTGCGGCACTATCTACTCGGGTGTCTTGCGGGTCAACAATGGGGAAGTTAACATCTCTGATTCTTTGATTACCAAGAACAATTATGGGATTTACCGGAATAACTCGGGCAACGCCAACATCACTCAAAGCTCCATTAGAGACAACACTTCTTACGGAATTTACCACACCGGCACCGGGACAACAACTGCCCAATACAATTTCTGGGGGCACGAGAGCGGACCTTATCATTCAACTAACAATCCTAATGGACAAGGGGATAGAGTTTCCAACAATGTGGAATTCACTCCTTGGCTCTACGAAGACCCATACAACTGGCGAGATCCGCCTTCGGGTTCTTCGGGAGATATTACTCCTTGTTGTTGAGTTAACAAGTAGAAAGTAGCGAGTAAAAAGTAAAAAAATCAAACCCCCCGTCCCGCTTCAGCGGGACGGGGGGTTGAATTAAAAACCTACCTCGTCACCGAAATGTCGTCTAACTCGGCGTGAGGGGCGGTGATGGTGATTCGGTCGCCCGCGGATTTGAAGATTTGATAGCCGGTGTCGTATTCGCCAGTATTTTTATTCATAGCGCCTTCTTCCGGATCAACCGGCAACTCGGCTAGATAGTTTGGAACAAGACAGTCATACAAGTCCACACCACTTTCCGAATCTGAAGAAATTTCTTTAGCTTGTTCTTCTCCTTCGGGAATCTCTACATTTTCACAATCAAGAGTGCCGCGATTTTCTGCCATATTTTGGCCGATAGCGTTTAGAATAGCGTGGACGGCGCTGGCTCTTTGAGTGTCGCGGGCTTGGGCGAACTGCCGGCCCGGATTGATGGCGACCAAAACAATGCCAGCCAAGATCGCCAAAATACCGATGACGATGAGAACCTCTATTAAAGTGAAACCGGCTTTGGTATTTAGATTTTTGTTTAACATAAAAATATTAAAAATTATTCTAATTAACCCCGGTACCAGAGCAAAGCTCGGTACGGGGCAGGCCTAATTGACCTAAAGAATTCCCAATGACCAAGCACCAATGACTAAGTTGAAATTGGACTCGGCGCTTCTTTAGAATAATCAGGTAGATTATATTTTACTCCTGCTTTTCCAGAAACTCCAACACGGCGTTGTTGATTAGAATAGTTTCAACAAAAATTTCGGCGCGGCTTCTGTCGGCGCTCGGATACTCGCGCATAATTTTTTCAACTTCCTGTTCAAGAATTTTTGGGTCGGCAGTGATGTTTTCCACGGCAGCAATTTTGTTTAAAACAAGTTGGCCTTGGGCTCTTTTTTCCGCTTGTGGACGCCAATCTTTCCGGATCTTTTCTTCGTCGGATTTAATTTTGTCCAAATAATCTTTGAAGGCCATTCCGGCAGATTCAATCTGTTCTTTAAATTCCGCCAGCATCTTTTCAAGTTCGCTTGCAACCAAAATTTCCGGTAGTTCAATTTTCGAGCTGTTGATGATTTTGTCTATTATGGCTGTTCGCTTTTTGCTTTTTTCTCGGTGTTTTTTATCTCGGCGCAAATTTTCTCTGATTTTTTGTTTGAGATCTGCCAAGTCGGCAAAGTTGCCGAGCTCCCGCGCGAAGTCGTCATCTATTTCTGGCACCTTCCCTTCTCCGTCCTTGCGCGCTTGTTGCACCGATTCAATAACTTTTTCCACCTCTTCGTCGGTGATTTCCGGATTTTCTTGGACAACACTTTTATCTTCAGTTGCGATTTTTTTGTAATCGGCGAGTTTTACTTCCGGCACCACCGCTGTTTTGATTTTTACTCCAAGCTCGTTGCCGCGCGCCAGTTTGGTGATTGAGACATCCGGCCGGCCGATGGCTTGGATCTGATGCTCGGCTAAGACCTGCGGATAAATTTCCCGAACGGTTTCTTCAGCCGCTTCTTCAAGGATTTTGATTTCACCGACACGCTCGACAATGAGATTTTCCGGCGCCTTACCTTTGCGAAAGCCGGGCAGTTCGGTGTTTTCGGCGTATTGCTTGAGTATTTTTGCCCGCCTTTCTTCCAGCTTATCTTTGTTGATTTCCAAAATGATTTCCATTTCGGAATTTGCGAGCTTGTTTATGGTTGCTTGAAAAACTTTGTTATTCATATTTGGTGTATTACATCTTGAATCACGAAATAGGGGTTTCGTAATTCAAGGCACTATATCTTTTTTGTCGCCGACTTTCAAGTTTTTGCCTGCAAAACAAAACCGCCCCGACGCAAGTCGGGGCGGTTTTGAACTTTTATTTTTTTGTTTTAAAGTTCGGACAATTCTTGCTCGGCGGCATCAAGCTCGGCATCCAGATTGTCCAAGTTGGTGGCCTCAAGGTCTGCCATAATGGCAGATAACTCATCGGACTCATCAAGATTCCTCAAATCCCCGAGTTCTCTTTCAATGTCGGTTACATTCGGCTCGTCTGATGTCGGCCGAAGCGTTCCGTTGTCATTCACGAAGAAATACAAACTGCCGATGATTATCATAGCCAAGATAATAATAAGCCCAATAGTCGGTCCCAAAGAAGATTTCGCCGACTTGTTTCCCGGTACCGGCGATCCGGGATTTGTTTGATTTGTTCCGAAATTGTCCATATTTTGTTGGTTATTTTTTTAATTAATACTGGATCCGATAATGTTGATAACACCAACCAGAGATTGGTGAACATTTTTGATTTCATCTCTCAATTTTTGCACCAGTTCTCTGATTCTGGCAAATTCTTCGGTCAGGTTTTCGCCTTCGAGAATTTCTTCGTAATTTTGAGAAACCGTGGCATGGCTGGCTTTGGCTATTTCAATTTGCCTCCTGGCTTCTGTTAAAACGCTTTTGGCATTTGATAAGTCAGCACCACTCTCCGCTTCAATTTTTTGGATTCGGGAATCAATTCTGTCTGCCAAACCTTCCAATCTCTCAATAGCGGCGGTCATTCTGATAAGCATATTGCTCATATAGCCCAGATAAGCTCTAACCCGCATTTCAACTCTCACACCTACTTGCTCTGGGGCGCTTTCGGCGTTCTCGGCCCTCATAGCCATTCTTTCTGCCAAAATCGGGGCTACATTCTTGGCCCTTAATGACACTTCTGCCTCTTGCATTGAGACCGACAAACACCTTCTCTGTAGTTCGGCTGTTCTTATGGACTGGCATCTTTCTAGCGACGAAGCAATCCCGGGCATATCATCTCCATAACGAGTAAAATTGTTCAGGAGTAGAAGAGCGTCCAGGGTGTTTACGGTTTTGTCGTCATTTAGATCGGCCGGGCAACTTGATTTTAAAAGTGAGCATGGCCCAAACGACTCAACTAGGATTTTAAAATCGGTGAAATCCACATGACCATCGCCGTTTAAATCACCAAAGATTCTGTCTTCAGACGGAATCAGGGTCGATATTTGCGTTAGGTTAACTCTGCCTGGGGCTAGTCGTCCCGGGGCTGGGGCGATTCTTCCGGGAGTGATTGCCGCCGGCTGTCCGGGGTTCACGACGTTTGGTCTGACACCGGAAGCGTCTTCTTCGGGGTTAAAAATCGTAGTTGTATCAAGCGTTCTCTCCATCTCTCCTTCAATTCGGTGAGATGGGGCTTCGGTCTCTTCAGCGTAAACCGGGGCGCCTAATATAATTACTCCCAATAAAGCAAAAAGAAAAATCTTTTTCATAGTTTTCTGTTGGTTAATAATAAACGATGTTATTAATGCTAATAATTTAATTTTGATTCGCTTTTGGAAAAGCAATCTTTGCGTTAGTTAAGACGAATTAGTCGGCAATCTCTTACTCATTTTTGGCTGGATTTATTTTTGTATAATTCAATCGATTTCAAAAAGGCCTTTTGTGCCTCGTCTCTACCCTTGAAGCCCAAAACCGCGACTTCTTTGTTCTGGAGTTTTTTGTAAGTAGAAAAAAAGTGCTCGATCTCTTTCAGGGTGTGCTTGTTTATGTCGGCGAGGTCGTGTGTTTCGGCAAACCGCGGATCGTCGGTTGGCACGGCGATTACTTTGTCGTCATTGTCGCCATCGTCGGTCATATTCAAAATAGCCACCGGTCTAGCTCGGACCAAAATTCCCGGCATTAATGGAAAAGTCGTTAAAACAATTACATCCAGAGCATCATTGTCGTCCCAAAGAGTTTGAGGTACAAAACCATAATCAACCGGGTAGTCCTGGGCGGTGTGCATTGTCCGATCTAGGGCGATCAGGCCGGTTTCTTTGTCAATTTCGTATTTGTTTTTTGATCCGCGCGGAATTTCCACGATGACATTCATCTTTTCAATGCTGCCGGGCGCTATGTCGTGTAGAAGATTCATATTTTGATTAAATTTCTTGCTCTTTTATCTCGGTTTTTCCGGAGACATCGGCCTCGGCCAGATTTTCTCCCTTGGTTGATCTGACGTCTATTTTCCAACCTGTCAGTTTAGCGGCCAAACGGACGTTTTGTCCACCTCGCCCAATTGCCAGTGATTGCTGGTCTTCCGTTACTAGAGCTACGGCTTTGTTCTCCCCTTCTTCAACTTCCACTTCTATCACTTTGGCCGGTGACAAAGCATCCTCAACAAATTTCTTCGGGTCTTCTGACCACTCTATTATATCAACCTTTTCGCCCCCAAGTTCGGACATAACTGTGGAAACCCTGACGCCTCTTTGCCCGACCATTGAACCGACTGGGTCAATGTGTTCGTCTTTTGAGACCACCGCTATTTTTGAGCGGGAACCGGCTTCTCTGGCAATATTTTTTACGACTACTATTCCCGCGCTGATTTCAGGCACTTCCATTTCAAAAAGTTTTTCTAGGAATTTCGGGTTGGTGCGAGACAGGCGTAAAAAAACACCTCTCGGGCTTTCCTCTACTTTGTAGAGGAAAGCCCGTACCCGTTCTCCTTGCGAGAATCTCTCGCCTGGGATTTGATCTTCATAAGACAAGATACCGGTTGCTTTGCCCACATCAATAAAAACACTACCTCTCTCTATTCTCTGAACGGTGCCACTTATTATTTCTCCTTCCTGCTCCCCGTACTCCTTCAGTACAGAAATTTTCTCGGCCTCTCTGATTTTCTGGATAATTACTTGTTTGGCAGTTTGGGAAGCGATTCGGCCAAATTCGCCCTTGGTTTCCAAGGGAAATGTCAGTTCTTCACCGATCTCCACGTCTTTTTTTACTTTTTTCGCGTCTTCAATCCAAATATGGTGTTCGGGGTTGAATAATTCTTTCGTCGGCCTCTCGTCTCCTCCATCGTCTTCCCTTCTGGCTGTCAAAATTTCTTCAAATTCTTCTTTGTCTTCTGTCGCGATATTTTTGTCCATTACCACTTTTACTTGAGAGAATCTGACTTCGCCATTTTGCGGGTTGAATTCAGCTTTTATGATTTGGCCACGTTCGCCGTATTCTTTTTTATATGCAGTGGCCAGCGCCGCCTCTATGGCCTCAAGAGCTTTTTCTCTGGGTATACCCCTTTCCTGTTCCAGTTGTTCCAGAACGGAATTTATTACTTTTAGATCAAACATATTTTGTGTTGAATTTTTAAAAATTAAGTTCGCCTTTCGGGCGAACCATCAGTAATTTTATGATACCCTAAATCATTTTTTGGGTCAAGTTTAATGTAAGCATCTCCAGCTCTGTCCGTCTTTAGATTTGGTCGAGGTTAAGTATCGTGCGAAATTATCTTATTAATTATAAGATTATATTATGAAAAAACAAATAATCTTTATGTCTGGTTTGACTGTTCTGTTGATGGCGGTATTCGCTTTTGTTGGTTCCGCTTCGGCGGCTGAAGTTGGCGAAAACAAAGCCAAATCAATTACGCCTTATTCCGTGAGCCCCATAAAAATTCAATCTGGAAACCTCGGTATTATTAAGGTCGCGCCTTCCGGCTCTTTTACCGGAACTCGTGGCTCTGATTGTTTTGTTGATTGGAATGGCGATTCTGCCGTTGATACAAGAGACATAATTGCTTTCTTGGGTGATTGGACTGCTAGAGAGATAAGGGCTGACATCAATGGCGATGGGGTTATTGATAGATCAGATTTCCGCGCCTTTATGTCCGCTTGGCGACAAGGATGCCAGCCGAATCCGGGTAGTATCACAAAATGTGTCGTTGCTGACTTTAACAAAGATGCCACAATTGACACTAGAGATCTTACAGCTTATCTAAACGTCTGGTCTCAAAAGGATGTCGCCGCTGATATCAATAGCGATGGCGTTGTTGGCCAAGATGACTTCAATGCATTCTTGAATCTTTGGAAGAGTTGTACGGCTAGATAAATTTGAGTTTTTACGGGCATAGCTCTATCTCTCTTGCCCGAACAAAGCCCCCGCTTAAGCGGGGGCTTTGTGTCTTCCCCTTTTTTCTTTTTAGGGTATATTTATACTAATGGAAAAGATGAGAGAGAATCTATTTCGCGCCTCGTTTTTCTCCGCTGTTTTTTTGAGCACAGTTTCTGTCTTCTTTGTTGGTCATCATATTGTCAAAGCCCAAATCGGCGGGGGATTGCCGGCTTCAAATGTTTCTCTTTACGGCTCTGCTTGGTCTTCTAATATCGGCTGGGTCAGCTTTAATTCCTGCGAGGTTAATTTGTCGGAGGGGACGGAAAATTGTCCGCCCAGCTCGGTTGATTATTCGGTGCAGGTAAATAGCTCAACCGGCAACTTAACCGGCTCTGCTTGGTCTTCCAACATTGGTTGGCTTCAGTTTGGCGGTTTGTCCAGTTTTCCGTCCGGTTCTGGCACCGAGTCCGTCAACGCCAATATTGTTTTCGGAGACGGTAAAGTCAGAGGTTGGGCTAGATTTTTAGCCGGAGCGGATGACCCAGACGACGGTTGGGATGGCTGGGTTTCAATGTCTGGCAATAATCATTCTTCTCCACAGCTAGATGGAAACGGCGGAGTGACTTATGATCCAAATTTGGGCAAATTGATTGGTGCTACTTGGGGCGGGCCGGTGGTCGGCTGGCTCTATTTTGGAGACAGGACCAATTCCTGGCCTAATGTTTGGTATGGATTGCCTGACGCGCAGTCGGAAATTTTTGACTACTCAATATCTAACTCTTCTCCAGATTATGAAATAGCAATTCCAGCCGGAACTTCTGCGGATGTTTCTGTAAATCTAGAGCTTGTAAGTGGGAATTCAGAGGGGGTGACAATTGGTTATAATTCCGATCCTTTTGATGGAATATTTGTTAGTCAGGTTGAGGGTGATAACCCATGCAATCCTAATTGCAATATAACCCTTAGAATAAGTGTTGGAGAGTCGGTTGCGGACGGGCAATATTCTTTTATTGTTTCAGGTTCACTGTTAGATAAGACAACTGAAGTGAGATTTACAGTGCCGGACCCCCAAGACCCGCCGCCGGATGTGACGGATGTGACTTGTTCAGCTGAAGGTGAGAGTTTTTATGGGGGCAAATTTTTCTTCCTTTATGATACTGTTATCTGGAGGGTGGAGGTGTTAGAAGGTGGAGGAGGAGAAGGGGGTGAAGGAGGTAGAGACGAATATGAATACGTCTGGAGTGGTGATGGCGGGGTGGATATCTGCGATGGATCAACCTGCGAAGTTTCTTATGTCACTGTAGGGCCTAAATTTACTCAGGTCTCTGTTGATGGAGGCATAGAATTTTATGATTGTCCGGTTACATTTATTATCCCGGGTGGTTTGTTCTTTAGAGAAATTTAGAAAAATAACCTGGCACCAATCCACGAATTTGTGTCGAGATAATTATGACTCACAAAACTTATTCACAAGAATTGGAAAAAAGGTTAAAGAGGGTCAAGTGGTATTATTTGGCGCTTTTTAGCGCTATCTCGGTGGCGGTTATTTTGCTACTTGTTATAATTAAGTCAGAAACAAGTTTTTTTGTGGAAGTTCAAGAAGGCAGAAGGATTTTAACACTGGAAGATCGCCAAGAAATTGAAAATCGCCTGCTTGCCGGCTGGGCTAGAAGGGATTTGGGGTTGGATGAAAGAAGGGAAATTGAGAGAAAGGTTTTGGGCGCTGACGTTGAAGCCAAAATTCTTTCGCCGGAAGAGAGAGAAATAATTGAAAATCGTTTAAATAGAAATTAATAATTTACCTAACTTTTTATCATGAAAAAATATACTGACAGTATCAAAATTATAATCGTAGGAGTTTTGTTTTCTTTCGGTATTGGCTTTGTTTTTGCCCAATGGGCAGGTCCGACTGAATCTCCTTTTGGCGGCAATACTCCGGCCCCAGTCAATGTTGGCGATAGCACGCAGACAAAAACCGGAACGCTTTGGGTTGATACTTTTTTGGCCACAGCAGGCGGTTTTTTTGCTCAAGGCCCCGCTGAATTTGGCGGCACGATAACAATTGGTGGTGGTGAACCGGGGGCCGGGAAAGTTTTAGTGGCGGAAGATAGCGCGGGAGCAGCCGTCTGGTCGGGAGTTGAATCTTTCTCTTGTCAGAGAAGGTCTGGAATATCTTCTAATTCTTCAACCGCCTCGGTTTCTTGTGTCCCGGGAGAAATTTTGACCGGCGGAGGCGGGGATTGTGGAAATAGGACAATTAATTATTCAAGACCGCACGCGACCCAACAGAGGTGGGAAGTCCAGTGTTCGCAGTTATCGACTTCGGTCTCTGCCACCGCGATCTGTTGTTTGCCTCAATTGAGATTTCTTGACACTCAGGGCCCGGAACAGCCTTAGTGATTTAAAACTAAGTTTTGGAAATTTCATAAACTATACACAACAAAATCTCCGCTTTCGCGGAGATTTTGTTATAATTTTTAAACATACGATATGTTTGTTAACCCCGAACAATTAAAAGAATTTATCGCCGACTCCGGCCTTGTTGCGCAGAAGGATCTAAAAGAGGCAGAAAAATTGGCTGAAAAAAATAAGGAAAGCTTGGAAGCGGTTCTTTTGAAAAAGAATCTTCTAAATCCGGATGAAATTCGCCGGATTCAAGCAATGGTCCTGGGAATTCCTTATGTAGATTTAAAAAATCAGAAAATTGATTTTGAAACCTTGTCCCTGATCCCCGAGCCGGTTGCTAGAAGTCACAATATTATTGCTTTTAAGAAAGGCGGTGACTCTCTGGAAGTCGCTATGCTCGATACCAATGACTTGCCGGCAATTGATTTCGTCAAGAAAAAAGTCGGTTTAAAAATCTTGCCCAGATTGACCGATGAACAATCAATCAGGAATTCCTTGATCCAGTATCAGAAATCGCTTAAAGCCGAATTCGGCGAAATTATAAGGAAAGAATCTGACTCTTTGAAGACGGTGCCGGAAGAAGGGAGCGAAATGTCAGGAGATGACTTGAAAAAACTGGCTGAAGATTTGCCGGTGGTCAGGATTGTTGATACTTTGCTAAAGCACGCCATAATCCAAAAGGCCTCTGATATTCATATAGAGCCCTTGGAAAATCAGGTTGTCGTTCGATATCGGATAGATGGAATTTTGCGGGATGCCATGGTTTTGCCCAAAAATGTCGCTTTGAGCATCGTCGCCAGAGTTAAAGTTTTGGCGAATTTGAAACTTGACGAAAAACGACTGCCACAAGATGGAAGATTTAGAATTGACATGGCCGGTGAAAAAGTTTCTTTTCGTGTTTCTACTTTGCCGGTTTATTTTGGCGAAAAAGCGGTTATGCGTCTTCTGCGGGAGAACGCCTCCGGCTTTACTTTGGAGTCGCTTGGTTTTCATGGCGAAGCGTTGGAGCGGATACACGCCGCTACACGACTTTCAAACGGAATGATTTTAACGACCGGTCCGACCGGTTCCGGCAAAACCACCACTCTTTATTCTGTTTTGGAGATTTTGAATACACCCGATGTTAATATCTCCACAATTGAAGATCCGGTTGAATATCAAATGGATCGGGTAAACCAAACTCAAGTAAAACCAGAAATCGGTTTGACTTTTGTCGCCGGTTTAAGGACGCTTGTCCGACAAGATCCGGATATTATTATGGTTGGCGAGATTCGTGATAACGAAACCGCCTCTCTGGCAGTCAATGCGGCTCTCACTGGACATTTGGTGTTGTCTACTTTGCATACCAATTCGGCTGCCGGCGCTATTCCAAGGTTGGTAGATATGAAAATTGAACCTTTTCTCATTGTGTCTACTGTCAATGTGGTCATTGCTCAACGGTTGGTAAGAAAATTGACCGACAAAAGAGAAAAGTATTTTTTGAGCCAAGCCGAATTGGAAAATTTGGGCAAGATGGTTGATTTGGACAGAATCCTAGATTTCCTAAAACAGGAAAAAATTGTTGACACTAAAGCTAAATGGCAGGAGGTTCCTTTTTATAAGCCAAAAGCGGGGGAAGAGTCGGAGGACGGTTTCAGTGGTCGAGTTGGCATCTATGAAGTTTTGAAAGTTTCTCCGGCTGTCAAAGAATTGATTCTTCAGAATAAAACCGACAAAGAAATAGAAGATCAGGCCAAGCGTGAAGGGATGATGACAATGATTGAAGACGGTGTTTTCAAGGCCGTTCAGGGCTATACTACTCTTGAGGAAATTTTGAGAGTAATTTCCGAGTAACCAACAACCTCTACAACCTCTACAACCAACAACAGAAATGGCAATCAAAAAGTTCCGCTTTCTGGAATGGCAAGTATACCAAGATGCTCAAGAATTATTTTCCTTTATTTTAAATGTAGTAGAAAAGCTTCCGAAGAAGTATCGTTATGAGCTTGGTAGTCAATTGGTTCGTTCTAATTTTTCTGTTGTTTTAAATATTGCCGAAGGAAGTGGTAAAATATCAGATGCGGAGCTTAACAGATTTTTGGATATTGCTTTAGGTTCAGCTTACGAGACATTGGCCGCTAGTGATACTTTAATCAGAAACAAACTGATTAGCCAAAAAGATTTTGAATTTATCCAGCAGGAAGTTTCCGGAATCTGTGACCAACTCGGCGGTTTTAAAAGGAAAATCAAAACAATCAATAATAATTAATGTTGTATAGGTATGTTGTTTAAATTCAAAGCAGTTAAACCAAGTGGCGAGGTCTATGAGGGTGCTATGGAAGCAACCGACCAGCATTCTTTGTATGAAGAATTAAAGAAGAGCGGGGACTCTGTCATCTCAGCCGTTGAAGACAAAGGGCGCGGCAAAAGAAGACCTTTCTTAAACTTGGTTGGATTTTTGGGCAGAGTCGGGATGGCGGAAAAAATAAATTTTGCTAAAAATCTCGGCGCTATGATTGAGTCGGGTTTGCCGATGACGCGAGCGCTTTCTGTCTTGGAGCGCCAAACTAGAAACAAAAAACTAAAAATGGTGATTTCAAAGATAACCCAAGGAGTCGGGCATGGTGAATCTTTGAGTCAGTCAATTTCTGATTTTCCAGAAGTATTTTCCCCGCTTTTTATTTCAATGGTTAAAGCTGGGGAAGAAAGCGGGAGTATCACCAAATCTTTGAAATCAGTCGCTGAACAAATGGAAAAAAATTATCTTCTGATAAAAAGATTGAGAGGGGCGATGATTTATCCGGCGATTGTCGTCTCGGTAATGATTATTATCAGCATATTACTTCTTATTTTTTTGGTGCCGACACTGACCCAGACATTTTCGGAGCTGAATCTTGATTTACCTCTTTCAACAAGAATTATCATCGGTCTTAGCAGTTTTTTAAAGGATAATACTTTATCGTCCCTTCTCCTTATTATCTTTTTTGTTTCTTCTGTTGTCTTTATTTTCAGAACTCCAGGCGGTAAAAGATTTCTTGGATTCAGTTTTTTAAGATTGCCGATTATTTCAACTTTGATAAAAGAGAGTAATTCGGCGCGAACAGCTAGGACATTATCCAGCTTGTTGTCTGCCGGTGTTGATTTTCTGGTGGCGATTAAAATTACGCGTGATGTCATCCAAAATCATTTTTACAAAAAGATTTTGGAAAAAGCCGAAGCCAGTGTCAGAAAAGGCGACTCCATTGCCTCGGTTTTTTTAGAGGATAGCGCTCAAAAATTATATCCGCCATTTGTCGGTGAGATGGTTTCCATCGGCGAGGAAACAGGAAAGCTTTCTGAAATGTTTTCTAATGTCGCAGATTTTTATGAGGAAGAGGTCAATCAGAAAACCAAAAATTTCTCTACCATTGTGGAGCCGGTTCTGATGGTGTGCATTGGTTTGTTTGTTGGTATTTTCGCTGTTTCTATGCTCGGTCCGATTTATTCTTTGGTTGACGCGATATAAAGTTGGTCGGTAGTTTATATTTTTGAAAAGAAAAAGTTTTTTATCGCGGACTATAAATCATCAACTATGGACTACAAACTAAAAGCAGGTCTTGCAATTCCGAAAACTCTTGTCGTCCTGGGGACTTTTACCGCTTTGGCCATTTTTTCTTACTTTGCTTTTGGCGGCTTTCAGAAAAATCAGGTTTTGAACAAAGAAGCCGGCAAGATTGTTTCAATTTTTGAAGAAGCTCGCTTGCTGACTCTTTCGGCGCAAGATGCGTCGCATTATGGAGTTTATTTAAAGGCTGGCGGACGGGAAGTCGTGATATTCCGCGGCGACATTTTTTTGCCTACTTCTCTAACCAATCAGAGCTATTTTCTAGATGAATCTGTTGTGATTTCGGAAGTTAATTTAATCGGTGGCAATGGTGATTCAGTGATTTTCTCCCGACCGGCTGGTTCAGCTGAGCAACACGGCACGGTGATTATTTCTCTTTCAGCCCAACCCGAAAATAGTATCACTTTGGCCATTTATCCGACGGGCGCGATTGAGGTTCTGCCATGATATTTAAAATGTCTTTTTTCCAAAACAAAACAAGAGGATTTTCTTTGATTGATGTTGTTGTCGGAACGGCTCTGGCTTTGTTGGTTTTTTCTTCTATTATCGCGGCGTATCAGGCGGGCTTGAAAGTCATCGGAACTTCTAAAGCTAGGGTTATTGCCACCGCGATTGCTAATGCTGAATTAGAAAAGATTCGCAATATGCCTTACGAAGATATCGGTGTTGTTAATTCCCACCCAGAAGGGGTGCTTGCGGCGACAGATGAAATTATTTCTGGCGGGGTTACCTTTTCAATAAACAGGAGGGTTGACTATGTAGCAGATTCGGCTGACGGCATAGCCCAGGGCGATGGAGACGAGTGTCCAAATGATTACAAAAAAGCTGAAATTAGCGTGCTATCTTCGGGTAGGTTTGAGGTGGATATTTTTATGGTGACAAATATTCCTCCCAAGAATCTTGCTCAAGAATGCGCTGATGACGGGGGTATTCTCTTGATCGCGGTAGCGGACACTTCTGGATTGTTGGTTTCTTCGCCAACGATTGAGGTGCGAGATCCCGATACAAACGATCTTTTGAATTCGGCTACGCCTTTTGAAGGGCAACACTATTTTTCTCTTCCCTCCGGGTCTTATAAAGTCGTCGTCTCAAAATCCGGTTTTAATTCCGAGCGAACATACGGCAGTGATGAGATAACCACACCCCTGAATCCTCATTTGAATGTCATCGATTTGGAACTTACCCAAAAGACCTTTGTGATTGATCAGTCAGCGAGTTTTTCGGTGGAAACTTTATCTGTAATTGATGAAGAGACATTCCCGGTGCCAAATGTCACTTTCAATTTGAAAGGGCAGAAAATTATCGGCACAGATATAAATGACCAGCCGGTTTATAAGTATTTGGCTGATCACACCACTAATTCTCAGGGTGTGGTTGGTGTATATAATTTGGAATGGGATAATTACGAGTTCTCCGTCGTTTCACCTTCTAATTTGAGTTTGGTTGATATTGTCCCATCGCCACAGCCAATCGCTCTGGATCCCGGAGACGCAATGAATGTTCAACTTTTTGTCAGCGCCGAAAATACTCTTTTGGTTACAGTCAAAGAGCAGGATACTTCAGATCCGGTCTTTTCAGCTAGTGTCAGGTTGTTTAATGGTGGATACGACGAGACCAGTTTTACCGACTCTAACGGACAAATTTTGTTTATCCCATTAGAATCTGGAGATTATGATTTGGAAGTATCAGCCGGCCAAAGTTATAGCTCTTTTTCCACCTCGGTGTCTGTCTTCGGCAACACTTTTATGGATATAGATTTAGACCGAATTGAATAAACTTATGATTGATTTTAATCAAAAGAGGGGTCTGACTTTAATTGAAACTTTGGTGGCGGTGGCGATCTTAGGTTTGATGATGGGGGCTGTATCTGGTTTAATCGCGTCTCTTTATCGTACTTACGGCTATGGTTTGGAGCAATCAATGGCAATAAACGAAGCTAGGAGAGGAATTGAAGTTTTGGTCAGAGAAATCAGAACTGCTAGGACCGGAGACGACGGAGCTTATCCTATTGAAACCGCTGCAGGCAAAGAATTCGTTTTTTATAGCGATATTGATAGTGATGGATTAGTTGAACGGGTTCGGTATTTTTTGGGAACAGTCGGGTATGGAGATCAAGTCACCGAATGCGAAACCTTTTCGGCCGGTGGGTCTTGTGATGTTCAATTTTCTGATTTTCTACAGGGTGGCTTGATCTCAGCTCAAGTAAGGGTTTTGGTCGACGGAGATTTTGGCGCTGGCAACGAATATGCGGACATTTATGCCAATACCGTCAGTAATCTTGGACGGGTCTGTCAATCAGGGTGCAACGACTGTCCGTCAAATTGGCAAGGCACGAGCGTTTTTGATGTCACAAATCATGTTGAAAATGGCTCTATCTCGTTGCTTGCTGATGCCAGAAGCACCGTTGATCCAATCTGTCCTCATGCCATGAAAGCGAGGTTTGAATTTTCTTGGCAAGAAGATTTATCAGCCTTTGCTCATGAATTCAAAAAAGGGGTGACAAAACCTATTATTGGTCAAAACGGACAGGTCAGCTATCCTTCAGACCAAGAAGATGTTTCAATTTTGACTTCTTATGTCAGGAACTCTCCGCCGATTTTTGAATACTTTGATGCTGGAGGGAACAAGGTTGAAGATTTGCCAGCACGTTTGATTGACGTCCGGATGGTCAAAGTGCATTTAATAGTTAATGTCCGGGTAGACCGCGCCCCGAACGATTTTGAGTTGGAGTCATATGTTCAAATACGCAATCTTAAAGAAGAATAATCCCGACTTTTTGAAACAGAAAAACAAGGGGGCGATCACTCTTTATGTTTTAAGTTTTGGAATTGTATTTTTAATTTTACTTGGGGGGTTGTTTAGTTTTGTTCTTAATCAATTTAAAATTTCAACCCAAAGATTGGCTTGGAATGAGGCCTTGCATATTGCCGAAGCCGGCTTGAATTATTATCGTTGGTGTTTGAATAATGAAGTTGAGGATAGTTGTCTGGCGGAAAACCCGTACTACGGCGCTAGCGGGGAATTGCTCGGTCATTTTTCTCTTGATACCCAAAAAGTTGAATCGTGCGGTTTGACTATTCAAGACGGGATCGCCTCGACCGGTTGGACCGAAAGATTGCCTAGTACAAAGCGTCAGGTCTCGGCTCTTTATGCCAGGGAATCAGTCGCCAGCTATTCTTATGTTTTGAACAGTAATGTCTGGATTGGATCCGACCATGAAATTAGGGGGAGATATCATTCTAACGGTGGCATTAGGTTTGACGGCGAGAATCAGTCCATCGTCAGCTCAGCTCTAGAGACTTGGACATGCACTTCTTCTTTTGGTTGCGACCCGACCAGGGAAGAAGATGGGGTTTTCACCACTACCGGAGTCGCCAATCCTGATTTATTTGATTTTCCTGTCCCTTCTTTTGATTTTAATGGTATTACTATTGACCTAGCTCAAATGAAAAACGCCGCGCAAGGTAGTGGAGTATATTTGCCGCCCTCAACCGACTTAAATCCTCAAGGCAGGGGTTATCGAGTAGTTTTCAAAAGTGATGGAACCTTTGATGTTTTTGTGATTACTGGGGTGTCTTCTACTTGGGCTTATTCTTTGGAAGAGGGTTGGCATTACGACTATTTCAATATAAGTAGCCAGTATTTTCATGATAATTTTTCTATACCATCGGAATGTTCCGCGATTTTTGTTGAAGATAATATTTGGCCGGAAGGGGAAGTTGATGGGAAAATAGCGCTGGCCTCGGCCAATCTAATTGACTCAAATGTTGATACCGATGTTATATTGCAGGGCAATATTGATTATGTTCTCAAAGATGGTTCCGAGGGTTTGCTTTTAATCGGTCAACGGAATATCTTGATCGGTCCCAACTCTCCGGATCAAATGGAATTAAGGGGAATTTTTATCGCTCAAAAAGGAAGGTTTTCCAGGAATCATTATAATGGCAATATAAAGGAGAAGCTGGAAATTTACGGCTCAATTGTAAGCAATGGCCGTGTTGGAACTCAGTGGATATCCGGAAGTGAGATAGTTTCCGGCTATCGCAAGAGAGAAAGCTACTTTGATTCCGGTCAAATCTATAATCCGCCCGTTTTTACTCCATACATAAACCCCGATTTTAAGCTGTTAAACTGGCAGGAGATTAGATAAGAATTTTCTCCACCTTGTTATTTCTTTATTTCACTAAGCTAAAAACTGGAGAATCAGATTAAACACATTGACGATCGTTATATTGCTAACTTGAGTTTTTGGCGCGATGTGAAATTACTTTTTTAAAGCTTCTTACGTTTTCGGATTTTAGGCGAGATGGGATATAATAAGTTCGATGAAATCTAGAAAAATTTTAATCGGTAATTGGAAGATGAACCCAGCAACTTTAAATGAAGCGCGGAGGATTTTTTCGGCGCTTAATCATTTGGCTAAAAATTTTAAAAAAACCGAATTGGTCATCTGCCCCCCTTCTATTTATCTGTCAGTTATTAGCACTAAGCCATCGGTGATTGGAATCGGCACTCAAAATATTTTTGAGGAAGACCCTGTCTCTGGTAGTCGGGCTTTCACTGGCGAAATTAGCGCGACGATGTTGAAAAATTTAGGAGTGGAGTATGTGATTTTAGGCCATTCTGAAAGACGAGAGAGAGGGGAAACCGACGAAATGGTGAATAAAAAAATAAAAGTCGCTTTGAAAGCCGGTTTGAAACCCGTTGTCTGTATCGGTGAAAAAGAAAGAGATAAGGACGGTCATTTTTTTGAAATATTAAAGGCGCAAGTTAAGACTACTTTCAGTCGGTTAAAGAAAAATGATCTAGGGAAAATAATTGTCGCCTATGAGCCGGTTTGGGCGATTGGCAAGAACGACAAAGAGAACATGAAAGGTGAAGATTTGCACCAAATGACGATTTTTATTCGGAAAGTCTTGGCGGAAAATTACGGTAAGACCGCGGCTTTTAGACCGCAAATTATTTATGGCGGTTCGGTTTCCGAGGCAAATGTTTTAGATATTGTTTCTCATGGTAAAGTTTCTGGAATTTTACCGGGCAGAGCCAGCTTGGAACCGGAGACGGTGAAAAAAATTTTAAAAGTTCTGGAGAGTTTAAAATGAAAAAAATAACAGAGGCGGAGGAGTTAAAAGGAAAAAGGGTTTTAGTCAGAGTTGATTTTAATGTTCCTTTCCAAAACGGCTTGGTCGGCGAAAGTTTCCGTATTAAAAAAGTTTTGCCAACCATAAATTTTCTTAAAGAGAGGGGCGCTAAAATTATTCTTCTAAGCCACATAGAAGACAAAGACAAAAATGTATTAAGTTTGAGGTCAGTTTTTGAATATTTAAGAAAAGAAATTCCGGATCTGATTTTTGCCGCTGATTTTTTGGAATTGGAAAAACAGGTTGGGGAAATTGGTAGTGGCGGAGTCATCCTTTTTGAAAATTTGCGGTTGAATTCTGGTGAAAAAGAAAACGATGAAAATTTTACCAAAAAGTTGGCATCTTTTGGCGATATTTATGTTAACGAGGCATTTTCTGTTTCCCACCGCAAACATGCTTCTATCGTCGGCTTGCCGAAATTTCTGCCTAGTTTTGTCGGCTTGCTTTTTGATGAAGAAGTTAAAAATTTGCGCTTGGCTTTTAATCCGTCGCACCCATTCCTTTTTATTTTAGGTGGCGCCAAAACGGAAACAAAAGTGCCCCTTCTGAAAAAATTTGCGAAGACCGCTGATTATATTTTTGTTGGCGGAGTTTTAGCTAATGATTTTTTTAAAACCCGCGGCTTTGAAGTTGGAGAATCGCTTGTTTCGGAAGGCATTGAAGGGCAAATTATAGAGCTCTCGCAAAATTCAAAAGTGATTCTGCCTCAAAATGTCATAATTGGAGACAGAGAAAATCATGCAAAAAAATCTATAAATGAAATGCGGGTGGAAGAAGCCATCAAAGATCTGGTGATCGGCGATTTGGAATCGCTTGAAAAAATTATCCAAAAATCAAAATTTATTCTTTGGAACGGACCAATGGGAAATCTGGAAGAAGGTTTTTTGGAAGGGACTCAAAAACTGGCCGACCTGATTTCTCAAAGTTCAGCCCAGACAATTTTGGGCGGTGGCGACACCATTTCAGCTTTGTCTGATTCCGATTTATTAAAATTCACTTTTGTCTCAACTGCTGGCGGCGCGATGCTTGATTTTTTGGCGAACGAGACATTACGGGGGATTGAAGCTTTGGAGAATTAACTTAATTTGCCTAATTATTTTAGACAATACTTACTGACCCATTTTCTAAATTAGGAATCGGCGTTTAGGATTTTTTAGGTTGATTGGAGCAATTAGGTCAATTTTTTACCTCTTCCAATACTTCAATTATCTTCTTGGCATTTCCATGCAGGTCGCCTTTGTGACCATCGGCATCGCCGGCGGGAAAAACCCAAATATGAGCGTGAGGTTGTTCGTCGCCGATAATTCTTGAAAGAATCCACTCGGTTTTAAAGGCCTTTCTTTGAGCCAGGGCAATTTTTTGCGCAATTTTAAAATATTCACCGATATTGGGGACGTCCCATACCCATCGGTAGTGTTCTTTCGGTATGACTTGAACGTGTCCGGGTGTCTGCGGATTTATATCAAGAAATACCATAAAATTATTATCTTCGTAAACTATGTGCGCCGGAATTTCTTTTTTGGCAATTTTACAAAAAGTGCAATTTTCATCTTTCATAATAAAAATTATATCATAGGAAGGAAATTGCCCCGCCAAGGCGCAAAGCGCCTTGGCGGGGCGTGGTATAATTTTTGGGATGGAAAAATATTCTTTGGCGGAAATTAATCTAGACGGCTTGGAAAACGATCCTGATTCTCTTTTAAAAAAACTTCTGCACTTGCGTGGCATAAAAGACGGGCCGGAAATAGAAAAATTTTTAAATCCCGATTATGAAGAACACCTTCATAATCCGTTTTTATTGAATGATTTGGATAAGGCGGTTCAGCGAATCTCTACGGCTGTAAAAAATAACGAAAAAGTTGTTATCTACAGCGACTACGACGCTGACGGAATTCCCGGAGCTGTGATGCTTCACGACTTTTTCAAAGAAATTGGTTTCAATAATTTTGAAAATCATATTCCGCATCGGCACAACGATGGCTTCGGTTTGCATTTGGAAGCAGTTGAAAGTTTTGCCGAGAAAAAAGTTAATTTAATAATTACTATTGATTGTGGCACGGCTGATACCGCGCAAGTTCAAAAAGCGCATGAGTTCGGCATTGATGTCATCATTACCGATCACCATGAGGTAAATAGCAGTGGATTGCCGGAAGGAGCTCTCTCGGTAATTAACCCCAAACGCCCCGATTCAACCTATCCTTTTTTGCACCTTTGTGGCGCGGCGGTGGTTTATAAATTGATTCAAGGCCTAATTGAGCGTGGCGGTTTTGAATGGAAGAAGGGTCAGGAAAAATGGTTTTTAGACATGGCCGGCTTAGCCACTCTTTCTGATATGGTGCCTTTAGTCGGCGAGAACCGGGTGTTGGCGTATTACGGAATTTTGGTTTTAAGAAAGTCCCGCCGGCCGGGCTTGCGTAAAATGTTTGAAAAACTGCGGATTGAACAAAGACATCTTTCTGAAGATGACATAACTTTTATGATTACGCCGAGAATTAATGCCGCGTCTAGAATGGGTAGCGCTTTAGACGCTTTCGGACTTCTTTCCACGAAGAACTTCAAGGAAGCCGAGGAAGCGACTATCCGTTTAAATGAAATAAATAATGAGAGAAAAGGGGCGGTGGCTTTGATTTCAAAGGAAATAAAACAGCATATTTTCAAAAATGACGCGATACTTTCCGGTCGTTCGCTCGTTATTGGCAATCCAAAATGGCGTCCGGCGCTTTTGGGTTTGGTTGCTAATAATTTGGTTGAGGAATTCAAAAAACCGGTTTTTCTTTGGGGTCGGGACGGCGAAGAAGTTATCAAGGGTTCTTGCCGTTCGGACGGAAAAATTAATATATTGTCTATTTTGGAAGAAACTCGCGATTGTTTTCTTGAGTTCGGCGGGCATAAAATGGCTGGCGGTTTTTCGGTAATTTTTGAAAAGATTCACACCTTGCCGGAAAAAATTTCTTTGGCTTGCGAAACGGTTTCTAGCGTTAAGGATTTTCAACCGGAAAAAATCATTATTGATGAAAAGCTTGATATCAAAGATGCAAATCAAACAACTTTTGAGATTATAAAAAAACTGGCGCCGTTTGGTGTTGGGAATCCAAAGCCGATATTTTTAATTGAAAAAATTGAAATAAAGTCTTTGAAAGAATTTGGAAAACAAGGCAAACATTTTGAAATTAAGTTTATCGGGACGGATGTTCGGGCGATTTATTTTTTTGCTCCGAAAGAAAAAATTAAATTTTTAAATGAAGGAGAAAAAGCGAACCTCATAGTTTCTCTGGAAGAATCCTTCTTTTTGGGTCGTCCGGAATTCCGATTAAGGATTGTTGATGTTTTTAATTAAAATTAAATGAGAACTATAATTTTTACCGATGGCGCTTCGCGTGGCAACCCGGGGGCCGGTGGCTGGGGCGCCGTTTTGGTTTTGCAAAACCAAAACGGCTCATCAAAAGTCGTTGAACTTGGCGGGCACGAAGATCACACAACTAACAACAGAATGGAACTTACAGCGGCAATTAAAGCATTAGAATTTGTTTCTTTCTATAAACTATCAACTATAAACTATCAACTAATAATTATATATACTGATTCTAATTATCTTATCAATGGAATAACTAAATGGATTTACTCGTGGGAGAAAAGAAACTGGGTTACAAAAAACAAAGAGCCGGTTTTAAACAAGGATTTATGGGAAAATCTTTTGGAACTTGTTAAAAATAAAAAAATTGAATGGAAACATGTGGCCGGGCACAGCGGAGTTTCCGGCAACGAACGCGCAGATGGAATCGCCACCGCTTTTGCCGACCGGAACCCCCTTGAGCTTTATTCAGGTTTGCTTTCTGGATATGAGCATTTAAAAACTCCACCTCCAACTAGCAAAGCTAAAACAGGTAAAAGAGGCAAAGCGTATTCTTATGTCAGTATGATAAACGGAGTCATAAAAACTCATAAGACATGGGCGGAGTGTGAAAAAAGAGTCAAAGGCAAAAGTGGCGCGAAATATAAAAAAGTTTTTAGTGCGGAAGAAGAAAAGAAGATTATAGAAAGTTGGAGAAAATGAAAAAACCGCCGAGCGAGTGCCGGCGGTTTGACGGGTCGGCTTCCTGGATTCGGATCACTTCACCCCCCCTCTCTCTCTTCTCTTGCATGAGTACGATGAGCAGCGGTAGCCAGAGAATGCCGAAAAGTATAGGAACGACAAGAAAGATCATCACTTGAGTGAAGACAGGATCCATGGGAACTCGACCAGCTTCCTCCTCTTCTCGATAGCAATCACTGCTGACGAAGGCGAAGTAGTAAATACCTCCGATTATAGCGACACATCCGTAGGTAATGGTTATGACCCAAAACCATTCCATATTATGTCTCCTTACCCCTGTTTCTTCCCCGTCTGTTAGCGGTGCTACGAGCACCGCTGATTTTGTTCCGCTGACACTATCATTTTCTCGTTTCAGATGTCAACGGAGACAACTTGGCGATCGCCAAGTTGTCTCCGTTGAACTTTGAGTTGGGTTCTGGTGTTAAACGATTTCTTCTTCAGTTGCTTTAAAGAATTTCAAATAGGGTAAAATTTTCAGTTCCTTTAAGGATTTTATAAATTCTTTTGGCAATGGCGCTGGGCCAAACCAAACGCTTTTCTGAAGCATTACAAAGCCGAGATTTGTTAACTCAAACCTTAACCACGCTCTCTCTCGCCGGAATTTTTCCGGTATATCAAAAATTATAATCATTCTTTTGGGTTTGGACGACAGAGATTTGGCGGAGTGTTTCGGTAATTTTTTCTTTCTCTGTAGTTTTTTGAGATAGTCCAATCCTAGAGAAGTAATCTTCCATTGGTTGCCTTTGTTCTCAACCAATCCTCTTTGTTCCAAACGGGAGAGAGTTTTCCAAAAAGTTTTATAAGATATAGAGTCAACCGAATCCGATTTAGGTCTTCCGTAGATCTTTCCAGACCCGCGAACTCTAGCCCAAAGCCGTGAGTAGTCACTCAAAGTGGTGAGAGTTGAAAGTAAATCTTCTGTGAAGCTCATAATTCTATTATAGAGACAATTTGGCGATCGTCAAATTGTCTCCTCTGTTGTTAATTCCGATCTGTGTTTTTGTTTTCATTTTTATTAGTTTTCGGTAGAAGATTTAATTCAGCTTGTGGCAGTTTTCTTTTCAGCCAGAAGGCAAAAGGTAGGAGAATCAAATAATAAAGAATCATCCAGAAGACATGGAGGCCGGAGATTGTTTGGAATGACCACGGAGAGTCAGCCGCAAATTCGCTTAGCCAAGTGATGTATTTAAGGATTAGATAAACTGGAAAAGCCAAAACCAAACCCAACCACTCGTGAATTGCGCCACCAATCATCGCCAGAAATCCGCCGACGATTATAAACGGCACGAGCGGTACCACTAAAACATTTGCCAGAGGCGAGACGGTGGAAAAAATTCCGAAATTGTAAATTAAAATCGGCAGGGTAAAAACTTGGGCGGCGAGAGTGATGGCGACGATTTGGGTGAGGTATTTAAATCTTATAAACCTTTTTAAAATCTGGGCAAAAAATGGAGCGGTAGTGATAATTCCCAAAACCGCCAGAAAAGAAAGCTGGAAGCCGACATCAAGACGCAAGAGTAGGGGGTTTAAAAGAAGCATTACAAAAGCGGCTAAGACCAGCGCGCGTTCGGCAAAATATTTCCTTCTGACTTTCTCGGCTAAAAGCAAGATTGAACCCATAATGGCGGCCCGGACAGCTGAGGCCGGCCAGCCGACCAGTGTCACATAAAAAATTAAAAAGATTGAGACAATCCAAAAAGTTTTATTCTTTAACGGGCTTGCATACAAGATCCCCGCTAAGAGCCCCGCAATAATTCCGATATGCATTCCGGAGATGGCGGTGATATGGCGAATACCAACTTTATTAAAATTGTCTTTTACCGTTTGGGGCATAAGAGGGGCGTCGCCGAGTGTCATCGCCGCCAAAATTTCACCTTGCGGAAAAGGAATAATTTTTCTGTTTGCCTCTCTAAGTTTGTTTTTAGCTTTTAAGACCAAGCCCAAAAAACTCCATTTTTTCTCTTTCAAAATTTCAATCTCCGGATAATAGGCGACTGTTTGGATTCCGTCTTTTTGTAAGAATTCGCGATAATTAAAGTCGGGAAATTCAGCGGGGGTCTGGAGCTTGCCCCGGATTAAAATCTTGTCACCCGGGTTAAATTTTTCCGTCAGCTCGGCGTTGATTAAAATTTTTTCGCTGAAAGTGTCAGTTAATACGGTGTACTTGATATGATTGTCTCTCAAACTCGGCTGGCCTTTTATTTTCCCCGCAATCTCAACAATTTCCTCGTTGTCTCTGTAGGCCTGCAGTTGGTCCGGAGCGGAAATTTTGAAGTCGGTCCGCAGAATTCCCAAGCCCGCGGTGAGAAAAACCAAAGAGATTGGCAGAAAAATTTTTACCGGTTTATGGAAAACAAAAAAACTTAAAACAAAAGCGGCCAGAGAGACAAAAGCCAAATTTAGGAAAAACAGCCATGGAGTATCCCAGAAAGATTTTAGGAACACTCCGCCGATGAAAGCGAGACAAAAAAAGAAAAGCCAATCGGCCGGTTTCATTCTCAAAAATTAATTTTCTAAAAAATTAGCTTCAATCACTTGCCAGTTCAGATTTTCAAAAAAGTCCTCAATGTATTGCTTTTTGCCGCTGGGTTGGTAGTCAAAGACATAAGAATGTTCCCACATATCAAGTGCCAGAACCGGCGAGAGGCCGGTCAAGTGTCCCAAGTGCTGTTCGTCAATCCAGGCATTCAGCAGTCGTTTTGTTTGCGGGTCAAAATAAAGCATCGCCCAGCCGATGCCGCGAGTGGCCGCTGTTTGCTTGAATTCTTTCAGCCAATTTTCAAAACCGCCGAAGCTGTTCCCGATTTGTTTTTTTAGTGGCGAATTTTCGGCAAGCGGAGTTGAACCGCCTTCAAACGACCGGAAGTAGTATTCGTGGTTTCTCATTCCGTCAAATTCAAACCCCAACCGCCGGCGAAGTTCGCCGATAAGATACATATTTTTTTCCGAATCCTCATTTAGCTCGGTAATTTTTTCCAAAATCAAGTTGGTATGCTTAACGTAGCCGGCATAAAGCTTCAGATGTTCTTCAATGCTTTTTTCTGAAATTCCTTTTAATTTTGGGATGTTAAATTTCTGTTCCTGGTAGTTTTCCATAATGATTGTTTAGAATTAGATGTATAATCTCAAATATATTTTACCACCATTCTTTTTTTGATGAAATCATTTTTTGTAAAGTATCATTGGTTTTTGACTTTGGGATTTTTGGCGGTTTCTAATCTCTTTATTTGGAATTTCGTCTGGTCATCTGATTCTTCTCTCCGGGTTTATTTTCTTGATGTCGGGCAGGGGGACGCTATTTTGATAAAATCGCCATCTGGCAACAAAATGCTCATAGATGCTGGCCAGGGAGGCGCGGTCTTGGATTCTTTGTCAAAATCTCTGCCTTTTCATGACCGAAAGATAGAAGTATTGCTCGTTACCCATTCGGATGCTGACCACATCGGCGGTTTTATTCCAATTTTGGAGAGATTTGAAACCGATCTTATTATTGAATCAGGAGTAGCTCACCCTACCAGAATTGTCGATAACTTTAATTATTTAGCGGAAGAATCGCCAGCCAAGCGAATTGTTGCTGAAAGAGGAATGTTTGTTGATTTGGGCGGCGGCGCAGTTTTCGTCGTCCTTTTCCCGGACAGGGATGTTTCGGGACTCAACCCCAACGATGCTTCTATCGTCGGCAAATTATTTTTTGGCGAGAATTCTTTTATGCTCACCGGCGACGCGCCGATAAAGATTGAAGAATATCTGGTTTTTCTGGACGGTGAGATTCTAAAAAGCGATGTTCTAAAGGTCGGCCACCACGGTTCAAAGACCTCTACTTCTGATTCTTTCGTCAAAGCGGTTCGGCCGGACATTGCCGTTATTCAAGCCGGTCGGGACAATAAATACGGACATCCGCACAAGGAAGTTTTGGAAACTCTGCAAAACAACGGAGTCAAAACCCTTGGCAACTACGACCTCGGCACGATTTTGTTTAGGTCGGATGGGCGGACAATTAAAGTCCGGGGGTTGTAGTTTCACTCATTCAAAAAATTTGACATTTTTATTTGATTTGTTATAATTAAAAAAGAGTTAGTTTGCAACTTGTCATAACCCGGCTTAGGCCGAGAAGGAGGCACAATCCATGTTTCTGTTGCGACTCTTGGTGTTTCTGGCCCTGGCCATGCTGTTGGGTCTTTTACTCTCGGAGATCATTCTCCCCCTGTTCAATAGGACGAGACCGTTTCCGGTCATTCGTTTTATTTTCAGGGGAGGAAGAACTGTGGAGTCGGAGGCCATGAAGTCTAGGTATACTCTTGGAGACGCTCGAATCGTTCGGGGCGCCGAGGAGGATGTTAATAGAGCTCTGGAAGTTCTCGATCTCGATGAGGATTGAAATCCTCATTCACTCACTTTCGGTCTGAAGAAAGTTCAGCCGAACAAAACAGGAAGAAAGGAAAAGTATGAGTCAGAGCAGATTGAGTCGTGACGAGCGTCCGGCCAACCCCAATCCCCTGCACATCATGTTGGTGATTGTGGCGTTGGTTCTGACCATCGCTGGTTCGCTTTCGGCGTTCAAGTTGTTTGAGAACGTCGATGCCGACGAGGTTGTCGTCATCCAGAGTCCGATCAGTGGCAAGCTGACTTGGCACTCTACTCCCGGCATCAAGTGGCAGGGCTTCGGTTATGTTACTGCTTATCCGAAGCGCGCCCACTTCTGGTTCTCCTCTAAGGAGGGTCAGGGCACTGACGCTGAGGATGCCATTCGGGTCCTCTTCAACGACGGCGCCAGCGCCGACATCTCCGGCTCGCTCTCCTGGGAGATGCCGCTCGACGAGGACAATCTTCGAGGATTGCACACTCGCTACGGCAGTCCTCGGGCGATCGAGCAGCAGCTTATCCGCACAGTGGTGGAGAAGAGCGTCTACATGACTGGTCCCCTGATGACTTCCGCTGAGTCGTACGCTTCGAGGCGTAACGATCTTCTGCGACTTATCGATGATCAGATCAAGTACGGCACTTATGCTACCCGGTCGCGGGACGAGCGAACCACTGATCCGATCACTGGTCACACCAAGACCGTACGGGTGGTGGAGCTTGTGGAGAGCGAACGGCCGCAAGACTTCGGCTACCGACGCGAAGCGGAATCCCCGCTTGGCGACTTCGGCATCAGAATCTTCAACTTGTCTTTGAACGAAGTTTCCTACGACGGCAACGTTCTGAGCCAGATCCGCCAGCAGCAGGAAGCAATCATGGAGGTTCAGACCGCGATTGCTACCGCCAAGAAGGCGGAGCAGGAGGCCATCACCGCCGAGCAGAAGGGTAAGGCAGCCGCGGCCGAAGCCAAGTGGAAGCAGGAAGTGCTCAAGGCACAGGCGGTGACCGAGGCCGAACAGCGGCGCGATGTCGCCAAACTCGACTTGGATACTGCCGATCTGCGCAAGCAGGAGCAAATTCTGCTTGGCGAGGGCGAAGCGCGCCGGCGGGAACTGGTCATGTCTGCCGATGGAGCACTGGACAAGAAGTTGGAGGCCTATCTCGAGGTCAATCGCATGTTCGCTGATGCGATCCGCGGTTACCAAGGGGCCTGGGTGCCGTCGGTCGTCATGGGTGGCAACGGAGGCTTCAATCAGGCAGTCGGCGGTGGCGCTCTCGACTTCATCAATCTTCTGACTGTCAAGGCAGCCAGGGATCTAGCGCTCGACCTTGAGGTCAGTGGCAACAACAACTAACCAGCATGTTCTCTCCAAGCCCGCCGGGGTCGTATCCGGCGGGTTTTTCATTGCTTAATTAATTTCTCATGTTAACAATTCCAAGACGTTCGCGCTAAATTGTTAACATTTAAAAATTTGTTTTTATTTTCTGCAAAACAACGGAGTCAAAACCCTTGGCAACTACGACCTCGGCACGATTTTGTTTAGGTCGGATGGGCGGACAATTAAAGTCCGGGGGTTGTAGTTTCACTCACTCAAAAAATTTGACAAAAAATTACTTTAATATATAATCCGGTCGGATTTGTGAATTTGAAATCAGAAGACCCAACCCCAACAGGAGGAATGAACGATGAAAGAAGAAGGTAAGCTGGCTGTTCTCGCTGTGCTAGTGGTGCTTGTCGTGGCAAGTGTCCCTGTCCTGGCTCAAGCTCAAGAGAGCGAGCCGAGACCTGTTCTCGTCGGCTCTGACGGCAGTGTCAGATTTCAGTCAGAGGAAGTGTCCTACACGGAGACCGGTCTCACGGCTACTCCGGAGGCAATGAAGTACCCCGAGGCGATCAAGCAGTTGATCGCCGAAGAACGGGACTTCCTGCCGGTCAGAACGAAGGTGTTTGACCAGCGGATGGTCGGCCTCTGGACATGGGCGGAGACGAGGGAAAACAAGCTGGTCCTGGTGCGAGAAGGAGACGTCTTGGACATCCGGGCGCCGAAAAGCGAGGCGGAAAGAGTTCTCCGAGAGGTGGAGAAGGCCAACCCCTTCGGTCTCTTGGCGGTATGTTCACTCGGTCTCTTGCTTATTAGCAACGTGCTGAAAAGCAAGAAAATAGGTGCTGCCACCTTCCTCGCCTTCCTCGCCACCTTCCTCGCCTTCCTCGCCGCCTTCCCCGACTTCCCCGACTTCCCCGACTTCCCCGCCCTCCTCGCCCTCCCCGCCCTCCTCGCCCTCGCCGCCGCCGCCCTCGCCGCCGTCGGCGCCTTCTTCGCCGTCTTCGACGAAGAAGACGTCAGGGCGTTCCGTTTCTTCAGCGTCGTGGCTCTTGTCTCGATGGCGATCGCCATCTTGATAGCCGTCTTCTGACCCAATGCCCCCCCGTGGACTTCGGAAGTCCACAGATCGGCACCCCAGCGCTTGACCCAGTTCACCGGGAAGAGCGCTGTTTTTATATAAAAACCATCCGGACTTCCAAAGCCCCCTTTTTTCTAAATTTTAAGAAATATTTTTAAAATTAATAACATCTAAAATTCATCTTAAAATAATGACATCGTAAGTCATTATTTTAATAAGGAATATGGCAAGGAGAGTCCTTGCTGTAAAAAAGTGGCCCTGATTTTGTAAACAAAATCGAGGTTCCTTGACCCAAACTTTAGTCGTAGGTCGGGACTATTCTCTAGACCCTACTAGATTATTCCCGCTTTTTTGAGAGTTTGGTAAGCGCCTCTTTTGCGAATGGTCTTGAGGCCTTTGGTTGAGATATTCAAAGAAACCGTCTTTTTTAATTCCGGAATATAAATTCTTTTCCGCTGGATGTTCGGTCGTTTGGGCGATTTGCCGGTCGGATTGAATTTGGTGGCGCGGGTGCGATTGGAATAACCGCCACCGACAATTGTTTTCTTTTTTGTGATTGGACAGATTTTCATACAAACTCGACACTAATCCACGAATTGAGCGAATTACACGAATAAGATAATATTGGTGTCATTCGTTTTTATTCGTAATTTGTGTCGGGTAATGTTATCATACTCTCATTAAAAGTCCAAGCGATATTATAAAAATTTACTTTTTACTCTTTACTTTTTTACTTTTTAACAACAATGGCCGGAGCAGATTTCATTTTTATAATAATCATTCTCATAATGTCGGTGGTTTTGCACGAATTGGCGCACGGCTACTCGGCTCTTTGGCTAGGCGACCAGACCGCCAAATATGCCGGGCGGCTAACTTTAAATCCTCTAAAACATTTAGACCCGGTTGGTTCGGTTTTTGTTCCGCTGCTTCTCTATATTCTGCAAACCAATATAATTTTTGGCTGGGCTAAACCGGTGCCCTACAATCCGTATAATTTGCGGAATCAAAAATGGGGCGAGGCGATTGTCGCCGGCGCCGGGCCCTTGACCAACATTTTGATTGCTGTTGTTTTCGGGCTGATTGTGAGGTTCAATGCGGTAGCGGGGGTTTTGCCGATGTCTTTTAATGACTTGGCAAGCGTGGTGGTCTTTATTAATATAATTTTGGCAATTTTCAATTTAGTGCCGATTCCGCCACTGGATGGTTCAAAAATTCTTTTTTCCATCTTGCCCTACCATATGCAGAGATTCCGCTTTGTTTTGGAGCAGTTCGGTCTTATTTTTGTAATTTTATTTATCTTTGTGCTTTGGCGTTTTATCTTTCCTCTGGTTCTCTGGCTCTTCTATTTTATAACCGGCCCGTCTGGCCTGGAAGGTTTGGGGCGTTTTTTTAGTTGACAATATTACTGTCTCTGATAGCATTCAAGGACGCTTTTCATGCGTTTTTAATTTATGCCAACGATAAATCAGCTAGTAAAGAGAAAAAGAAAAAAGATTGTCAAAAAATCAAAAGCCGTTGCTTTAGCCAAGGGATTTAATGTTCTTAAGAATAAGCCGGCCTACTATCCTTCGCCCTTCAAAAGAGGGGTTTGCGTGAAGGTGACAACCAAGACCCCGAAAAAACCAAATTCTGCTATTAGAAAAATAGCCAGGGTTCGTTTGACCAACGGTATGGAGGTGACGGCTTATATTCCAGGAATCGGACACGCCCTCCAGGAACATTCTGTTGTTGTTTTGAGAGGTGGTAGGGTAAAAGATGTCGGGTTAAGATATACTATCGTTCGTGGTGTTTTGGATGCAACCGGAGTTGAGGGTAGGAAACGCGGACGAAGTTTGTATGGGGCGAAGAGGCCGAAGGCCTCTTAACACTGACAACCTTTACAACAAAAACAGCAATTAAACCGACATCCACACAATTCAACCGGTAGTTGGTATTGGTTGTATAGGTAGTAGAGGTGGTATAGGTTGTAAGTTAAATCATGCGTAGAAAAATAAAAAACAAAAGAAAATTAAAGCCGGATTTCAAGTATGACTCGCCGAAAGTTGAGAAGTTTATTAACTATGTGATGGAAGACGGCAAGAAAGAGGTTGCCAGAAAGGTTGTTTACGACACCCTTGTTTTACTTTCCCAAAAAACCAAAACAGAAGATCCTTTGGAAATATTTGAGACCGCGCTGAAAAATACCGCGCCCTCAATGGAAGTCAGGTCTCGTCGGATCGGTGGCGCCAATTATCAAATTCCTAGAGAAGTCAGGGCCGAGAGACGTCAAGCGCTTTCCATGAAATGGATTGTAGAGGCAGCCAGAAATAAAAAAGGTAAGCCAATGAAAGAAAGATTGTCCGATGAAATAATTTCTGCAAGCAAAAACGAAGGCGAGGCGGTAAAAAAGAGGGAAAATACCCATAAGATGGCGGAGGCCAATAAGGCCTTTGCTCACTTCGCATGGTAATGAAGAGCCAATTACAAATCCGATACATATATACAAATGAAGAAAGATTCAGAACTGGTCTATCCAGAATTGAGCTATAAAATAGTTGGGTTTCTGTTTGAAGTTTATAACACGATTGGTCCTGGACACAAGGAGAAAGTTTATGAAGAAGCCGTTTCAAGCTTATTAACGGAAAATGGAATAAAACATAACAGACAGGTCTACTTTCCAGTGAAGTTTAGGAATAAGGTTATAGGAAAGTATTATTTAGATTTATTGATAGAAGATAAAATTGTTCTTGAATTAAAAAAAGGAAATAGAGTTAGCAAAAGAAATATAGACCAAATTCTAAGTTACTTAAAAGCCAAGAATCTAAAACTAGGAATAATTGCACAGTTTGGGACGGATGAGGTGAAATTCAAGAGAATTTTAAATATCAGAGGTTGAAATTTGTATATTTATATTAGATTTGTAATTAGTTTTTATGCGAGATTATCCACTAGAAAAAGTAAGAAATTTCGGCATTATCGCCCACATAGACGCTGGCAAGACCACTACTTCCGAGAGGGTGCTTTTTTATACCGGAGTTTCCCATAAAATCGGAGAGGTTCACGAAGGTCAGGCCATTATGGATTGGATGGAGCAGGAAAAAGAAAGGGGTATTACCATCACTTCGGCGGCGACCACCTGCTTTTGGGTTCCGACTTATGAAGATAAAACAGACCAGAGCAAGAAACACCGTTTCAATATTATTGATACCCCGGGACACGTGGATTTTACTGTGGAAGTAGAGCGGTCGCTCAAGGTCTTAGACGGTGGAGTTGTTGTGTTTGACGGAGTTGCTGGAGTAGAGCCACAATCCGAGACCGTCTGGCGACAAGCCGACAAGTATAGAGTTCCAAGAATTTGTTTTATTAACAAATTGGACCGGATGGGTGGCAGTTTTGAAAAATCATTTCAATCAATTTTGAAACGTTTGACTAAAAACGCCGTTAGAATGCAGATCCCGATTGGCGAAGAAAGCGCCTTTGAGGCGATTATTGATGTTCTCAAGATGAAGACCTATTACTTTGATGGAGAAATGGGCAATTCTGTCCGCGAAGCTGAAATTCCTGACAGCCATAAAGAGCTTGCCCGGAAATACCACTCCGAACTGGTTGAAAAAATTGTTGAAAACGATGAAGAGATGATGGGTAGATACCTTGAAGGCCAAGAGATTCCATTCGCTGATCTTAAAAGGATTTTGCGCAAGGCGGTTATTGAAAATAAAATTGTACCGGTTTTCACTGGTTCGGCTTTGAAGAATAAAGGGGTACAGTTGGTTTTGGATGCGGTCGTTGACTACTTGCCGTCTCCGACAGATGTCCCACCGATCAAAGGCATTGATCCCAAGACCGAAGAATCGATTGAAAGACATTCAAGCGATGAGGAACCCTTTGCCGCTTTGGCTTTTAAATTACAGACCGACCCCTATGTTGGCCAATTAACCTATTTTCGGGTCTATTCGGGCATAATTTCTGCCGGCTCTTATGTTTATAATGCCACTACCGGCGAACGCGAACGGCTCGGTCGGATTTTGCGAATGCACGCCAATGAAAGAGAGGAAGTTAAAACCGTCTATGCCGGAGAAATCGCAGCGGCAGTTGGCTTGAAAAATGCCAAGACCGGCGACACACTTTGTGATGAAAGCGAGCCGATTATTTTAGAAAAAATAGAATTTCCGGAGCCGGTTATTTCGCTTCGAGTTGAGCCAAAGACCAAAGCTGATCAGGAGAAGATGGGCATTGCATTAAAGAGGTTGTCTGATGAAGACCCGACTTTCAGAGTCAAGAGTGATCCGGAAACCGGTGAGACGGTCATTATGGGTATGGGCGAGCTTCATCTTGAAATTTTGGTAGACCGAATGAAAAGGGAGTTTGGTGTTCTGACCAATGTCGGCAAGCCGCAGGTTGCTTATAAGGAAACCATTACCGGCACTGCTGAAGTTGAAAATAAATACATCAAACAGACCGGCGGCCGCGGACAATACGGCCATGTTAAAATCAATGTCAAGCCACTCGGGCCGGCGCCGGAAAAACTGCCGAAAAATATTAAACGAGATGAGGGCTTTGAATTTATTGATTCTATCAAGGGCGGTGTCATTCCGCAGGAATTCATTCCGGCAGTTGAAAAGGGTGTCAAAGAGGCGATGGAAAGAGGGGTTGTTGCCGGTTACAAGATGACCGACATCTCTTGCGAACTGACTTTCGGCTCTTACCACGATGTTGACTCTTCAGAAATTGCCTATAAAATCGCCGCTTCGCAGGCCTTTCAAGAAGCAGCCAAACGCGCCAAGCCGGTTTTGCTTGAACCGGTGATGAAAGTTGAAGTGGTAGTGCCGGAAAAGTTTATGGGTGATATTACCGGCAGTTTGAATTCAAAAAGGGGTGTGATTGAATCAATGGAAGATAAAGGCGAACTGAAATCAATCGTCGCCAAAGTCCCGCTCTCGGAAATGTTTGGTTACGTCACCTCCTTGCGTTCCATGACCGAAGGTCGTGGCACGGCGATGATGGAATTTGACCATTACGCCATTGTTCCGCCCAATGTTGCGCAGGAAATTATTGAGGCGAGGAAATAATTTTGGCCGCTAGCCAATAGGGGGTTTTTCGAACTTGTCAAAACACTGCTTTAGTGTATACTAGAGGCAGTTTTGCTCTTTGAAGCGTGGAAGTTCTTGGATACAGCCCAAAAGTGGTTTTTGCCAAATTTAGCCCCTTATGGGCTGTATCTAAAATGCTTTGCCTGTGGCCTGCGGCGCGTTGTCAAGGGTGAGAGGTGAAGCATAACAAAAAGAATAAAAGAATAGGAGAAAAAAATGACAGGGACACTCTCCGTTGCCAAGGACTTTGTTCTGGAGATTCCGGCTCTCTCGTCGAGGGCTGATGCTTTCCTTACGGCGAGCGTAGATCCCAGTTCACCCTTCCATCAACGGGATCTTCTTCCCGTTCGGATGCGTGATGGAGAAACCCCGGCAATGAGATTCCAGGGGTACACTCTGGATCATGACATGACGATTGACGAGATAGTGGAAGCAGCCGGAGGTGAGGAGGTTGTTCGCGAGAAACACATCTTTACCCCCAGTCAGATCCGCCACGCGGTGGATCAGTGGAATTATGTGTTGAACGATTCGTGGGATGGGGTGACTGGCCACTTCCTCCTCAACATTAAGCATGTTCTCTTCTTAGTTCTGACTGAAGATGACCCTCTTGCGCTTGCGGTCGTGTGTGTCAGACTGATTGGTGTGTACTCCGGTTATGGCTGGGGCTGGGGCGCTGAGTCTGACCTACATGAATGTGTTTGGAGAGCCGGTTGCCGGCTGTTCCTCCGCGCTTAGTTTCCAGGAATCTGGGTGTACCAGATTCAAGCACCCTGACCTTCTCTGCCCCGTCCGCTTGCGGACGGGGCAGTTTTTAATCAACAGGCAGTTAACAGAAAACGCTTGACGCCATAAGATTTTCTGTTAGGATAGTGTCTACACAAAAGTGTAATGGTCTTTGTTGTTTTTTTAAACAACATCCAAATAATTAATAATTAGTTTTAAATAAAAATATGACTGAATTTGATCGTTCCAAGCCACACGTCAATGTCGGCACCATTGGCCACGTTGATCACGGCAAGACCACTTTAACCGCCGCGATTCTAAATGTCTTAAATCGCGCCGGCAAAAATGTTAAGTTGAAAGGAGTTGACCAAATTGACTCGGCGCCGGAAGAAAAGGCCCGAGGCATTACTATTGCTCTTTCTCACAACGAATACGAGACCGACAAAAGGCATTATGCCCACATTGATGCTCCGGGACATGCCGATTACATTAAAAACATGATTACCGGCGCGGCACAGATGGATGGCGCGGTTTTGGTTGTCGCCGCGACTGATGGTGTTATGCCGCAAACCAGAGAGCATATTCTCTTGGCAAAGCAGGTTGGCGTGCCAAAAATCATCGTCTTCTTGAATAAGTGCGACGCTGTGCCTGATGCCGAATTGATTGATTTGGTTGAAGAAGAAGTCCGGGAACTGTTGAACAAATACGAATTTGACGGAGCAAATGCGCCGATTATCCGTGGTTCCGCTCTCAAGGCCTTGGAAGCCAAGGATAATGATGATGAATGGTCAAAAAAGGTTCTTGATTTGGCTAATGCATTGGATGAATATATTCCGATGCCGGAGCGTGAGATTGACAAGCCGTTTTTGATGCCAGTTGAAGATATCTTTTCAATTGAGGGCCGAGGCACCGTTGTCACCGGAAGGATTGAGAGAGGTAAGCTGAAGGTTGGAGAGGAGATAGAAATTGTTGGTCTGAAAGACACCCAAAAAACAGTTGTCACCGGTATTGAAATGTTCAACAAATCTCTGTCGGAAGGTATGGCTGGCGATAATGCCGGAATCTTGCTTCGCGGGCTTAAAAAAGAGGATGTTCACAGAGGTCAAGTTTTGGCTAAAACTGGGTCAATAACCCCTCATACTGAATTTGAAACCGAAGTTTATATCTTGAAGAAAGAGGAAGGCGGTCGCCACACCCCGTTTTTCACTGGCTACAAACCACAATTCTATATGCGAACAACTGATGTGACTGGCGAAGCGACTTTGCCGGAAGGGACAGAAATGGTAATGCCCGGGGATACGGTTAAATTGAAAGTCAAGCTGGTTGCTCCGGTCGCCCTGGAAGAACAACAGAGATTTGCCATTCGCGAAGGAGGTAAAACTGTCGGCGCCGGAGTGGTGACCAAGGTTATCGCATAAGTTTATAAAAATTCTTCAGCCCACACAACACTCACTTAGCGTTGTATGGGTTGTTGATTGAGTTATGCCCACCAAAGAAAAAAAACAAAAGGCAGGCAAGAAGGCCGAAACGGCCAGTATTTCAAGGTTGAGAATTCGTGTCAGAGCTTACGAACATAAAGTTCTTGATCTTTCTGTCAAACAGATAATTGATACAGCTTTGAGGTTTGATGCGGAGGTGGTGGGACCGGTACCCTTGCCAACAGAAATTAAAAAATATACAGTCAATCGCGCCTCTTTTGTTTACAAGAACTCCAGAGAGCAGTTTGAGATGAGGATTCACAAGAGGATGATTGATATAGTCAACCCCGATCCAAAAATTATTGAATCGCTTACCAATCTCAGCTTGCCCTCCGGAGTTGAGATAGATGTGAAAATTATCTAACCCGACACCAATCCACGAACGCACCCGCCAAAGGCGGGCGTTAGTAAATTAGTGCCGAGATATTATGAAGTTTATCATCGGAAAAAAAGTCGGAATGACTCAAATATTTGATAAAGATGGGAAAGCGATTCCGGCGACTTTGGTGATGGTCTATCCACAAGCGATAGCCCAAGTCAAAAATCAAGAAACTGACGGATATTCGGCGTTGCAAGTGGCCTTTCAGGGAATAAAGGATTCAAAAGTAAAGAAGCCACAAAAAGGGCATCTTAAGAGTATCGGTAGTTTCCGTTATTTTAAAGAGTTTCGTTTACCGGCCGAAAAATTGTCTGCATTTAAGGTTGGTGATAAGATTGATCTTTCTATATTCTCTGAAAACGACAGTGTCCGGGTCTCGGCTCTTTCAAAGTCAAAAGGTTTTCAAGGGGTGGTTAAGAGGCATGGATTTGCCGGTGGTCCTAGAAGTCACGGACAGAAACATTCTGAAAGAGAACCGGGTTCTATTGGTGGTGGTGGTCGAGCCGGCGGTCGGGTTGCCAAGGGAATAAGGATGGCTGGCCGAATGGGTGGTGAGAAAATAACTGTCAAGAACCTTAAAGTCGTCGGTCTTGATAAGGAGGAGGGGCGTCTGTTGATATCTGGCGCTGTCCCCGGCAGGCGCGGTACGGTTGTTGAAGTTGTCTCAATGTAGATTTTATGGAAGCTGTAATTTACAACAAGGACGGCAAAGAGACAGGCAAGATAAAGTTGCCGGAAAGTGTTTTCGGTGTCCCTTGGAATGACGACTTGGTCCACAGGGCGTCTATGATTTTTGCTTCCAATAAAAGAGCTGGTACGGCTCATACTAAAACTCGTGGCGAAGTTCGTGGCGGTGGCAAAAAACCTTGGCGACAGAAGGGTACTGGTCGAGCCAGACACGGGTCAATAAGGAGTCCGATTTGGGTTGGTGGCGGTGTGACGCACGGGCCGAGAAATGATAAGAATTACAGTCGGAAGATAAACAAAAAGGAGAAAGCCAAGGCCTTGCGCGTTGTTCTTTCCAAGAAACTCAATGATGGCGAAATTTTTTTTATTGAATCGTTTGATTTCGCCGAGCCGAAAGCAAGCGAGGCCAAAAAAGTTTTGGCTTCTTTGAGTCAGATTCGCGGCTTGGAGGGTCTTGTTTCAAAGAAAAAAAATTCATCTTTGATTACATTCAATGAGCGAGATGAGAATATCAAGAAGAGTTTCAGGAATTTCGGTAATTTGGAGACCAGCGAGATAAGAAATATCAATTTGGATCTGTTGCTTAAATACAAATTTTTAATCATAACTGACCCAGAAAAATCAATAAAAAGTATCCCGGCTGGTCAAGTGTAGTTTTAATAAACAAATATGGCGCTGTTTAAATCAAAAAAAGACAAAAACATATCCAAACAAACTAAATCCGATAAAGTTAAAGAAATGCCGGAGAGGGGTTCGGTTGGAGAAGTGTCAGTCGCTTCTACTGAGCGTTCGGTTGATGTGATTTTCCGTCCTCGGATAACTGAAAAGGCAACCGATGAGCAGCAGCGTGGCGTTTATGTTTTTGAGGTTGCTCCATACGCAACAAAGGCCTTGATAAAAAGATCTTTTGTGCAGATTTATAAGATGGTCCCACGGAAAATAAATATCGTTAAGAATCCGGCCAAGAAACTTTTCATTAGAGGTAAAGTCGGTAGAAAACCGGCCGTGAAAAAGGCCTATGTATATTTAAAAGAGGGCGACAGGATAGAGCTGGTATAAAAAATAGCAAATAGAAAATAGTAAATATTGTGAAAAAATTTAAACCGACAACACCAAGCAGACGACAGATGACAACACCTAGTTTTAAAGGTGTTTTAAATGCGGTCAGACCGGAAAAGGCCTTAACTAAGGGCGGCAAAAAGGCATCTGGAAGAAATAAGTTCGGTCGCATTACCACTCGCCATAAAGGTGGTGGTCACAAAAAGAAATACCGAATGGTTGACTTCAAGTTGGATAAAAAAGACATTCCCTTCAAAATTGTTTCGGTGGAATATGATCCGTTCAGAACCGGTTTTATCGGTCTGGCGGTTTTTGCCGACGGTGAAAAAAGATATATTCTTTTGCCACAGAAAGTTAATGTCGGCGAGGGTCTTTTGATTTCCGCACGAGCGCCGATTAAAGCCGGCAATCGCTTACCGCTTAAAAATCTTGAAGTTGGGACTTTTGTCTACAATGTTGAACTGAAACCTTTCGGTGGGGCGCGATTGGCCAGAAGCGCCGGAAATTACGCCGAAATTGTGGCCAAGGACGCCGGCTATGTCGGTCTTAAAATGCCGTCAAGCGAAGTCCGCAAGGTTTCTGAAAATTGTTGGGCTTCAGTTGGCTCGGTTTCCAATGAAGAAAATCGTCTGGTGAATATCGGCAAGGCCGGGCGCAATCGCTGGCTCGGAATTCGCCCGACGGTGCGCGGTTCCGCTATGAATCCGGTTGACCATCCTTACGGCGGTGGCGAGGGCCGAAGCGGACGAGGTACGAGAAGAGCAAAAAGCAAATGGGGCAAACCGACCGGCAAGGGCCAAAAAACCAGGCGTCCTAAAAAGTATTCAAATAGATTTATTGTCTCCAGACGAAAAGTTGGGAAAAAGCGGGGATAGACACATAATGACATCGTAAGCCATTATTTGACTAATCACTAGAAAAAATCTTTTTTCTAGATTTTAAAAACTAAAAATAGTAGTCATATTTTAATGAATAACGACATCGTAAGTCGTTATTTTAATTTTAGCGGTAGGGTTAAGAATTTGCAGTAGTTTTTAAAAGATGTTAGTCTGAGAATCAGAGTTCTAGTGGTTCGCAACATGAAAAGGAGGGTAAACTATGCCTGAAACAGGGATCGGCAAGGAAAGTCGCGATGTGGTAACGAGAACGGTGGACTACCATGGCGACACGGCGAAGGTACTTCGCAGCAACCTCTACGCGGTTCAGCTTCTTCCAAACGGCTTTGCCGTGGCGGATCGCGAGACCTGCACTATGTTGATGGCCCAGTGTCACTCCGACAGCAGCTGTCATTTCTTCATCCCGGTTTTATTCAAAACCCACGAGGATGCTCTTGATTGGATACTGGATGGAACCATCGGCAAGCTTCAGGTTGGGTTTGGTAATCCACACGTCGGCTTCCAGAGCCAAGTAATTCTTCCGCAGGGTTGGAGGACTATGGACCCTTACTGACCCCAACAGCCCCCACGCTCGCCGAACACCCGGCGGGCTTTCTTTTATTCCTGATTGACAATAAATTGCTTTTTGTTAGTATTAAGCTACTCGTCTCAGCGAGTTTTTGTTTTGTTATGACTAGATCCGCAAAAAAAGGTCCGTATGTTGATCCGAGATTATTGAAGAAAATCTCGGGCAAAAAGCCGGATGAGGTCAGCGTGATAAAAACCTGGTCTCGCGACAGCCAAATCTCGCCGGAAATGGTTGGTTTTGCTTTTGGGGTGCATAACGGTCGTGAGCATATTGAAGTCAGGGTCTCGGAAGATATGGTGGGTCACCGCTTGGGAGAATTTTCGCCAACCAGAAAATTCATTAGGCATGGCGGTAAAATGCAGAAAGAGCTTGAGCAGAAAAAGAAAGAATCCGAAATTGAGGCGGCCAAAGCAGCCAAGTCAGCGGCGGGAGAGGGTACAAACAAAGCACCCGGAAAATAATACCTAATTATTTAATTGAAAAATGAAGAAAGATATAACCGCAAAATTGAATATGTATCGGCAGTCGCCCAGAAAAGTCCGTTTGGTAGCCGGCGCTGTGCGCGGCAAAGCCGTGTCAGACGCCCTTCTGGTGTTGGATTTTTTGAACAAGAGAGCTTCTGACCCTGTCAAAAAACTGATGAACTCTGCGATTGCCAATGCTAAAAGTTTGGGAGTTGATGCTGGCAATTTGTTTGTTAAGAAAATTACCGTTGATGAAGGCGCAATTTTATACCGCCGGCGATTTAGAGCCAGGGGTCGAACCATGCCGATTCGCAAGAGAACCAGCCGCATTTCCCTTATTCTCGCAGAGCGAGAACAAGGAACCCCTAACCCCTAATCACTTTTTTATGCCACACAATGTACATCCATATGCTCATCGTCTCGGGATTCTAAGAGATTGGAAATCTCAGTGGTTTGGCCTGAAACAAAAATACACCGAATCTTTGAGAAGTGATATTTTTATAAGGGAATATTTGAAAGGCCGACTGAAAGGTCTTTATGTTTCCAATGTTTTTATTGAGAGAGGTCAAAAAGCTCTGAAAATAATTATTGAAACTTCGCGTCCGGGGCTAGTTATAGGCCGAAATGGAGAAGGGGCAATCAAGTTAAAAGAAGAGATAATCAGCAAGTTGAGAAGGGCTGGTTTTGATACGAACCAAGAGATAAAAATTGATATAAGAGAGATAAAATCACCGGAATCTAACGCGACAATCGTAAGCCAGATGATAGCCGAAGGTCTGGAGAAGAGGATGCCGTTCCGTCGAGTTTTGAAGCAGACCTTGGACAAGGTCATGGCTAATAGAGATGTTTTGGGAGCAAAAATACAGCTTTCCGGAAGGTTGGGCGGGGCGACTATGTCTAGAAAAGAAAGCAAAAAAGCCGGTCGCATTCCTTTGCAAACACTGCGTGCTGATGTCGATTTTGCTAGACAAGAAGCGGCCTTGCCTTATGGCAATTTGGGGATAAAGGTTTGGATTTATAAAGGAGACATTTTTGCCGACAAGTCGCCGAAATAAATAGACCAATTAGAATAATTTGAAATTATGTTATTCCCCAAAAAAGTAAAATACAGAAAATGGCACACTCTTCGAGAGAATCCTAAAAAGCTGAAGGTTGCCACGCGCGGTACGGAAGTATCTTTTGGTTCCTTTGGTTTGAAAGCAATGACTCCAGCCAGAATAAGATCAAATCAGATAGAATCGGCCAGAAAAGTTATCTCCAGGGCGCTGGGTAAGACGGGGAAAATGTGGATCAGAATTTTCCCTGATATGCCTTTTACGGCGAAGCCGGCAGAGGTGAAGATGGGCAAAGGTAAGGGTGATATCCAAGGATATCAAGTCCAGGTCAGACCCGGTCGGATTCTTTTTGAAGTTGACGGAGTATCATCGGAGGTTGCTTCTGAAGCTCTGCGTAAAGGCGGGACAAAACTGCCTGTCAAAACGAAGATTGTTTCAAGGTAAATATAATAAAAAATGAAATATCAGGACTTGGCAAAAAAGAATAATGACGATTTAAATAAATCTTTGAAAGAGAAGAAAGAAGCGCTCCGCAATTTTCGTTTTGGTATAGCTGGTGGCAAGACCAGAAATACCAAAGAAGGTCGTGATCTTAAGAAAGAAATCGCTAGAATTCTTACAGAGTTGCGCAAAAGAGCGATTAATGTTAATAAATAGCTCTCATGGAAAAAGAAAATAATAAAAAAATACGAGGGCGAATTCTGTCGGGGGTTGTGGTTTCTGAAAAGATGAAAGATACAATTGTGGTCAGGATAGATCGACTTGTTAAACATCCGAGATTCGGCAAATATGTCAGGATAAGCAAGAAGTTTAAAGCCCACGATGTTGGTAATAAAAGAAAGATCGGCGACAAGGTTTCAATCCAGGAGTGTAAACCGATATCGAAAGATAAACATTTTGTAGTAATTCAAGAAGCGAAGCGATTATGAATTACACAACCCGCCAAGGTTTTTACTTTGTAAAAATTTAGGCGGGTGGCGATTATTTCAAATTCGCTTCGCTCGTTAAGAAAAATAAACCATGTTACAACCACGCTCATTAGTAAATATTGCTGATAATTCAGGAGCCAAAATAGGGCGTGTCTTTAAGATTTTGGGAGGTAGCAAGCGCCGATATGCTCGGATCGGAGACATTTTGGTTTTATCGGTGCAGAAAGCTGAACCTAGAAAATCAGTCAAAAAGAAAGATGTTTTGAGGGCGGTGGTAGTAAGGCAGAAGAAGCCATTCCGACGTTCTGATGGTTCCTACGTAAGTTTTGATGATAACGCTGTGGTGGTCTTGGAAAAAGAAAAAAATGAACCGATTGCCGGAAGAATTTTCGGTCCGATCCCTAGAGAGATTGGCGAACGCGGTTTTCAGAAAATTATTTCTTTGGCGCCGGAAGTGATTTAGAAAAATAATGAACGAGTAAAGCGAGTGAATATTTTTTTCTTAACCCTGTTAAATAGAATTTTGCAAAGCAGAATTCTAAAAATTCAAGAAATTTTTATTTAACAGGGTGGCGATTATTTCAAATTCGCTTCGCTCATAAGAAAAATCAGCCATGAAAATAAAAAAAGGAGACACAGTCCAAATAATCGCTGGCAAAGACAGAGGAAAAACCGGTAAAGTCGGCAGGGTCTTTCCGAAAGTAAACAAGGTCATTATCCCAGGCCTGAATCTTTTTAAGTCGCACCAAAGACCGAGAAAGCAAGGTCAAAAAGGCCAAGTTGTAGAGAAAAGTATGCCAACCCACATTTCTAATGTTATGGTTGTTGATCCCAAAAGCCAAAAACCGACCAGAATCGGCCGACGATTGGAGGGTGAAAAGATGAAAAGATATGCCATAAAAAGCGGTCAGTTGATTGATTAAATTTAAATTTATTTATGACAACCGTTATTGAAAAAAGAATAAAAGAAACTTTTATTGCGACCAAAGATGAGGGCGGTTATAAGAACAGAATGCAGGCGCCGAAGCTCGTCAAAGTTGTTTTGAATGTTGGAGTTGGTTCACTCAAAGACAAGAAAAAACTGGAATTGATTGAGGACCGTTTGGCGAAAATTACCGGCCAAAAACCATCGCCCCGACCGGCCAAAATTTCCATTGCCAATTTTAAGTCCCGCCAGGGAGATGTGGTTGGATTAAAGGTAACTTTAAGAGGCAGAAGAATGAGAGATTTTTTGGAAAGATTCATTCGCATTGCTCTCCCGAGGTCCAAGGACTTCAAAGGGATTCCCTTGAATGTATTGGATGAAATGGGGAATTTAACCTTTGGCATCAAAGAACACACTATTTTTCCGGAGACCGCCGACGAGGATTTGAAAGATGTTTTTGGTATGGCGATCACTATTGTTTCCACCGCTCGCAACAGAAAAGAAGCCGAGGTATTTTTCAGACATATAGGCGTGCCTTTTAA
Source organism: Candidatus Paceibacter sp. (assembly GCA_020724885.1). GTDB lineage: Bacteria > Patescibacteriota > Minisyncoccia > Phycocordibacterales > BOKC01 > BOKC01. Next base: position 22,682 of record DYGD01000001.1, on the reverse strand, counting down.
AAAGTAAGGTATAGCCACTAGCTACTATGGTTTAGAGAACAAAAAATGTTCAACGCCTGGTGTTGAACATTTTTGGACTAGGGAAAAATCTTTTTTCTAAATCTAAAGAAATATTTTTAAAACTAACAAAATTTTCTTTTGAAAATTAAAAAACAGGGCCCGCCCCTACTTTTTTAGGAAACAGAGAGTTCTTTTTTCATTTGACTTTAATTCGCTTTCTGCTATTCTTTTGAGAGCTCGTTTAGAGCTGATTTTTGTAAAAAATTAAGGAGCGAGTATAGCGAGCTACTATAATTTTCACAACCCTGTTAAATAGATTTGAGCTAAAGCTCAAATCTCCGAAATTCCAAAGGAATTTCGATTTTACAGGGTGATGATTTTTTTAGTCGTTTCACTCCTTAAAAATCTATCATGGCAACCGCCGCGCAAATCGCAAAATCAAAGAAAAAACCGAAATTCTCGACCAGGAAAGTCCGGCGTTGTTTTGTCTGTGGTCGTTGCCGCGGATATATGAGAGATTTTGATCTTTGCAGAATCTGTTTTAGAGAATTGGCCAATGAGGGAATGCTGCCAGGTATAAAGAAGTCAAGCTGGTAATTTTAATTTATGGACCCGATATCTGATTTTATCGTCAAAATAAAAAATGCAGCCGATGCGGATATCCGTCCGGTCTCTGTCCCGTATTCAAAAATCAAGTTTGAGTTAGCGAAGATCTTAGAAAGAGAAGGGTTTATCCAGAAATTAAGCACTAAAGGAAAAGACCCAGTCAGCCGGTTTATAGAATTTGAAATTTCTTACGATAGTCATGGCCCGAAAATAAACGGGGTAGAGAGAATTTCAAAATTTTCTAAAAGAGTTTATTTAAAAAACAAAGAACTGGCTTCCGGCAGGAAGGGTCGCGGACGTCTGATTCTCAGCACCTCAAAAGGTTTGATGACAGATCGGGAGGCGGCGAAAGAAAGAAGTGGAGGCGAAGCCCTGTTTCGCATTTGGTGATTATCTAAATAAGAAAATGTCCAGAATAGGCAAAAAAACAATAATCATACCCCAAGACACCGCCGTCAGTTTAGAAGACGGTCTCTTGACCGTGAAGGGTCCGAAGGGTGAAACTGCGAGGAAATTCAAAGATAATGTCAGTATATTAGTGTCTACGGAAGAAAAAACTATCAAATTAGAACCGGCTAAGGGTGATCAATTTAGCCGAATTTTGTGGGGGACTTATGCTTCCCATATTTCTAATATGATAGCTGGCGTGAACGGCGGATTTGAAAAAAAGCTTGGAATTGAGGGGGTTGGTTTCAAAGCAGAAATCAAAGGCAATGTTCTTGTGTTGAATGTCGGATTCTCTCATCCGGTTGAAATTGCTGTTCCGGACGGGCTTAAAGTTTCTGCGGAAAAAAATGTCATAACGGTGTCCGGGTTTGATAAGGAATTGGTTGGTCAATTTGCCGCCAAAGTTAGATCTGTCAAAAAACCCGAACCTTATAAAGGAAAGGGTATTCATTACGAGGGCGAACATATTAGAAGGAAACAGGGTAAAAAATCTGCTTAATTTTTAGCTAGAATTTGATTATGAAGAAAATGTCACAAATTGAGAGGCGACATAGGAAGATCCGGTCAAAAATTTCAGGCACAAATACTCGACCAAGAGTCAGTGTTTTTCGTTCAAACCAATATGTTTACGCTCAAATTATTGATGACCAAAGCGGTAAGACGTTGGTTTCAATCAATTCAAAAAAGACAAAAGACGTGAAGCCGTCCGAAAGGGCCAAAGAGACCGGCAGGTTGTTAGCCGAAGAAGCAAAAAAGAAAAAAATTTCCAAGGTTGTTTTTGACAGAGGGGGTTATCTTTATGGCGGTAAGATAAAAGCTTTAGCAGACGGTCTTAGGGAGGGCGGCTTGGAATTTTAATTTAACTTCTGGAATATGGAAAAAGAAACAGGACAACAACAAAATCAAAAAAGGGGACCAGTGGCAACCCCAATCGGCAAGGCGGAAAAAAGCTCCGGTGGTTTTGTGAAGAATCGAAGAAGGCGTCATGAGAAAAATGAAAGGGTCGGTAGACCCAAACCGGAATTTGAGCAAAAGATAATAGATATTAGACGCGTTGCTCGGGTTGTTTCAGGGGGCAGAAGATTCAGTTTTAGCGTGGCTCTAGTTGCCGGTAACCGCAAAGGTTCCGTGGGCGTTGGTCTAGGAAAGGCGACAGAAACCCCGGTTGCTATTGAAAAGGCCTACCGAGATGCCAAGAAAAATCTTATAAACATATCGTTAAACCAAGAATTATCTATTCCCTATCCTGTCAAAGGAAAATCCTGCAGTTCAAAAGTTATTATGATGCCGGCATCTGGCAAAGGGGTTTTGGCCGGAAGTTCTGTAAGGGATGTGGTTGAGTTGGCTGGGGTCAGAAACATTAATGCCAAAATTGTTTCTGGAAGCAAAAACAAGCTAAACAACGCCAAGGCGGCCATAAATGCTTTTTCAAAAATAAAGTAATATTCAATATGCAATTTCATAATTTAAAATCAAAAACTCAAAGAAAAAAGTCAAGGCAGGTTGGTCGTGGTGGCAAGCGCGGGAAGACCTCCGGACGAGGCACCAAGGGTCAAAAAGCAAGGGCTGGAAGAAAGATGAGACCGGAGATGAGAGATATAATAAAAAGACTGCCCAAAAGGAGAGGATATCGTTTTAAAAGTTTTAAAGAAAGTCCTCTGGTAATTTCTCTGCAGGATATTGAAAGTGAATTTGCTGATGGGGAAGAAGTCAGTCCAGATTCTTTGTTTAAAAAGGGACTAGTTAGTGTTTCAGAATCACGAGGTGTCCTCAAGGTTTTGTCCAACGGAACGCTAACAAAGAAAATAACACTTTCGGGTTGCCTTTTTTCAAAATCTGCCCAGAAAGCGATTGAAGAAGCCGGCGGTCAAATTAAGGTCTAAATTTTATGGAAGGTTTTAGTTCAAAGTTAAAACTTATCTTTCAGGACAAGATCTTGCGAAAAAGGATTTTTTTTGTTCTTGGCGCTTTGGTTGTTTTCAGAATGATGTCATCTATACCAATACCTGGAGTTGACACTTTTCAATTGGAAAGATTTCTATCTGATAATCAATTCCTAGGCCTCTTAAATATCTTTTCCGGAGGCGGTTTGGCGAACCTTTCAATTGTGATGCTAGGGGTCGCTCCTTATATTACTGCCTCAATTATTATGCAACTCTTGACAATAATGTCACCGAAGTTGAAAGCTCTGTACCAAGAAGAGGGCGAAGCCGGCAGAAAAAAATTCAACCAGTATTCTAGGTTGTTGACCGTGCCACTGGCTTTGATTCAAGGTTTCGGATTTTTGGCTTTTCTTAGGGCCCAGGGGGTTTTAAGTGAAATGACTTTATCCGAACAGATAATCAATGTTATTATAATTGCCGCTGGGTCAATTCTTCTAACTTGGATTGGCGAACTTATTTCAGAATTTGGAATTGGTAATGGTGTCTCCATAATTATCTTTGCTGGAATTGTGGCGGTTTTGCCGGCTACCGTTTCCCAACTTTTGTTCACCTTTGAACCGGCGCAAATACCGGTTTATCTGGCTGCTTTAGCGGCTGCTCTAGCTATAACTTATGGGGTTGTCTATATCACCGAAGCGGAACGCCCTATTCCAATTACTTACGCCAAAAGGATCAGAGGGTCAAAGGTTTTTGGGGGAATTTCAACATATTTACCCCTTCGTCTTAACCAAGCCGGAGTTATTCCTATAATTTTTGCTTTATCAATTCTGCTTTTTCCGCAGATGATTTTGAACTTTTTGGGTAGTGTAAACAGCGTCTCGATCCAGAATATAGCTGGAATTTTGTTGAGGATTGTGGAACAGCCATGGATCTACGCCACTGTTTATTTTGGTTTGGTTTTTGTCTTTACATATTTTTACACAGCAGTTACCTTTGATCCAAACACCACCGCGACTCACCTGCAGAAAAATGGAGCTTTTATACCCGGGGTGCGACCAGGCGAAAATACTTCATCTTACATTGCGAGGATTTTAACCAGATTGACTTTAGTCGGCGCGATGTTTTTGGGAATTATCGCTGTTCTGCCTCTTGTGATGGTGGCGCTTACTGATGTGACAGCTTTTGCCATCGGCGGCACGGGATTGCTCATCGTAGTTTCCGTAGTTATTGATCTTATTAAGAAAGTAGAAGCGCAAATCACCGCGCGAGAATATTAGAAAAACCAATTAAGTATGCACACTTTCCTTTTTTTTGGCCCTTCCGGATCGGGCAAAGGCACTCAAGCCAAGTTACTGATTGATTATTTGGAAAATCAAAAAAATAAAAAAACGATCTACATTGAGACCGGTCAAAAGATAAGGGAATTTATCAAAACCGACACCCACACCAGCCATTTGACAAAGGCGATTATAGATAAGGGCGGTTTATTGCCCGCCTTTTTGCCAATTTGGCTTTGGACCACAAACCTGAATGAACAATTTACTGGCGCGGAAGTTCTGATCCTCGATGGTCTTTGTCGCCGGCCTTACGAGGCGCCCGTCTTAGATTCTGCTTTGAAATTCTATAATCTTGGCAAACCTTTTGTTATCTCGCTTAATGTTTCTCGCGGATGGTCGTTGGAGAGATTGAAATCCAGAGGTCGGAAAGATGACTCCGAAGAATACATTAATAGTCGGCTAGATTGGTATGAAAAAGAGGTCGCCCCTTCTGTTGATTTTTTCAGGGACAACCCCGACTATTTTTTCTTTGAAGTAAACGGCGAACAACCGATAGAAGAGGTTCATAAAGAGATAATCCAAAGTTCTGGAATTTAATTTTTGCCAATTGTCCCTAATCAAAACCAAAGAAGAAATAGAAGTTTTGCGTGAAAGCGGCCGGCGGCTGGCAGGAATTCTTAATGAAGTCAAAAAAGCCGTTGCTCCCGGAGTCAGCACTAAAGATCTGGACGAACTAGCTTTTAACTTAATCAGCGAAGCTGGTGATCGGCCGGCTTTTTTAGATTATAGTCCTGATAAAGACAGCAAGCCATATCCAGCGACTCTTTGTGTCTCTGTCAACGAAGAATTGGTGCACGGACTGCCCTCTTCCGAGAAAAGATTAAGAGACGGCGACATTGTGAGTATTGATATGGGTCTTGTTCACAAGGGCTTGATAACCGATTCGGCGACTACCGCGCCGGTTGGCAAGATTGACCAACAGTCAAAAGTTCTGCTTAAAGCCACCAGAGAATGTTTGGAAGCTGGCATATCTGTTGCCCGCCACGGGAACTTTATCGGCGACATCGGCTTTGCGATAGAGAGTGTCGCTAAAAAATATGGTTTCAGTGTTGCCAGAGGGTTGGCTGGCCATGGTGTTGGTTATAAGGTTCATGAAGATCCACTAGTGCCTAATACCGGAAAGCGCGGTCAAGGGGAAGAATTGAAAGTTGGAATGGTTTTAGCGATTGAGCCGATGCTCTGCCTCGGCAACGGCGATATTTTTTTGGAGCGCGACGGTTGGACCATCCGCACCAAAGACCGCCAAAGATGCGCCCACTTTGAGCATACGGTAGCTATTACTGAAACCGGGCCGATTGTTTTAACTAAAGATTGATCTATCCCTTTTTGATTATTTATACTCTGTCATCAATCTGACGATCGCCAGATTGATGGCAGAGGTTTTTAGTTTTGCTTTGCTATTTTTTATTGGTTTAGTTATACTACTTCAATTATTCGTAGTCATTATATTAGTAGATCGGCATTTACCCGCCAAACTTTCTTAGAAAGTTAGGAGGGTGAATTTGTAGATTAGGATTATGTCTGCTTTAAAAAAAGAACAAACTTTTGTTTTAATAAAACCCGACGGAGTGCGCAAGGGTTTAACCGGAGAAATTATTCGACGTTTTGAACAGCGCGATTTGAAAATTGTGGCGATTGAAATGTTTCAGCCGACTCGCGAGCAGATTGACAATCACTACCCGAAGGACAGCGCTTGGATAACCCGCTTGGGTGAGAAGACCTTGGCAACTTATCAAAAATACAACCTTGACGCCGAAAGTGATTTTGGCACAACAGAGGCGGCGAAAATTGGTCCGGAAATCAGAAACTGGCTTATCAACTACATGATTTCGGCGCCACTGGTTCGTATGGTGGTGCAAGGGATACATGCCGTTGATGTGGTTCGGAAAATTGCCGGCCCCACGATGCCATATCTGGCTGACATGGGTACGATTCGGGGTGATTTTTCAATTGATTCACCGGCAATCGCCAACAAAGAGAAGCGGGCAATCGCCAACATTCTTCACTGCTCGGAAACCCCTGAAGAGGCTCAGCACGAAATCAATCATTGGTTTGGTAAAAATCCTCCAATTTTTGATTACCGGAGATTTGGTGTTGATGAATAATCTCTACCAAAGGTAGTTGCAGTCAGTTTTGAATTGTGTTAAACTTAAGGAGTTATTAGTCGGCTGTCTAAAATTAATTGAAGAACTGGAAAGCCAGAATAAACCATCAAATTAGGGTTTCGGAATTGAGGGTGATTGGGCCGAAAGGCGAAAATCTAGGAATTCTGCCCTTAAGCGACGCTTTGAAAAGAAGCGAAGAGTTCGGGCTTGACCTCATAGAGATTTCGCCAAATGCCAACCCGCCGATTGCCAAAATAGCTGACTTTGGGAAGCACCAGTATGAGGAGAACAAAAAACAGAAGCAGGCAAAAGTAAAATCGAAAAGTGTTGAAGTAAAAAATATTCAAATCAAAATAGGCACCGGAGAGCATGATCTGGAATTAAAGGCAAAAAAAGCTGGGGAATGGCTCAGCGAGGGTAATAGGGTAAAAATAGATCTGTTTTTACCGGGGCGAACGAAGTATCTTGAACAAAACTTTTTAAGAGATAGATTGGATAGAATACTAAAACTTCTGCCAATAGAATACAAAATCGCCGAACCAGCCAAAAAAAGCCCGAAAGGGATGACAATAGTTTTAGAAAAGAAATAAAATATGAAAACCAATAAGTCATACACCAAGAGATTGAAAGTTACGAGGAATGGAAAAATCCTTTCCAGAAAAGCTGGTCAAAACCACTTTAATTCAAAAGATTCTGGCAGGCAGCGTGTTGCTAAAAGAAGGGTGACAAAATTGAATCTAAATAAAAAAGCGATCAAGAGGTTTTTAACACAGCGTTGATTTGTGTCTAAATTATCCGCGCTAATTATATTATTTTGGAGTTTGTATCTTCATTATTAGAATTCATCTAGATATCATGACAAGGGTAAAAAAAGGAAAAAATGCTCTAAAGACGAGAAGAAATATTTTAAAGAGAGCCAAGGGTTATAGGCATGGCCGTTCAAAAAAAGAAAGACAGGCCTATGAAGCTCTGGCGCATGCCGGCGCCCACGCTTTTGCTCATCGTCGCGACAAGAAAAACGATTTTCGTCGGCTTTGGAATGTCAGAATCGGCGCCGCGGCTAAATCACAGGGTGTGTCATACAGCCGGTTGATTGACATTCTCAAGAAAAAAAATATCTCTCTTGATCGCAAGATTCTCTCCAGTTTGGCTCAAAATAATCCGAAAACTTTCAATCGGATTATCCAAAAAATTTCCTAATTTCCTAGCAATCAACTCCGGACACCTTGAATCCGGTTTTGTTTTTGGTATTATTTTTTGAGACGCACAACTAACCGCCTCATTGAGGCAGGGGAGGATTCATGGAAGAGAATGGGCAGAAACCGACAGGTCAAGCTGAAAAGAGACCCGAGGACCAGAAGCCGGCGGAAAAAGGGTCCGATGGGGGCAAAGGGAAACCAGAAAAGATCACTGTCCCGCTCGAGGCCGGTTTAAAGGCGGAGATCGTGGGTGGTTCAAGAATGCCGGAATGAATTCGGCATGACACCCTCATCCGCACAGCTCTATCCTAGTTGTTCAGGGGCGCTTTTTTGTTTAGATCTTGTCTTTAAAATTTTGTGAAGACCGCCCGAAAGAAAAGCCACAAAGTTAAAAGCCCGCCGGAAAGAGCCGAAAAGATATCAGAAATTGTATCTTGCCAGTAATCCGAATCTTCTATAAATGTTAAACCGAAGTGCAATTCAAAAATCTCCCAACCGACGGCAACCAGAAACAGAAAAGAGATAGACAGGGCAGAGGTGAGTAAAAAATTTTTTCTCTCCACGTCCAATAGAAAAAAATCTGAAAAAAACAAAAGCCAAAGAAAAAATAGAACTGTCCAGGCGCCGGCGGCAAAATGCATTAGAATGTCAAACCACCAAAGTTCGTAGTAAAGATAAAATTTCAAAGCCAAAGTGTGGGCGATGGCTATTGCCACTATCGAACCTAAGATTATGTTTAAAATTTTTCCGGCCATATTTCAAATCAAAACCCCTCCGGAAACAAATGGAGAGGCCTTAATCGGGGGTCATTTGAAGACATTTGCCCTATAAAGTTATAGGTGGGTGCTCTCAGCGTCCGACCCAAGGGACGGAGCAATTTGAACTCCCTGACAAATGTTATAGAGAATATCTCAAACAACCCCGTTTCAATTATACCAAAAGGTCTTTTGTTTTGACAACTTGTATTAATGCACATGACCGTGAGTGACTTCTGGCTTGCGCCCTCGATATTTTTCCAGAACAAAAACCGCAATCAAAGTCGTGACAGGAATAGTTAGAATAAGGCCAATACTGCCGACGATGGTTCTTAGTATTTCCAAAGCAAAAATTTCTTGGTTGACTATCATACTGAAACCGGATTCGGATATTGAGAAAAGCAAGAGCAAGGGAAGAGCGGCGCCGGTATAGGCCAAAGCCAGGGTATTAACTAATGCGCCAGCGTGTTCTCGACCGACTCTTAAGGCCTTGTGGTAGGTTTCTTTTCTGGAAAGATTAGGGTTTGCCCCATAAAGCTCGCTTACTACCGCCGATTGAGTTATAGAAATGTCGTCTAATACTCCCAGGACACCGATTATTATGCCGGCCAGAAGAAGACCGGATAAGTCCAATTGTCCGTAAGTGCTGAAGTTCAAGTATATTGCCTCATCGCTGGCAAATCCTGTCAGACGACCTAATCTGACCGCCGAGTAAGCCAGAATTCCTGTCAAAGAGACCGCGATTATTGTTCCGGTAAAAGCTACAGTTGATTCTCTATTAAAGCCGTGAGTAAAATATATGGCCAAAAAAAGTATTATTGTTGAAATGAATGTGCTGGTTAAGACCGGCGGGTACCCTTTCAACAACAGGGGCAGGAGGATGAAGATGATTACCAAAAAAGTTCCGAATAAACCTATCAAAGCGCGGAGACCTTGCCAACCGCCGAAGGCGATAACCGCCAAGCCGAATATCAGTGTGAAAAACAGAAGAACCGGGCGTCGGTCAACATCTCTTACTGAAAATATTTCCTGGCCGTCTATGGTTATTAAAAAGTTCAAAAAGAAGACATCTCCGGTTTTAAGAGGCAGATAATCATTTTGGAAAGTTATTAGCTCTCCCTTTCTGTCTCCTTCCATAATTGTGGCTTCAAGAGTTTGGACTGTTGTTTCCGTGTTTGTCCCTGGGATCAGAACCCTTTCTTCTTGTAAAACCCTTTCAACTTTTGATTTCCAAGTTCCTTGGAAGTCGCGGTGGATTTCTTGGCTGAAAGAGTTCCCGGGCAAAGAGAGAAAAATGATAATCGCCAGAATTGCCAGAATTTGAATTTTTTTCAGGAGCATTTTTTGCATAAGCCGTGCAGTTCCAAAGAGTGTCCCTTAATTTCGTTGAATTTTTTGCTTGATCTGATTATAGCATTTTGCATATTTTCTATACCGCATCGGCTGAAATCTTCTATCAATCCGCAACCTTGGCAGATTAGGTGATGGTGGTGATTGGCGACTAGCTCATAATAACCGGTGCCGCCTTTGAGATTTATCCGCCTGATTAATTCACCTCGCTCAAATTTATTGAGTATTCGATAAATTGTTGCCAAGTCATATTTTTTCTTTAAGGACTGATAAATCTGTTCGGCCGAGAGGGGAAGGCAACCTGTTCCGAAAGTGCTTAGAACTGCTTGTCGGGCGGGGGTGTTTTTAAGGCCTGCCCGTTTTAGGACTTCTTTGTCTTTTTCCACACTTTTTACTTGTGTTTTCATTCTCCCTAGCTTAAACTAAATGCAAATTATTTGCAAAAATTATGACCCCGATATACATAATATTTAGCGTCTTTATAATAAGTTTGATATCTCTGGTCGGTGCTCTGACATTGTCTTGGAAGAAAGAATTTTTACAGAGAGCTCTGTTTGTGCTGGTGGGTTTGGCTGCCGGCGCTCTTTTTGGCGATGCTTTTCTTCATCTCATACCCGAGGCCTTTGAACATACCGACAGATTGACCCTTGTTTCTCTATTGATTATTGCCGGATTTCTGGCTTTTTTTATCTTAGAAAAATTTCTGCATTGGCACCATCATCACGGGATTGAAGATAGCGAGACGTGCTTAGTTTCCGAAGAATTAAAAAATTCTGGCGGTAGAATTAAGCCATTAGGCGTTTTGATTTTAACTTCAGATTCAATTCATAATCTGGTTGATGGTGTCATAATTGCCGCCAGTTTTTTTATAAGCATTGAGGTCGGGATTGCGACAACTATTGCTGTCGCTTTGCATGAAATTCCGCAGGAAATTGCCGATTTCGGCTTATTGGTTCATTCTGGAATGTCACGCTTGAAGGCCTTGATCTGGAACTTTGCCACCGCTTTATTTGCTGTCTTGGGCGCCGCAATGACAATCGCTCTGGGTTCCGTTTTAGAAGGATATGTTTTTTTTATCGGCGCTTTTGCCGCTGGCGCTTTTATTTATATTGCCGGTTCGGATTTGGTGCCAGAAATCCAGAAAACCCGCAACCCCAAAAAATCAGCGATCCAATTCGTTTCAATTTTGGTTGGTATTGCCATAATGCTGTCTCTGGTGGCTCTGGAAGATGAACATAATGATGAGTTAGAACAACTTAGTGAACCGGAAACAGAAAAAATTATGGACATCGCAAGTCCTTAATTTACCGCTAAATGTTAAACATCTGATGTTTACAACTATTTTTTTGTGATTTGCTGCCAGAGCCAGATGCCGAGTAGGATAAGGTCCACAAATGCCACAATCCAGAAGATTGTGAAAATTAACCCCACTCCTCCCATCATGCCCCAACCACCACCATATCCCATCATAGTAGAAATTGTATCACGGTTTTGTTTTACAGAATCTTACAAAAAGTGGCCTATACATATCGTTTTTGATGTCTATCTTCAATTCAGCACGGGAAATTCGGTCGGAAAACTTAATTGGAGCCCCAGTAATTAAGACCAGAGGTTGCCTTTCTCTACCTTCCCCCATTGTGAGAACTGCGCCGGTTGCTAGCCCGTCGGCTACATTAGTGCGAGAGAATTTGAATTTCCTGCCAAAAAGGTCGCGGCTGCCAGCATATTCTTTAATACCCCTAAACCCCGCATAGCCCAAAGCGCTACCGACCACTCCGGCTCGCAAAGGCATTGTTCGGCTGTCAACAATTAAGACGCCGAGATTTTTCACTTTATATTTTTTCTGTAATTTCTTGCGCAGATCTACCGCCGTCTTAAAACTGTTGCGGGGCAGAAGAATCAATTTTCCATCGGCGTTGGATTCGTCTATGCCGGCCGAAGCCATCACTACTCCGTCTTTTATAGTCAGCCAAACGTGCTCGGTTCTTAAAGCTAGGTCGCTTTCTCTGCGAATTAGCTCTTCTTTGGTTTTTTCATTCTCAATTTCTGCCGTCCGACCTTCTGATAAAGCGACGATTTTTGAAGTTATAACCACCACTGATTTTTCCGGAATTTTTTTGAAATAGGAAGTGACAAAAGAAAGTAAATTTTCTTTTTCCTCAAAAATTCTAGTTTTTATTGGTTTAATGATCATGGTCCGAGTGGGCCATGCACTCACGGATTAATTCCATGGGCGCGCAGCTTTTTGATAGTTAATAGAAAACCGCCCGAGAAAGCGGTTTTTTGAAATAGGAAATAAATACTATCCAAACCGCTCTTTTAAGAGAAGGCGGTAATTTTGGCAAAACTAGACCAAGTTTTTGTACTGTGGTTACAAAGCATGTTGGCGGTTAGTCTATCACAGTTATTTTTATGGGCAATAATGGTCATCAGCTTGACAATATACCCTAGGGGGGTATACTAAACTAGTAATTAGGGATTAGGGCTTGGCCACTGGGAAAATGCGAAAAGAATACAAAAATAAAGCAAAAAGGCGGTTGAAAATAATTGAGGGGCAGATTAGAGGACTTCAGAAAATGGTTGAAGATGGGAAATACTGCGTGGATATTATTACCCAAGCCGAGGCAGTTAAAAGCGCGCTCTCCGGCGTGGAAAATTTGATTCTGGAAAATCATTTATCAACTCATGTGATGGAACAGATAGGAGGCGGGCAAAAAAATAAAGCTGTTTCGGAGATTTTGAAAGTTTATAAATTAGCGCAAAAGAAATAACACGACACCAATTCACGAATTTATGCGAATAACACGAATAATTTTATGAACAAAGAGAATAATCAAATCTACACTTGCCCGATGCATCCGGAAATAGAGCGGGATAAGCCCGGAATGTGTCCGGAATGCGGTATGAGTTTAGTTAAAAAAGAAAATAGTAAAAAACAAAAATCAAAGAACAAAGAACATGACAAACATCAAGGCCATAGCACGGAGATGTTTCTTCGGAAATTTTGGATTTCACTTGTTTTGACCATCCCAATTATTGCTTATTCGGAATTGCCGATGCTTTTCTTTGGTTTTTCTACTCCCAAATTTCTCGGTTTCGAATATCTTAATCTAATTTTGGGTTCCATTGTTTTTTTCTATGGTGGCGGAATTTTCCTAATGGGGGCTTGGCGTGAACTCAAAGCTCGCCTGCCGGGGATGATGACTTTGATTGCACTCGCAATTTCTGCTGCTTATCTCTGGAGCATATATGCCACTTTTGTGGAAGATATGACTTTGTTTTGGGAACTCTCTACTTTGATTGCCGTAATGCTTTTAGGCCATTGGATTGAAATGAAGTCGGTTAAAAGAGCTCGGGGCGCGTTAAAGGAGTTGGCCAAACTTTTACCTGATACCGCCGAACTAATATTAAGGGTTTCCGACACCCTTAGATTGGAAACAAGGACAGTTCCGATTTCGGAATTAAAGAAGGGAGATTGGGTTTTGGTAAAACCCGGAGCGAAAATACCGGCTGATGGAAAAATTGTTGATGGCCAGTCGGAATTGGACGAATCAATAATCACTGGCGAGTCAAAACTGGTCTTAAAAAAAGTTGGCGATGAGATAATCGCCGGCACAATAAACGGCGACGGTTCTCTAAAAGTGGAAATTACCAAAATTGGCGAAGAAACTTTTCTTTCCGGTGTTATGCGGCTAGTTTCCGAGGCCGAGGCGTCAAAATCACGATTGCAAATTCTATCTGACAAAGCCGCTTTGGTTTTGACAATCATTGCTGTCTCGGCCGGCGTCATTACTTTAATTGCTTGGCTGATAGCCGGAAGAGAAATTGCTTTTGCGGTGGCGCGTTTGGTGGCGGTTTTGGTAATTGCCTGTCCTCATGCTCTAGGATTGGCAGTGCCTTTAGTAGCTTCAATTTCCACCAATATGGCGGCTAAAAATGGCTTCATTATTAAAAGGCGACTGGCGCTGGAAGCGGCGCGCAATGTTAATGTTGTTCTTTTTGACAAAACCGGCACTTTAACTAAAGGAGAGTTCGGAGTCACAGAGATAATTTCAGATTTCAGATTTAATATTTCAGATTTAGAAATACTGAAGCTGGCGGCTTCTGTGAACGTGCACTCCGAACATTCAATCGCTAAAGCTATTGTTAAAGAAGCGAAAAATAAAAAACTTGTTCTTCCCGAAGTAAAAAGTTTTGAAAGAATTCCGGGCAAAGGGGCAAAAGGAATTGTAGATGGAAAAGAAATTCTAGTTGGCAGCGAGGTTTTAGTTAAAGAAAAAGGAATTTCTATAAGTGGCGATTTTTCGGCAAAGATAAAAGAACAAGAATCACAAGGCAAAACCGTCATTTACGTCATTTCAGAGAACGGACTTTTTGGAGCGATCTCTTTGGCGGATATTATAAGAGAAGAATCAAAAGAAGCGATCAAAATGCTTCACGATCAGGATAAAAAGGTGGTGATGATTACGGGCGATTCAGAAGACGTTGCCAAGTGGGTTTCAAAAGAGCTTGAAATTGACGAGTATTTTGCGCGAGTTTTACCGGAGCAAAAAGTTGAAAAAGTGAAAGAGTTACAAGGTCGTGATTTGAAGGTGGCGATGGTAGGTGACGGAGTAAACGATGCGCCGGCTTTGACTCAAGCCGATGTCGGTATTGCTGTCGGCGCCGGCACTAATGTGGCAATTGAATCAGCCGGCATAATTTTAGCTAGAAATGACCCTCGCGATATTCCAAAAATCACCAAACTCTCCCGCTTGACTTACACTAAAATGATTCAAAATCTTTTCTGGGCAACCGGCTACAATATTATTGCCTTGCCTTTAGCCGCCGGCGCTTTGATGTTTTACGGAATTCCGCCGGTAGAACCCGCGCTGGCGGCGGTCTTTATGTCGGCAAGCACCGTAATTGTTGCCTTTAACGCCCTGCTTTTGAGAAGGAAAACATTGGCTTAAACCGGCCAAAAAGTGATATGATTGAAACAAATATGAAAAATCTTGCCGTGGTCAGTATTATAGTTCTGTTTGGGGTCTTTGCGTTTGGCGCTGTTGATTTGGCTTTATTTGGACACGGCGAGCACGGGGCAAGCTGTATTGTGAGTCCCTTGATTCAAGAAGATTGTTCAATGTTAGCAAGTGGAGTGGAGTTTGCTATTTTACATTTGAAAGTTTTGAAGAATTTTTCGGAAACGATTTTTAACAGCAGCGGTTTTTTAACCTTGCTGGTTTTGACTTTGACAGTCATAGCTTTCGGTTTGTTGTCTTTTCTTGCCTCGGGAATAATTAAAAAAATTTTTTCTAATTTTTCTCAAAAAATAAATCAACTAAAATCATATTTTCAAGCGCACCATAAATTTATCTCTTGGCTCTCTTTTTTAGAGCATAGTCCTACTCGGATTTAATTTCTTTCAAAAACTCAAAGTTCGTATCTGGGCGATGAGTTTTTTGTGTTTGTGTAAATTACTAATTATTGACTTCTGATTACTAACTTGTTAATTAACAACTTATGAAAAACTTAAAATCAATTCTAATTATCGGCGGAATAGCGGTTGCCGCT
The DNA here is from genome assembly GCA_020724885.1 of Candidatus Paceibacter sp. Lineage (GTDB taxonomy): Bacteria > Patescibacteriota > Minisyncoccia > Phycocordibacterales > BOKC01 > BOKC01. The sequence goes on along the minus strand of DYGD01000001.1, from coordinate 7,447 downwards.
TTGCTTGTTCTGAATTTTCTGCCTTTAGGCAACAACAATATCAATCAACAAATCTTTGCCGAAGAAAAAGCTACGGTCTATTACGACCCCGATTGTGGCTGTTGCGGAGCTCACGCGGCTTATCTAAAGCAGAGCGGTTTTGAAGTAGAAAAAATTCCAACAACTGAAATAGAGAAAATTAAGAAAGAACACGGAATTCCCGAGGAAATGTGGGCTTGTCATACGACTTTGATTGGCGATTATGCGGTGGAGGGTCATATGCCAGTGGAAGCAATTGAAAAACTGCTTCAAGAGAAACCCGAGCTAAATGGTATTGCTCTACCGGGAATGCCGGCTGGCAGTCCGGGAATGGGCGGAGTTAAAAATCAAATCTGGAAAATCCACGGCTTGATGCATAACGACGAGACGATGGATTTTTTGGAAATCTAAT
>DYGD01000001.1:0-6917 GCA_020724885.1 Candidatus Paceibacter sp. | reverse complement strand
TAGGTTAATTAGAAATTAGAATAATTAGACTAATTTCTAGTATGTTTAAAAAAAAGACAATACAAACTCTAATTGTAGCCGGTGTGATATTACTTCCAAAATTCACCCTGGCTCACTGTCCTCTCTGCACTATCGGCGCGGGGGCTTTGGTACTGGCCGGCACTTGGCTCGGTGTTTCCACCGCGGTCTTGGGAATTCTCATCGGCGGCTTGGCGATGTCCATGGGGCTTTGGTTTGGCAATTTGATTAAAAAGCAATATTTACCTTATCAAAAGCTGATTATTGCTTTGGCAGTTTTTCTCTCTACTATCTTTCCTTTAACCGCGTTGGCTCTTGATTATTTTCCGCTTTACATTTCTCTGTTTGGAGAATATGGCACAATCTTTCACAAGACCTATGTCGTCAATAAATTTGTCTTCGGCGGTTTTTTGGGCGGATTAGCGGTTATAATCGCTCCTTATCTAAGTCGAGGTTTCTCTAAAATAGCCGGCCGAAGAATTGCTTATCAAGGGCTAATTACAACTTTGCTGTTGCTTGTCGTCTTAGCGGCGGTAGTTGAATTGGCAATATGAGCCCTATAACCTTAACCCTGCTTTTGGCAACTTCGCTTTTTGGTTTGTTTCTTTTTCTGAAAACCCTGACTAAGTTAAAATTTTGCGCTCTGTGTGCCGCAGTTTTTGTTTCTTGGCTCGTTTTACTGATACTTCTAAAAGCGCAGATTTGGAATGAGCCGATAATTGTCGCTTTGCTTTTAGGGCAGAGCATTACCGGCTTGTTCTACTTGTCGCGAAAAGTGGAGCAGTTAAAAATTTTTGGTCTGCCGATAATTTTAACCTTAACCTTTTTGGCTTTCGGGTTAATCTCGGAAAAAATCGATTTTACGACAGCAATTTTACTCTTAGCTTTCTGGCTATTATTTACCGCTATTTTCCTACTGCGGAACAGAAGCTCTGCTCTAAAAATATTGGCAGAAAAAATTATCGCCTGCTGTCGTGATTGGTAAAGGGTTATGTAATCCTATGCGGTAACGGCTCCCCTTGCCGCAGGGTTATCGGAGAGAATTAGTGTGTCAACAAACTGACGATCGTCAATGTGTTGACAGGTTTTTTAACTTCACAATTATGAAATTCGAAAATCAAATAAATTATCAAAATTATAAAACTAGTCCGAGTAGCAGGACTTTGCTTGGATTGATCGTGTTGTTCGGATTATTTCTGACTCTGTTCTTTTATCTTTTTCCGACGGTTGCCAATAAAAATTCGTCCTCGCCAAAAATATCCGAATCAGCCGTCATATTTAATGAAGCGGTGGAATTACCGGTTAAATGGGGTGATTTGGGGCAAAAAATGATCGCGGCAGGCGTGATTGATGACGCGAAACTTGAAGCAATTCACCTGTCGCGCGGGGAATTTGGCGAGAACGAGCAAAAACTTCTTTATGAAGAAGAAAACGAAAAAATAGTGATGACCGCTCAAAATGCCGGCTTTCTCTTGAATCTGTTCTGGGCTTTCGGCTTAAGCAATAAAAATAAAATTTTGGAACAAGGTCCGATGACTGATCCCAGATATGGCGGAGCCAACCGATTTGCTTCCACTGCCGGCTGGACTTTGGCTTTAGGAAATCCGATGAATCATTATTCGCGGCATAATTTTGTGACTTTTAATTTGGAACAGCAAGCACTGGTTGAAGAGGTTGCCAAAAATATTTACCGGCCCTGTTGCGGTAATTCCACTTATTTCCCCGACTGCAATCACGGTATGGCAATGCTGGGGCTATTAGAGTTGCTTGTGGCCAACGGAATAAGCGAAGAAGAGATGTACAAAATCGCGCTTCAAGTTAACGGCTTTTGGTTTCCCGACGTTTATCAAACTATTGAGAAATATCTAGAAAGCAGAAATCTGAATTGGCAGGAGGTTGACCCCAAAATTATTTTAGGCAACTCGTTTTCCAGTGCTTCTGGCTACGCGCGGGTTTTGTCGGAGATGCGACCGATTCAATCTGGTGGAAGCGGAAACTGCGGTATATAATAGAATCTAGAATTTTATTGTAGTTCGTCTTTCCCGCCTGACGGCAGGCAGGGAATACCTCGCCCCGATGTCCATCGGAGGCGGGGTATTAGGACGAGACAAAACTTTATAAATCTCTAACTCTAATTAAAATAAATATGTTTGATTTAAAAAATAAAGTGGCGTTGGTTACCGGCGCGAGAAGGGGGATGGGGCGGACTCATGCTTTGGCTTTAGCTCGGCAGGGGGCCAAAGTTGTTATTACTGACATTGACCAAAATCAGTGCGAACCGGTAGCGGAAGAAATTAAAACCCTTGGCGGGGAGGTGATTTGTTTAAAAATGGACGTTTCCGATATTAAAGAAGTCAACGCGGTTTTTGATAAAATAGTTAAGGAATTCGGCCGGTTGGATATTTTGGTTAACAACGCCGGTATTTTTGTTCCCAAACCAGCCCTAGAAATCTCTGAAGAAGAATGGGACAAGATGATTGACATTAATCTCAAGGGGCAGTTTTTCTGTGCCCAGCGCGCTGCTAAAGAAATGGCCAAAAACAAGTGGGGCAGAATTATCAATATCTCTTCTATCGCTTCTGGGCAAGTCGGGGTTGGTATTGCCGGCGGCTCGCATTACACCGCGAGCAAAGGAGGAATTATCGGAATGTCTGAAACTTTGGCGGTTGAATGGGCGCCACTTGGAATTAATGTGAATGTCGTTGCGCCCGGCGCGATTGATACGCCGATGATTGATGACGCCCAATTTTCCGAAGAAGCGATGAGCGGCTTGTTGCAAAAAGTTCCCCTGAAAAGAATGGGTCGGCCGGAAGAAGTCTCGGCCATGGTGGTGTTTTTAGCTTCGGAAGAGGCGAGCTATATTACCGGCGCGACATTTTTTGTTGACGGCGGTTGGCTGGCGGCTTAAAATTTAAAAGTTTAATTAAAAATATGAAAAATTTTCTAAAATTTTCTTCTGCGTTGGCGGTTTTAGCCGGCTTGATTTTAATTGCTGGCGGAGCGTGGGGAATTTGTTTTACTTATAAAAATATCTCGGCTGAAAATATTATCACTCCTTCGGATGCAAGGATTCCAGGAGTGGTAGTGCGCGGACCGCTTACCTTGAAGGCCCAAGCCGACATCATTCGGGAACACACCTTGCGAATGACCGGCGGCAAGACCTTTGCCGAGATGCCAAGAGTGATCCCGAAAATTGATGAGGAGGGACAGCCGGTATTAGACGACGAAGGCAATCCGGTGATGACGCCAAATACTTCTCGCGACATCTGGATAACTGCTACCGCTCTCATCACCGCGCTCCACCTTGGGATCTTGACTTATGTTTTTTCTGGTCTGGCTTTGCTTTTGGGTTTGATCTCAATTTGGACGGGGGTCGTTTTTTGTTTTTTGAGCCGGAAATACCAAATTGGTAATCTGCCAAACTGAGCTAAAATGTGGGTAATGTTTCGTAACAAAAATAAGAACTTAAAAATTCTGACTTTTATTATCGGAGTATTTTTGTTAGCTCGTTTTATCTTGAATTTGTCGCTGGTTTTTTTGCCACTGAATTTGTTTTTTGTTTCAAGTTATGTCTTGTTGTTCGCTTTGTTTTGGAGAAAGTCGCTCTGGTTTTTGCCAATAGTCGCGGTGTTTCTCTCGGTTGATTCAATGTTTGGCACTTATTTTTTTGCTATCGGCAAAATTGGCGCTATTGAATACTTCGGCACAATGGCGGTTAATTTAGGCATTATTTTAGCCGCTATTTTTTGGGAGAGATTGTCTTTTAATTTGATAAAATAAGCAATATAGCGAGGAACATAAAATTTATTGTTTTTGATTTGGGAGGCACTGTTTTTTCAAAAGGAAAGTGAGCTTCTTTTGATTTGAAGGAATGAATTCTCCTTTAGCTACTGCCTGCTGAATTTTTTTAGGAAAGATTGTCATTTTGTTTATAAAATCATTTCAACAGAATTTTTCCAACACTAAGTTCTGCTTCAGCCGGACATTTTTTCGCGCGCCACTTCCTGAATTTTTGCTTGAATCCTTTTTTTGAATTTTTTACCAACCTCGTCAAAAAGGGTGAGTAGCTCCTCAAAGGTGTTTCCGTTACCGAGAAAATCCCAATATTCTTTCCCAATCAAAAACTCCTCGCCTCTTTCCAAAACTCCCTGCTCCGTAAAACGCTCATACGGTTGCGGGTGGTATGGATTATATGGAAAGGCGAGATAAACTTTAATCGGACTTCGGCGGCGCGCCACCCATTCCAAAAGCTTTGTTTTTGATTTGGTAAATACATCAATGTTCGGTTTTACCGTCTTAATCTCAAAGTAGTATTCTTTACTACCTCGCTTCATATAAAAGTCAGCGATTCTACCTTCTTTTTGCGCCTTGCCATCTTTAGCCGAGGCAGATAACACCTGTTTTATTTCTTTGGCATGATTAACCTTTCCATCGCCATTACGTAAACCTCTAACTATGTCGTCAATTACTGATTTTTGTTCACGTGAGATAACGCCACCGACATCGTATTTGGTAAAACATTCGTCAGCAGTTTCTTCGGCTATGATTTTTGAAACATCTTCGTAGATTGACATTCCCAACGAAGTGGCAATAGAGTGTATGAAAGAATAAGCTGCTACCTTTTCGCTATCTTGAATGAGACGCGTCAAAAAAGGCATGGAGGAAGTTTCGCGCGCGTAGCGGCGTAGTTTATCCTCAATTTTTCTTTCAAGGAGTGCCACTATTTTCTCTTTTTGTGATTTTGATAAAGCCATATCATTTATTCTTTTTTAACTCTGGTTCGTTCTAATTCCATCAAGGCATATTCAATTGCATCATGCCATCTATCTCCGAAAAAATCTCCAATTTTATTTTCAATAAAATATAGATCTTTTCTTTGACGCAGAAACTCCTGTTTCTTTAGAAACATTTTTAACATCGTTGCTTGTAATAGCATAAAGTATTTTTTCTTTTTTCATAATTTTGTTTTTAAGTGAAAAATTATCTCTGAATAAGGCGACTTATCCCGTTCGGTTCTGTTCAAAACCGGACGCTTGAATTGATTAACAATACTCATTCCTGACTGTTCCGCAATAGCAGGATAGAGATTATATTTATCGTTTGCAACAAGAAAAACATCAAAGTTGTCGGCCAAATATTTTCTGCAATTGAGTAGAACTTTGGAAATTCCATCAACATAAGATTCGCGCGCTTCCGCTCCTTGTCCCCTGTAAAGCGGTCCAATTTCAAGTTCGTCTCGGCGTTCAAAACCGAAAAGATCGTAAGCATAGGCGTGTTGCTCGTGGTAGTCAATCTGGCCGACATATGGCGGTGATGTGAAAATGCCAGCAATCTTTTGCTTTCTTAACACTTCATAAAATTCTTTATTCCTTTTTTCTACTTCTTTGAAAATATTGGCTGTCCGCGAATCAGCTGGTAAAACCGCGTAGTGGCCATTTTGTTTTAGCCCCGCAAAGGTTTTTAGCCGATAGACAGTATCAATCGCGTAGCGATCAAACCACGATTTAATGGAAAATAGTGGTTTGCAGATTTTCTTATGTTTCCAGCAATAGTAGGTCGTTAGCTGCGGCTCTTTGAGTGTCGCCAAATCTGAATGCGTGGTTGCACGACATGACCTAATCGTGCGGCTCAAAATTACTGCGAGAATTTTCTTATTTTTTATATCCTTTATCTTCTTTACCTGTTCAAAAGCAAAATCAATTTCCTTTCGGACATTTCGGATATACCATTTGTCCAAAAAGGTTTTGCCGGCAGAATGGTTTAATTCAATTCCATATTTTTTAATCAAACTATTATAGATTTTCAAGAATTCCCTTTCTTTCTCCGCGGAATATTTATTTTCGTCAATCTGTCCTCGCTGAACTTTATATTTGAATTCCGGGCTTGGAAAATACTGATTATTGAATTCGGCCATACGAGCCAAAAGTTCGTTTTCAAAATCTGCAATTTTATCTGCTTCGTATCCGATGATCGCTTCCTTTATTTTATTGACTTCTTTCTCAAGTGAAACCATATCGTAAGGAAGCAATTTTGTTTCTGTAATCATGCAATTGAAATGGGAAATATCAATGCCAATGGAATGCATACCAATTTCAATTGCTTGCACTAATGTTGTGCCGGAGCCGGAAAAAGGATCAAGAATAATATCCCCAGTTTTGAAATAAACCGCTTTTTTGAAATCGTCTGTATGATCATCAATAAAATACTGAACTAACTGCGGTATAAACTTTCCTTTGTAAGGATGAAGGCGGTGGACGTGTTTCGTGGTGTCTTTCTCTCGCAAATGATCAAAAGACAATGCCCAGTTTAAGTCATTGCCGAGTCGTTTTTTCCAGCTTATTTCGCGTTGACCACGGTAAGAATCATAATAATTTTTGAGGTCGGCGATATCAACAAAAACTGAATTTCCGCCATTGTGCTTTTTGACTTTTCCATACTGCACCAAGTACGAGATATTTGACTCGCTAACATCCCGTTTGAGAAAATCACTTGCCCACTGGCTGGCTTCTTTGATTGTAAGCAGATTACTGGTTGTTATATTCATTTTTTAAAAATTACTATAAAATTTTTCGGGGTTGCTATCGCACGGCTCGCAGACGAAGTCGCCTTTAGGGAAAAGAAGACCGTTAGCAATTCTGGTCGGGGTGTCGTTTAGTTCAGGAATTCTGTTTACGAATTTTCCGGTGCCGAATTCAACACTGTCACCGCAATGGTTACAGATTTCCACTCTAGATTTACTTGAGAAAGTAATATATTCAGTTTTAGCTGTTAACATACACTAAAATTATATCGCAAAATAACCATTTTTTCTATTTGATCCCAAACCAAAAACCACTCCGATGTGCATCGGAGTGGTTTTTGGTTTGGTTTGTATCTATACAACCAAGCTCGAACTCACT
>DYGD01000015.1 GCA_020724885.1 Candidatus Paceibacter sp. | reverse complement strand
TAGATACGAACTCATTTTTTGAAGATGAGAGTGTTCGCTCGCCCAGCCCCGCCAATGGCGGGGCTGGGCTTCGCTCCGCGACGGCTACGCCGTCGCTTTGGCGGGAAATGAAGCGGATTTTAATGCTTTCGGGGGAATAGGTGCAAAAAAAAACTTGACAAGATATTAATAAAATGCTATACTACCATAGTACACTGGAAACCCCAAACCGAAAGGAGAACACCCATGTTGTACGCTTGCACGTTCCCGGGTCTCGCCACGAAGTACATCGAGGCCTCGACGGAAGACGAGGCGCGAGAGAAGGCGTTGGACGAGCTCATCAAGTCCAACGACGCCCCCGACGGCCCCGGCCTCACCGTCACCGAGATCGGCTGAATCAAGGACTGAGCAGGCCTTCTGCTCCCCGCTATGTCTCTGGACCTAGCGGGTTTTTTCTTTTTTCAAATCCGCTAACAATTCTTGCAAAGCAGGACGCTCCAAAATTGCGCCAGAAAATCCGGCATCGTTATACACCTTGAAAACCTGCCAATCATTTTGACTTGCGATAAACGATCGGATTTTCTGCTCTTGCGCTTCGCAAGATGAAAATTCTTTTTCTGCTTGGTTATCGGTGGAAACGCGAGTATAGATGGCGCAATTTTTCATGTTCATAAAACCTCAAAAGGCAGTTTCTTCTAGCCGTTATTCTCCGAAATGATTTCGAACTCTACGCACAAATTCATCCAAATCCTCAATATGTATCTTCATATCGGAATAGTTTCCAGAGCTTCCTTTATAGCGTAGTCCATCACCCAAATTGTATTCAGGAGAAGTTCCTTCTTCGCCATCAAGAAGTGCCGCTACACTCTTAGACTGTCTTTTCAATTCTTGTGTCGCGAATGAACCAATGCTCAAAAATCCTTCAGCATCTACCTTCGAAGCATATTTTTCAGCAAGGTTTAATTTTGGCGCACTTTCTTTAAATTCCATAATTTATATTATATCAAAATAATTTGAAAAAAGAAAAAATTGAATTCCCCCGAAAGCATTAAAATCCGCTTCATTTCCCAAAGCGTCCCGCCACAGCGGGACGCGGAGCGAAGCCCAGCCCCGCCATTGGCGGGGCTGGGCTCGCTTCACCAGTTGAGAGGAAGTGAAGCGTTAAATTAGTGAAAGGGGCTTGATTCTAAAAATCAGTTTGATATCATTACCTGCAGTGGAAAGGGGTGCCAAGAGGTACTGCCACACAACGTGGATTCGACAACGGCAGTGCCACTCGGTTCGTAAACCCCCACCCGACCGCCCTGGCGACGATGGCCTCCGTCTCCCCTCAACTAGATTGGAGTGCCACCCTCTCGCCAGGGCGGCTTTTTTACTACCCGAAAAACTATTTAAAAACAGGTTTCGCCAAAAGACTATATTTTTTCAAAAAAGATGTTATACTATCGGATGGAATCTGTGAGACAGAGATAGCACCCCAGAAAACAAAGGAGGGAGCGAAAGATGAAAAGACGCAAGAAAGTTGACCAGATCAACCTGATTATGGTCACAATTTGTCTGGTTCTCTTCACCGCCATCATCTACATCTGGTGGGATAAACCGATTCAACACAACCGCATCCGAGCCAGCTTGAACGAGGTCAAAATCGCCATGGAGGCGGTCCGGGAATACGAACACAATCAAGGGCGGGAAATTCAAATCTCCGCCGACAACACAGCCGTATTTCTTGGAGGAGATGACAATCTCCTTGTCGTTCCTCTTCCGGAACTCTACCAAGACAACCAGAAAGACCTCAACATCCCGAAAAGCTGGGTGGTGAAAGACGGCAGGGTGATTGGTCATTGAACAACTGAACTGGACAAGACAGGACGCACTGCCGTGGTGGGGGTTGTCTATGCAAACCCGTATCGTCCATTCCAACCCAACGTTCGGGATTGGCGACCCCCAAGCACCCAGTGCGATCCATGGATGCCCGCCGCCGTTTACAGCTCGTAGCGGTACAACGGCGGCGGGCGTTTTATGCAGTTGCCTTGCTAGGACAAAGATACGAAGCGAAAGGAGGAGGTATGCCTGCAACCCTGAACAGGGGTGGTTCCAGGAAGGTATTTTTCATCAGTGTTCTCCTTGACATTGTCGGCATCGCCCTCGGCGCCGGCTTCTGTCAAATCCTCGCTCTGTTCGTCTAGCTGACCGTTGATTGTCTGTCTAGACCCAAGCGACAAACACCCCCGAAAAACATTTCGGGGGTTGTTTTTTTAGAGAATTATTGAACTCGCTGTCCATAAATTTGCATTATTTTTTTGAATCCGTATTATTAACGCTGGAATTAACCAGCCACCGCCGGGTATCTATGCCCGGCTATCCCAGGCCCCGCGCGACCAGTCGCGCTGGGCTTTTTTCTCATTAGAAAACCCCCTGTCTATCGGGGGTTGTGGGGCCGAGATTAGGCCTGATGGAGACAGCAAGTTAGGGATTCTGAGTCAGCGAAGGACTGACGGAAAAAGTGAAGTTGCCGCGCCCCACCTTCCGACCCGTCTCGTCTTCAACTGCCACAGCAAACTTACAGACCGCCGTGCCATCTCTCCTTTGGCGTCCTTTCTTGATCCTAGCGGTTGCGATCAGCTTGATGTCCGGGGTTATTTTTTCCAGCACCCCGCACTTGTCACAACGAACCAAAAAACAATTGCCATCGCCAAGCTGGCAGAAGAGCAACAAGCCGCACGCCTGCGCCATAAACTCAATGAGAGTTGTCAGAGGCAAGACCTGCTCATGGATGAAGTGGTCTTGCAGTTGCGGATGTTCCTGGTCGTCCCTTTTGTATGTCCAGGTCACCACAACCAGACCGGCTTCCAGATCAACCTTCACCAACTCATCTGCGAAACGGTACCCGGCGCCAATCTTCTCTGTAAGCGCCCGCATTGCCTCGTCTGTAATTACCATCTTCTTTGTCTCCTTTCCTACCTTTTCTTATACCACAAGAACCGAGCAAATCAAATATGTTAAAATTCCAAGAATGCTTGAAGCAATAATTTTAGGTTTTATCCAGGGTGTGGCCGAATGGATTCCGATCAGTTCTGAAGGGGCGATTATCGCTGTCAAAAATACATTTTTCCCTGACGGCCAGACCCTATCTGAGCTGATAAGGTTGGCGCTTTTTTTGCACCTCGGCACCTTTCTAGCTGCACTGATTTATTTCCGGAAAGACGTCTGGCAATTATTAAAACACCTGTTCCAACCCAAAAATTCAACCGAGGAAAATAAGAAGGTTTTTAATTTTCTGCTGATAGCAACATTAATCAGCGGCTTATTGGGGTTTGCCCTACTCCAACTTGTCGGGCACTTTGAGGAAAAGCTGAAAGTGGGCAGTGCTGTGATAAATTTGCTTATTGCCGGGATGCTTTTGATCACGGCTTTTTTGCAATTAAAGAAAAAAGAAAATGGCTTGAGAGAAGCCGAGGATTTGAAACTCTCCGATGGAATTATTTTGGGGTTAGCGCAAAGTTTTGCGGTTATCCCGGGGCTTTCTCGCTCGGGACTGACCGTCTCAACTTTACTATTGGGAAAATTTAACGACACCGTGGCTCTGCGCTTAAGTTTCCTTTTGAGCATGCCGATAGTGCTTGCTGGCAATTTGGCTTTGAATTTGGAATTTTTTAATTTTTCGACGAATTCTGTCTTCGCGCTTATTGCCTCTTTTCTCGTCGGAATCTTAACAATTGATCTGCTCTTAAAGTTGGCAAAAAAAATAAACTTCGGCTACTTTGCTTTGTTTTTTGCCACCCTGCTTATTGTTTCGATTCTTTTTTAAAACCATCGGTCTTCAGACAATAATCGTGCATTACAATGCCGGCGGCGACCGAAACATTAAGCGACCGGACGCTACCGAGCTGGACAATCGCCACTTTATGGTCACACCTGTCTAAAATCTCTTTGGGAATCCCCTCGCTTTCTTGCCCAAAAACCAAAAGGGTCTTTTTTGAAACATCCCACCTAAAATCCTGCAGGGGAGTAGCGCCAGGCGCGTTTTCTACCGCCACCCTTAAATCATAATCGGCAAAAACCGCGTCTAAATCTTCAATGAATTTTATATGGCGAAACTTCATATAAAATTCGGTGCCGACACTCGCCCGCCGATCAAACTTCTTGCGACCGTATAGGATAATTTCTTTGGCGCCGAAAGCATTGGCGCTACGAATAATGTTACCGGCATTGTTGTCGTATAAGATATTGGCGATCAAAACCCCGAAGTTTAGTTTTTTTTCTTCCAGATAATTTCTGACTTCTTCATCGCTCATCCACTTCAAATAATCCGGTCGGTTTCTCGGCTTGTTTGGGTCAAAAGGTAGAGTTTTGGACTTGAATTCAAAATCCATTCTATTGTTTTATAACTGACCGCATTATTCGTGTTGGGTGGCATTATTTAAATGACGGGCCCCTTCCAGAGTCCTAGAATGCAGATCAAGGATTATCTTTTTTGCTTCGTGCGGGTTCCTGGCATCTTTCAAAATTATCTCTCGGCCAGCACCAGCGGTCTGGACATGAATTTCGCCAAAACCCAAAAAAGTCGGAATAATACCGGAAATCTCTACTGTCGCGTCTTGAACTTTTTCAAAACGTAAATTAATTGTCTCTCGCCGAAACAGACCTTTTTGTTCAATGGCGACAATTCTTGTCGGCGTAATATACCAGACATCAAGATAATAATCTGTCCACTCAATAAAAAACAACATCCATAAAATCAGAAGCCAAACAAAATAGCCAAAAGAGAAAAGATAGAGCAAATTTCCGCCAATTTCAATCTCGGTGAAGCCGGGGAAAAATCTGACAGCTATAAATGCCGCCACCCCGGGCAAAAGAGCGATTAGAAACAAAATAAAACCCTGAACAAAAATCACAAACCAATGTTTGCGTAGCTCTAAGACAATTTTTTCTTTTGAATCAAGTTTTAGCATGGTTGATTTTTCTTATGAGCGGAGCGAGTTAGAAATAATCGCCACCCTGTTAAATAAAAATTCCTCGAATTTTTAGAATTTTGCTTTGCAAAATTCTATTTAACAGGGTTAAGAAAAATATAGTCGTTCGCCACGCTCACTCCTTATTTTTCTAAAATAATAAAATGGACCCCACCGCGCCTAAAATCAAAAAAATTGACACCGCAAAATACACTGCTTCAGCCACACCAACAGCCAGTGCGTGGAAGCCGAATTTATTCCAGTGATAAACCAAAATCAAACTAAAAATTAAAAATATCAAAAAAACTACTGACAAAATCAGCCATAAAATATCAGGATTCACGGTTAGGCCGGTCCCCGATAAATCCAAGCCAAATTCCAACGGACTGAATATCGGTTCTTCCATAACAAAACAATACCATAAAAATAACTTATGGCCTATGACAAATAATCACAGCAAAAAGTGTGGACAATTTTCTAGACAAGGTTTTATTGAATGGGTTAAATTATAAAAAGGAGTTCTCGTGGAACAAAGAAATCAAAAAGGGAGGTGGCGATGGCGAAAATAATAGGAACCCCCGGCAACAACAGAAGTGACGGCCCTACATTTACCGAGAGTGGCTGGATCTCATCTGAAGATCTGCGAAGAGCAGATACAGAGCCGGTTCCATCTTGGTGGTCAGATGACGGCGAACCACCAGAAGGTGCAGAACCGGGAAAAGAGTTCCCCAGCATCCGTTAGGAGAAGAGCAGATCCAACCAGACCTCTGTGCGCTCGTATGTTTGTTCGTGCGCCCCCGCGTACTCCTTCGCGCGGGGGCGTTTTCTTTGCGATTTCGCCAACTCACTTTTTAGGTTTGACTTTTTTATAGTATATAGTAGGATAAAAAAGGACTTGAACACACAATCCTGCTTGTAGCGGGATTAAGAGAAAACACCAGCACAAGGAGAGAGACGATGTTCCAGATCTGGAAGATTAATACGTTGGTTTTCGGCCTCCAACTGCTGGCCGGATGGCTCACGTATCGGCAGACCGGCGACTTGGTGGCTGTAAGTGGCGCCGCCCTTGCAATCTCAACCATCTGCATACTACTCACAGTCAATTCTCGCAACAAAGACGGTAGTCCCATGGCTGCGGTGTACGCGGCGATTTTCGCCTCTATCGCTTTCTTGTTCGCTAGTGTCCGCAATCACAACTTCGCCACAATCGCAGCTTTTCTCGTGGTTGTTGTTGCCGCCACCTTCTTTGCTCTCTGCGCCGCCTACCCTGAAGAAGACAGTGAACCAAGAGAGAAGAGGTTCTGGCTCTTCCTCGCCGCTCTGCCAGCCGGCATCGGCACCGTTCTGGGCGGGCTCGGACTGCTTTACCTCTTCGGTCGCTCATGCCTTTCTGCTCTGTCAAACCCAGACCCGACAGAATACAGACGCTGAATCCCCCTCCCTGGAGAACCATGGACCCCCCACCCGCTCCCCCGCCTCGGCACTGCGCCGAGGTTTTTCTTTTGGTCAGGTTTGATAATTAGTGGTATCATATATCTTCATGGCAGACAAAAAACTATCCACCGAGCCGTATAAAGGCGTGCGGGATTTTTATCCGGAGCAGATGTTTTTGCAAAAATATTTGTTTGAAAAAATGCGGCAGACCGTGGAAGTTTTTGGGTATGAAGAATACGGCGCCTCAATCTTGGAGCCGGCGGAACTTTATCGTGCCAAATCCGGCGAAGAAATTGTCAATGAACAAACCTACACTTTTCTTGACCGTGGCGAGCGCGAGGTAACGCTACGGCCCGAAATGACCCCGACTTTGGCGCGGATGGTGGCTCAAAAAAAGCGTGATTTGACTTTTCCTTTGCGCTGGTATTCCCTGCCCAACCTTTTCCGCTATGAACGAACCCAAAGAGGCCGGCTACGGGAGCATTTTCAATTGAATGTTGATATTTTCGGCGGTGAAGCTGGCGAGTCCGATTTGGAAATTTTAACCGTTGCCTATACTCTCTTAAAAAACCTAGGCGCCAAAGACAGCGATTTCAGAATCATTGTCAACAACCGAAAAATTGCCGATCGGCTTTTTGAAAGAATTGAATTAAACGACGAGCAGAAATACAAAATTTGCAAAGTCATAGATAAACGGAACAAAATTTCAGACGGGGAATTCAAAGATGCGGTAAAAACCCTGCTTGCCGAAAAAGCAGACCGCTTTTTGGAAATTGTTGATTCCAATAAAAAACTGGTGGAAGTTTTAGGAGAACAATCGCCGGAAGTTAAAGAATTGACCGGACTGATTGACGGCCTATATGCCAACGGAATAAAAAACGTTAAATTCAGCCAAAACCTGATGCGTGGCTTTGATTATTACACCGGAATGGTTTTTGAAATTTTTGACACTGATCCCAAAAACAGCCGTTCACTTTTCGGGGGCGGTCGGTTTGATGAATTGCTAAAAATCTTCGGAGTGGAAAGCGCGCCGGCAGTTGGCTTCGGCGCCGGTGATGTGACCTTGCTTGATTTCCTTGAAACCCACAATCTTTTACCGGAGTATCAAAGTGCCACCGAGCTTTATATCTGCCGGCTGGAGGCGAAATTTGCCAAAGAAATAAACCGGCTGGCGTCTAATTTGCGGGAGCGAGGTGTGAATGTAGCGGTGGACTTAACCGACCGAAAGACAGCCGAGCAGATTAAAACCGCCGACAAAAAGCGAATTCCATTTGTTTTGTGCTTCGGTGAAGATGAGGCAAAAAATAAGAAGTATAAGATAAAACGATTGGCAACGGGAGAAGAGGTAGAAATGGGAGAAAAAGAGATAGTTAACTTTCTTAAAAGAAAGTAATTTTCAATTTTCAATGACCAATTTTCAATAAATTTTCAATGAATCAATTATCAAATAACAGCAACTATGACCTTGAGGAAAGAACCGCAAAATTCGCTGAAGGCATTATTGATTTCGTTCGCACCGTCGGTCCGGACTCGGTAAACAAAAGAATCATAGAACAACTGGTTGGGGCAGCTGGCTCTGTCGGGGCAAATTATTGCGAGGCGACTGAAGCGGAGAGCAAAAAGGATTTTATTCATAAAGTCGGCATTGTTAAAAAGGAGTTAAAAGAATCCAAACATTGGTTGCGACTTCTTGCCAAATCCAACTCCGAGAGAAAAGAAGAAATTAAGAGATTTTGGAAAGAAGCACATGAGCTTTTACTGATATTTTCCAAAATAAGTCGCTCATCTCGCGGCAAGGAATAAATTGAAAATTGGAGTTTGGAATTTGATTGATAATTGAAAATTGATAATTGATAATTTTATTTATGTCTAAAATTGTTTTTGATATTGAAACCAAGAATATCTTTTCGGACGTCGGCGTCCGCGAACCGTCGGCTTTGGATATTTCGGTCGTTGGTATTTATGACTATGATTCAGGTGAATATAGCGCTTTTTTGGAACAGGATTTTTACAAACTTTGGCCGATCTTAAGCCGAGCAAAAATACTTATCGGCTTCAACAGCGACCATTTTGACATTCCTCTTTTAAATAAATACTATCCAGGCGATCTCACAAAAGTAAAAAGTTTGGATATTTTGAAAGAAATTAAAAATAATTTCGGCCGTCGGATGAAGTTGGACCAAGTCGCCGAGGGCACTTTGGGGATTAAAAAATCCGGCTTTGGTTTGCAAGCGACCGAATGGTGGAAACGGGGTGAGTTTGAGAAGGTTATCAAATACTGCTTGGACGATGTCCGCATTACCAAAGAAATCTATGAATACGCCTTGAAAAACCGCGAACTCAAATTCGCCGAAGGCGGAAAAATAATACCGATTAAACTTGATGTCGGTAGCTGGGAGGAAACTGGCCAAAACGGGAATACCGGCGCCCTGCCGTTTTAATAACCAACAAATCGTATCAAACCATCTTAGGTGATAGGGTGTGTTAGTGGTTGGCCCTTTACAAATGTAAAAAAAAAAGCTATACTTGAAAGTGGAACGTTCTCATCACCAAAGCGCTTCGCGCTGATACAAAGAAAGGAGAATCGTGTGGCTGGTAAAAAAAAGGTAGTGGATTGGAAAGCCGTTCACGAGATTCTGAAACAGAACATCCCAAAACTCCTCGAAGCCATTCAAGAGGTGCTGGATGAACATGGCGACCCAGCAGTCAAGATGAAATTGATGGAACACGACGGGCCACCAGTGAATCAGGAAACACTCCCATCTCTCGATCTCAAGACAATACTTCTTCTGGAGGTCTACATACATCACACGAAGGGGAATCGAGCGGTCAGTGACGATGGCCGGAGCGTGAATCTTTTTCTCACAGACGAGGAAAGAATCCTTCTGGGAACGCTTGTAGCCCGTGTGAACAAGCGGGTTCCAGAACTCGAAATCTCCATCTACAAAAAGATGAGAACCTTTTGTCGCCATGTGCACACGTACAAGGTTCTCCCTTCAGGAGAACTCCCCAAGAAACAGTCAGGCCTTCCATCAGGAACGAAAAAGAGGAGGGGGAGTTTGGCTGGCATCCAGGACAGGGTGAGAAACTTGGAGATGAAGCGACCAGATCTCTTGCTCACACCGGAAGGGGTCAAGTATTACCCGAAAAGTATTAAAGAGGCAGCAAAACTGCTGGGTGTGAGTACGAAACGTCTGAAAGAGTTCATCAAGAAGTATCGAAAAGATACGTGATACTACAAGATCTCGATCGGTGTCTTCCCAAACATACCGTGAAGCTCCGCAGGCGTTATGCGGAGCTTTTTCTTTATCTAATTTTTAAAGAAAGATCGTATCAAATCATCTTAGGTGATAGGGTGTGCATATGTTTAAGCCACTGAACATAATTGACAGCCCTCGTTCAAAAAGTTATACTGGCTAGTAATTACTAACAAACTTTTAAATTAAAATATGCAAAATAAAATTATTTTACCCTTGGCAATAATAGTGGCCGGTGGATTAATAGCCGGAGCACTGTTCTTTAGCGGAGAAAGGCAAAGTAAAACATCAGATGGAGAGCCGTCCTTTGAAAAGATGAGGCCAGTTGACAAAGATGATTACGTCTTTGGTAATCAAAACGCTGAAATCACTTTATTGGAATATTCAGATCCACAATGCCCTTTTTGTCGTGCGTTCCACCAAACCATGAAGGCGGTCATGGCTGAATTAGCTGAATCAGGCCAAGTCGCTTGGGTTTATAGGCACTTTGCCATTTTGGGACCAGATTCTATAACCGAAGCGCATGCCAGTGAATGCGCCGCAGAACAAGGCGGAAATGAAATATTTTGGAATTTTATGGACACAATGTTTGCCACTAAAAACGACCGTGCCAGATTTCCCGCCGGCACTTCACTAGAAACAGTCGCACAAGAGATCGGTTTAGACATAGAAAAATTTAGATCATGCCAATCCAGCCGAAAATTTGAAGAAAAGATTCTTAGCTTGAGACAAGACGCCGCTAACGCCGGCGCCCAAGGCACACCCTACACCTTAGTTATCAAAAACAACGAGCCAGTCGGGGTCATCCCGGGAGCTCTTCCTTACGAAAACGTCAGGCAAATGATTGAGCAGGTGTTGGCAGAGGCAAACTAGGGTGTAACGGGTTAGTTAACACATTAGCGATCGCCAATGTGTTAACTCTAACCCAGGTCAAACCCCCGTGGCTTTTTTGAGTCCGCACCAAACACATTTTGGATTATGGCAATTTGAATCAAAAATACGGCCAGAATAAACGTCCTCAACCAGTGTTTTAATTTGGGATTCTAAATTCTCAATATCCGACCTTTGAACCGGCAAAGTGACGAATTTAATCTTACCCCTCTCATTTGGCGTTAGAAAAACCAAATAAGAATTTATCGTTTGGCCTTTATACCGGATGTCTTTGGAAAGCAGGATTGTGTAAAAAACCAACTGCCGAAAATAATCGCCGGAAGAATTTTTGGTCTGTCCCATAATTTCTCTTGGCGACATCGCTTCTTTGGTTTTATAATCAAAAACCGATATTTGTCCTCTATCTTCAACAACAAGATCAAGCCGGCCATGAATCGGTATTTTCACTTTTTTGTTTTTGAAAAAGAATTTCAACTCGGCCGACACCGACTTCTCCACATTGATTTTTCCGGAAATTTTAAAATGTTCTTTTAACTCTTTGGCAATTATTGGAATTTCTTTTTCTAAAGTTTTTTTCAAAACCTCTTTTTCAAAATCTTTAAGAAGCGAAAGGTCTAAATATTCAAAAGATTTTTTTTGAATTATCTTTTCCAGATTCTTGCTCGGTCTTGTCCGAAAGACATAAGCTAAAGCTGAATGCATCGCTGTTCCCTTTTCCGAACTCGGGGATGACAATTCCGGAAGTTTCAAGACGCTCCTATAAATAAATTTGTTTGGGCACTCCAAAAAATTATTCAAAGCGGTTACGGAAATGCCATTTTCAGTTATGACCCTCTTTGCCTCTTCCTGATATCCGGCGCGCAATCTTTGATTTTTATCTTTAAATTTGGTCGGCGCCGGCTTATGCGCTTTCGGCAATCTCTTTATCTCAATATTTTCTTCGCCGAGCTCCGAAATAAACCTCAAAGCCAAATCGGTCTCGCCATTCTCCAGCTCCTCGTGAGTCAAGATTTCAACATGTTTTTTGGCTCGAGTGAGAGCAACATAAAAAAGCCGTCGGGAATCTTTGACGGACTCGTCTGGAGAATTTGTTTCAAAAGGTAAAGCAAAAAAGGAAGCCGGCGATTTTTTCATCCAAAAGGACTCGGTCGCATAGACAATAAAAACATAGTCAAATTCTAGACCCTTACTGCCGTGGGCGGTCATAATTTTTATCCGCGCCTCGGGATCGCCAGAGGCGACTTTAACCTGTTTCTCCCCCGCCAAATCCCGATAAGCTAAGAGCTCCTCAACAAATCCGAAGCTATCACTCGGGTTCTTTCGGCTTCTTAAAACCGTTTCGGAGAATTTTATAATACCCCGCCAAATCTCTACCCTTTCGGCCTCCGATGAAATTTTTCTGACATAACCGGAAAGGGTCGCTACTTCAAAAATAAACCCAATGGGGTCGCCGGAAAGCATACTGTCATGTAAAGTTTGGAGTTTCTTTGCAACTGCACCCTTTTTAATCCCCCCGTCTCGCCTAAGTCCTTTTAGTGTTTCTATTTGATTCTCAATTGAAAGGTCCCACAAACCGGCGGTAATTGTCCGACCTAATGATTCATTGTCCAGAGGGTTAACTACCGCGGAAAGCAAGTCAAAAAATAACCTACCGGTGGGGTGGTCGAAAATGTCAACATTTCTAACTGAAACCACCTCTATGCCGCGACTTTCACAGAGTCGCTTCAGCCGAGCGACCGCATCATTGGTCCGGACAATTAAAGCGATCTCGGCTTCTTTTTCTACTTTTAAAAGTCCATTAAGCCGAGAAATTAAAAATTCCTCCGAATCAGTTATGTTTTTCCCGACCACCACTTTAATCGGTCGGCCGGAAGTATTTTTGCCGGCTTTGAGTTCCACCCGCAAGTCCTCGTGCTCGCCGTCTTGATAATTGTGCTCTATCAGATGGAAACCGGCGTCAAGAATTTTTTGGTGCGACCGGAAACTTTGGGCCAGCTGAATGAGCCGAACATCCCGCCAAATTTTCTGGAACTTTAGAAAATTTTCAACCGAAGCGCCCTGAAAACGATATATCGCCTGCTTTTCGTCGCCAACGATAAACACATTCGGGGTGTCAAAAAATTCAGCAATCATTAAAATCAGCATATTCTGCGAATCATTGGTGTCTTGATGTTCATCCACCAAAATATACAAAAATTGCTCCTGCAAAAGCCGCAAGAGCAGTTCATCTTTTCGCAAGGCCTGTTGGAGCTCAAAAATCATATCGTCAAAATCAATTTTCTTTTCGGCTTTTTTTAGCTCTTCGTAACGGCTGTAAATTTCCGAGAGCAGAATTGTCCGCCGGCATCTTTGAATCATTTTTTTGGCCTCCGCTTTAAGCTCGCCTTTGGTCACGCCACGGCTTGAAATCTCCGACTCATCATCTTCAATTTTTTTTATCTCACTTTGACCATAAGCTTTGAGCATCTCCGGAGTATGGGCCTCCTTTTTAGCATTGCTTATAGATTTGAGAATCGGATCAACAAAAAGATCCGGCCGTCCCATCGGCCGGAGTTCCGAAAACTCTTTTGACTCCAAAATTTTTTGAATAAAACCACGGAGCTCAATTTCAGTTGCCGGCTCAGTGTTGGAGAGATGCGGAAAATGATCGGGATAATCACGAATCACCGACACGGCAAAACCATGAAAGGTGTGGATTTTAACTTCATCAGCTCGCGCGCCGATAAGATTTCTAAGCTTTTGCCTCATAACCTTAACTCCGGCATCGGTATAGGTAATAGCCAAAATCCCCGAAGGCGGGATGTCAGTTTTTTGGAGAATTTGGGCGATCCGGAGAGTTAAAACAGTGGTTTTCCCGGTGCCAGGTCCGGCAATAACCATAACCGGCCCCTCAATTGTATCAACCGCCTCTTTTTGCTCTGAATTCAGTTTTTGATAATAACGATTAAATTCTGCAAGCATCGTCGTAAATCTTATCATATAAAAGTTGCTTCTAACTCAAAAAATGGTATTATATCGCCAGTTTCGCACAAACCAAGAGAGGAGGCGTTAATGCCAACAAGAAGAGGGACCTTAAAGGGTATCGGAACCTGTGGACATTCTACGGTTCTGGAGGGGCTTGAGTCATTTTTGGAGATCATCGGAAAGATAGACGGCGCGACGGTAAAATCCGGTAGAGTGATCGGCCGCGGCGCCAAAAGTGGGCCTCGCTTAAGTATCAATGGGACCGACACCGGCTTTGATATAACCGTCGCTATCAGTCGCGGCCGACAGGAATTTAGGGTTCTGGTACAGGAACCGGAGAAGAGAAAAGAGATTTATGAAAATATCGTTCAGGCCTTTGAGGAGAAGGTTGCCCCCAAGTGAGAACCCCCAACGGCGAGCAAATGCTCGCCGTTGTCTTTTAACCCGGAAAAATTTTCAATAATAATTCTTCAACCGGTCTATTTTTTGGTGATTGCGCAGTTTCTCCAGCGCCTTGGCTTCAATTTGGCGGATCCGTTCGCGAGTAACGCCAAATTCCCTACCGACTTCTTCCAAGGTGTGAGTTATGCCGTCAACCAAGCCATGCCTCATCTCCAAGATTCTTCTTTCTTTCGGTGGTAAATCTGACAAAATATCTTTGACCTGGTCAGCGACAATTCGGCGCGATGACTCCTCGGCCGGCGATAAAATCTTGTCGTCAGCAATAAAATCCCCCAAGGTTGATTTACCGTCGTCATCGTCAGGACCAGCCGGACTCTCCAAAGAAACAGTGGCTTGATCTATCTTGGTAATGTTGTGGATTTTATCAACGTCCAAATTCATTTCAATTGCCACCTCTTCTGGCATCGGATCACGTCCCAAATCCTGCGACAGGCGACGGACGATTTGCTTATACTTGGCAATGGTTTCCACCATATGGACTGGCACGCGAATCGTTCTGGACTGGTCAGCCAAAGCGCGAGTGATGGCCTGCCTAATCCACCAAGTGGCGTAAGTTGAAAATTTAAAGCCCTTCTCCCAATCAAATTTATCAACCGCCTTAAAAAGGCCGAGATTTCCTTCTTGAATCAAATCCAAAAGAGTTAGGTCGGGGCTACGCCCAACATATTTTTTGGCGATAGAAACAACCAGTCGCAGGTTTGAGCGCGCCAGAATATTCTTGGCCTCCATATCGCCCTTGGTAATCCGTTTGGCCAATTCTTTCTCTTGCGCACCGGAAATCAGAGGGTATTGTCCGATTTCTTTTAGATACATTTGGATTGAATCCGAAGAAAGGGAAGATTTATAAATATCCTTTTCCTTGGAAACTTCATCGCTCATCTCCAGCAAATTACCCCCCTCCAAAAGATCAATGCCGGCGGTTTCAAGTTTGACATATAAATCATCCAAGAACATTATGTCTTCTTCCACATTCGGAAA
>DYGD01000014.1:10731-17059 GCA_020724885.1 Candidatus Paceibacter sp. | reverse complement strand
TGAGCCACGGAGAAGAAGACGCGACATTTAGAATTTAACATAGAATGTCTGACCGCTTGGCGCGCAACAGTATTGATGGAGGCAGAATCATCTACGCCGTCGATCAAAAGCAGATTGTGTCTTTGCGCTTCCCGACATTTTGGTTTGAACCCACCCCGCAGGGGCTCTTTATGTTGCAAGTGGCGTTCGGCCAGTCGAAATATTATTCGGACAATCTCACGCAAAATGTGAAGCGTGGCATGCGCCAAAAAATACGGCGAGGCGAGTGGCTGACGAAAGCTCCCTTTGGCTATGTAAACAATCGAACGACTAGAAATATCGAACCGCACCCGACGCATTCCAAGGTTATCGTTCGCGCTTTCAAGGAGTACGCCAAAGGAACCTATTCGTATGAAGCCCTCGCCGATTTTTTGGCGCTTCACGGCGTGACGACTGGCAAAGGAACGCCACTTGGCAAAGCTTCCATCAAACGGATGTTGACCAATCGTGCATATCTCGGATTCGTGAAGTACAAAGATGAATGGTTTGACGGAAGCTTTGCGCCAATTCTTTCCCCGAAATTGTTTGAAGCCGTACAAAAAGTATTGTCGGCAAGAGAGAGGCCGCGCACACGGAAAGCGAGCCATGATTTTCCTTTTGTCGGCACCTTTCGCTGTGGTGAGTGCCAGAGCATGATAACTGCACAATGGGCGACGGGAAAATCAGGCGGACGGTATCGGTACTATCGGTGCACGAAAAAGAAAGGGACATGCTCGCAAAGATATGTGCGTGAAGAAGCTCTTGCCGACCAAATCAAGGAACAGCTTCAATCAATTTCACTTTGCGATGAGTGGACAGCATACATGCTCGACAAAGTTGAGAATATGAACCGCGAGGAAAATCACTCATCGCAAAGCGTTGCCGAAAATCTTGCAAAGGATATCAAAGCAAGTGAAGCGCGCTTAGAAAAACTTGTCTCCGCGTTTATTGACGACGACATACCAAAAGACATCTATCTCAAAAAGAAAGATGAGATCATGCGCGCAACCCTTGCTTTGAAGCAGGAAAAGAAAGATTTTCGTCAACAGGGAAAGAATTGGGTCGAACCCCTGCGGGAATGGATTTTAGATACGAAACAAGCCAATTTTTTGAGCTCATCCGCAGACTTCCACGAAATCAGCTCCTTCGTCAAAAAAGTTGGAACGAACCCCTTGGTTCGTGACAAATCCGCCCACTTCACCGTGCCCGCCCCGTTCCAATTCGTCGCGGGGCGACGCGCTCTTTCTTCCTTTCCCGCGCCTTCGGCGCGGGCTGGTTCTGTCCTCACTGCGGAGGAAGTTTCAATTTGTGACCCCGACGGGATTTGAACCCGTGTTTTCAGGATGAAAGCCTGATGTCCTAGACCGGGCTAGACGACGGGGCCAGCTTCGAAACCTATTAATATAATAGGTGCGAAAATTCTAGCACTTTTTGCCAAAAAATCAAAAAAGAGGTAGATTAAACAGACCTCGGCTAAAACTTTTTCGCATAAAATACTAAGCGCTTGCCCGATTATTCCATAAGAAAAAAGTAATTTAGAGGTGGGTTGGCAGAATGGTAATGCACCGGTTTCGAAAACCGGCGCCCGCAAGGGCTTAGAGGTTCGAGTCCTCTACCCACCGCCACAAGTCGGGATTCAAATTTCCAGAAGATTAAATTTTAATGCGCGCTGGAAGGATTGAACTTCCGGCCTTCTCGACGTCAACGAGACGCTCTACCACTGAGCTAAGCGCGCGATGTCGTTAAATTTAGCAAAAAAAGCTCTTTTGGTCTATACTATTCAAAATGCCAAACAAAAAGACCATAAAAATCATAAGTTGGGCGATTATTTTGGCGGTTGTTTTTTATCTGTTCTGGGCAACGACCGTAAACGGGCCGCGGGAGAATGAACCACAAGCGACTGAACGACAACAGCAGGGACAAGTAGAATTAACTATCGCCTTTGAAGACGACAAGAAAGATTTATTTTTTGACTATGAGCCGGGCGACACCATTTTTGATCTGCTCAAAAAAGCTGACGAGCAGGGGGAAATAGAAATCAAGTATCGCGACTTCGGTGGCGAGCTTGGAATTTTTTTGGAAAGCATTGACGGGGTCGGTGGCGACGAAGACAAGTGGTGGCAGTATTGGGTCAACGGAGAGTACGGGCAAATCGGTATTTCTGCGTATTTTGTCAGCTCTGGCGATTCAATAGAATTCAAATATGAAGGATCAAACGAGTAAAATTATTTTTGCTTTTGGGCTGATTGCCATAGGTGTTCTTGGCCGATTTTTGCCGCACCTTTGGAATTTTACGCCGATTGTCGCCATTTCTCTCTTTGCCGGCGTTTATTTAGGGAAAAAGTATGCCGTTTTGGTGCCGCTTGCCGCAATGCTCATAAGCGATTTATTTATCGGCTTTTACAGCGCGCCGATAATGATTTCGGTTTATGCAAGCTTCGCTCTTGTCGGGCTTCTGGGATATTTTTTGCGCAAACATAAAAGCGCTGAAACAATCATTGCCGCCAGTTTCATCTCTTCAACTTTATTTTTCCTCGTCACCAACTGGGCGGTCTGGCAATTCGGCACGATGTATTCGCCCTCAATTTTAGGCCTTTGGCAGTCGTATCTAGCCGGCCTGCCATTTTACCGCAACGCGCTTTTAGGCGACCTCTTCTACACCACTTCCATTTTCGGCGCCTTTGAATTCGCGAGGTATTTGATAGCAAAAAAAGTATTAGTAATTTCTACCTTAAAATAAATTTAAGAAAAAATAAAGTTAAACATGCCTCACATCCACGAAAAAATTGATTTTACCGTTACTGCTTATATCGTTTATAAAAACAAAGTGTTATTAAGAAAACATGACAAATATGGCATCTGGATGGGGGTTGGCGGACATATAGACCTTGATGAAGAACCAAACAAAGCTGTAATTAGGGAAGTAAAAGAAGAAGTCGGGCTGGATATTTCCATTATTTCTTCAAGGGAAAATCAAGGGAAATTGAGCATAACCCGCAACGACTTCGGCGACACCAATTTTAAAGAACTAATACCTCCAGAGTATTTAAACATTCACAATATAACGCCCGCTCACCGGCATATTGATATGCTCTATTTTGCAACTTCAGACACTGACAAAATCACGCCGGAAAATCAAACCGATCAGTGGAAGTGGCTCACAAAAGAAGAAATAGAAAATATGAAAAATGAAATTCCCGAATCGGCCTACAAATACGCCTTGAAAGCTCTTGAGGTTGTAAGTAAAAATTGAATAAAATATGGAATTAAAAAATAAAGTTGTTGTTATAACTGGGTCTAGTAAAGGATTGGGGAGAGCCCTGGCCGAAATTTTTATCAAAGAAGGTTCACAAGTAATTTTAAATTCTCCTGCAAAAAAAGAGTTGGAAAAAGTCAGTAAAGAAATCGGCGGCACGCCATTTACCGCTGATATCACCGACAAAAAAGAAGTTCAAAAACTGGCTGACTTTGCCGTTAAAAAGTTCAGCAGAATTGATATCTGGATAAACAATGCCGGTATTCAAATTGCACCAAGTCCTTTGGAAGAAATAAATGTGGAAAAAGCACAGCGCCTGTTTGATATAAACTTTTTTGGTTATTTTTATGGTTGCCAAACCGCTCTGCGTTTTATGAAAAAACAAAAAAACGGAACTATTATAAACATAAATTCAACGGCTGGTTTGGAAGGAAAACCACAAATTTCTGCTTATTCTGCTTCAAAATTCGCGATAAAGGGGCTTACAGAATCTGTCCGCGAAGAATCAAAGGGTTCTGAAATAAAAATTTTAGGTGTTTTCCCCGGCGGAATGAAAACTGAAATTTATAAAGAAAAATATCCGGTAGATATAGACAAATATATGGAGACTGAATATGTTGCACAAAAAGTGATTGAAAACCTAAAAAAGAAAAAACCGGAAGAAGAACTGATAATCAGAAGACCTTCGGTTTAGCAGATCCATTACATCAACTTTTTCTATCCAATATTCCCTATCACCTTATTCGTGCGAATAAGGGGATAGTTGCAATGTATCGGTTGATAAACTATAGTGATTCTCTATGAAAATCCTAGCAATTGAAACGTCTTGCGATGAAACCGCGATAGCAATTATTGAAGTCCCGACGCCCCGACTAAAAGTCAGGGGTCGGGATCCCGACCGAAGCGTCGGGACAAAAGGAACTCTTAAAAATCCGCAGTTTAAAGTTCTATCTAACATCACTCTATCCCAAGCCAAGCTCCACGCAAAATACGGCGGAGTATTTCCTACTCTTGCAAAAAGAGAACACTCAAAAAATCTCGTGCCTGTTTTAAAAGAAGCTTTAAAACAAGCCGAGATTTTTCAACCAACAACCAACAACCAACAACCAACAACGAAAAGAAAAATAGAGAAAATTCTGGAAAGAGAGCCGGAATTATTGGAGCAATTTCTAGAATTCATTCCTAAAATTAAGCCGGCGAAAATTGATTTGATTGCCGTAACTTACGGGCCGGGGCTTGAGCCGGCGCTTTGGGTCGGAATAAATTTTGCCAAAGCCTTGTCCGAAATCTGGAACATTCCGGTAATCCCCGTAAACCACATGGAAGGACACATTGCTTCCATTTTGCCTCTGCAAAATGGAAGAATTTTCAATTTTCAATTTTCAATTTTCAAAAAAATCACCTTTCCGGCGGTAGCATTGCTTATATCAGGTGGGCATACGGAACTAGTACTAGTCAGAAAGTGGGGTGACTATAAAATTCTGGGGCAAACCCGAGACGACGCCGTCGGCGAGGTTTATGACAAGGTCGCCAGGATGTTAAATCTGCCCTACCCGGGCGGACCCGAAATTTCTCGCTTGGCTCAAAAATCTAGAAACTCAAAAACTATCAACTATCAACTATCAACTACAAACTTTCCCCGACCAATGATTGATTCTCCAGATTTGGACTTCTCTTTTTCCGGATTGAAAACTGCTGTGCTTTACCACCTGCAAAAACAACCGGCAAAAACATTAAGGCAGAAACAAGAGATCGCCAGAGAGTTTGAAGATGCTGTGGCAGAAGTCCTTATCGCCAAAACCAAGAAAGCGTTAGAAAAAACCAATGCTAAAACTCTGATAATCGCCGGCGGGGTCTCGGCTAATAAATTTTTAAGAGAAGAATTTCAAAAAAAATTTGGCCAGCGAGTAGACGTTCTAATTCCACCTTTTGGACTTTCCACCGACAATGCCCTAATGATTGCCATGGCCGGCTATTTAAAAATTGCGAATAACAAAAAGGAGAAAAAGTTTCGAATAAAAGCGGAGGGTAATCTGACTTTTAACTAGCAATGGCTTGTCGCCTTTTACCAAACAAACGCCAAAAACTCCAAATAGCTGAAACAGCAAAAACTATTGAAAGAGGGCCGATAACGCAAGTCAGGGGAACCATCAAAAACAGAAAAATAAAGAGCGAGATTCCAAAAGTGAATATGACTAATTTTTTGGTCAGTACGTAAGATCGGTCAGCTTCCGGATTGGCCGAATCTCTTATCGTAAACAGATGGGCAATCAAAAACATTATAAACAAAGTCAAGACAAAAGTTACAGCGCACCTGGTATTTTCATCAAGGTTACCCGGTAGAGCCAAAGCTGATGACGCCAAATTGCCGATAATACTACCACGCGGAAGATTTTCTATTTCAGTAATGTCCTTTATGGTGTCCTTTATACCAATGTCTTCTTCATCTTGGGCCACCAAAGACCCCAGTACAATCTCCAATCCTTCCCCTGGAGCTCTCTCTTCACTGGGAAGAACTAAGGGGGCACCACTATCAACCAAGACATCTTCGCTCCTTATTTGGGACAAGAATAATCGAAACTCTGCTATTTCCAGAAGTTGCGGGGCCGTTAAAGGAAAATCAGTCTGGCAAACGATTTCATTGATCTTTTTGCTAGTGGTTATATAGACAAAACCAGTGCCAGCTTCATGACCCCAGGGTTCAAGGATCTCACCAAAATACCTTTCTTGAAATTTTACAACCGCGTCAAAGGTTTGTTGGTCAAAAAATCCAGTGACTGGCAAATCGGAAAATCCCTCAAAGTGCTTCAAAAACGCTTGAAGCTTCTGAACCTCATATGGATCATTATCCCAATCAATATGAAGATAATGAATAAGAAATTGGCATTGTTCAAACACTTCGCCTAAAACCTGCGGCGCCGGAACGGGTTGGACAAGAAAATCACCTGAACGGCTATTGCTACCCCCTCCACCACCGCCACCACCACCACCATCACCTCCAGACACCGTCACTGTAGCCGTATCTTCGGCTTTTTCGCCGACGCTATTCTCGCA
>DYGD01000014.1:0-10631 GCA_020724885.1 Candidatus Paceibacter sp. | reverse complement strand
GAGCTCTCGCCTTTTTTGATTTGTTCGGGATTGGCGGTTAAATCAACTGTTGGAAGTGGTGGCGGTTCATCAGACACCGTCACTGTAGCCGTATCTTCGGCTTTTTCGCCGACGCTATTCTCGCAAGTGATTTTGTAAGTAGTGGTTTCCTCTGGAGAGACAGAAACACTGCCTGATGTTTTGCCACCAGTATCAAAACCGGTACCGGTACAGGACACGGCGTTTTCTGAAGTCCAAGTCAAGGTAGAGCTCTCGCCTTTTTTGATTTGTTCGGGATTGGCGGTTAAATCAACTGTTGGAAAACTAGAAATGATTTCAGCACTGATATCACAGTTGGCATCGGTAGTAGCGGTTACGACCACGATCCCCTCTTTAGTACCGGCAGAAGTGTATTTTTTGGTGACCGTAATAGTATTGCCGGACAAACCATCAGTTCCGCTCCATTCAATTTGCATACTTGGGTCACCAAAAGCGCCAGAATCCCACAGAACCGTGTCGCCAGCTTTTACATTTATATTCATTGAGCACTCTGCACGAGCAGAAGCACTGAATAATTCTTTCGGCTGATGGTCAAAAACAAAATAACCCCAAACACTGGCACCAAAAGCCAAGAAAAGATAACTTCCAACGAGAATCTTCATAAAACCACCTTTTTTCCGGCGAGAGCCATATAAATATCCGTTTTTTATAAGATAACCATCCATAAGAAAATAATAGAAATCCTCAAAACAATATACCTAAAAAAAATAAAGTCAAGGGTGATTTTGGCTTAAAATAAGGTTTTTTTGATAATGTCCTTTATATTTTTATTTTGTCCTTTATAAAAGGCCTAAATATGAGACAAATTAATATAATTTTTGGGCACCAAAAACAAATGTCCTTTAAAAATAAAAATGTCTTTTATAACTTCCATCTACATCTGAAAAATTTTGTGATATCGTGTACCAATATGGACGGAATAAACGAAAAATTTTTAAAACCATACGATCCCAAAGATGTTGAAAGCCGGATCTACAGCAAATGGGAAAAAGGGGGGTTCTTTAAACCGGAAAAAAACTTGGCGGAACAAGACAATCGCCCAACTTTCTGCATAACAATTGCACCTCCGAATATCACTGGTAACCTGCATATGGGACACGCCCTAGAAAATACCACTTCAGACATATTGACCAGATGGCACAGAATGCGCGGTTTTGAAACCCTCTGGTTGCCAGGAACCGACCACGCGGGAATTGCTACCCAAAACGCAGTAGAAAAAAATCTCAAAAAAAAGGGGCTGACTAGGCACAATTTAGGCAAAGATAAATTCCTTGAAGAAATTTGGAAGTGGAAAGATGAATATGGAAACATCATTTTAGACCAATTAAAAAAAATAGGGTGCTCCTTGGACTGGTCAAGAACTAGATTTACCATGGACGATGATTACCAAGAAGCGGTAAAAACCGCCTTCCTACATTACCAAGAGAAAGGGTTAATCTACCAAGGAGAAAGAGTCATCAACTGGTGCATCAAAGACCAGACCGCTCTCTCCGATCTTGAAATAGAATACACGGAAGAAGAGACATCTATGTGGTTTATCAAATACCCGCTAAAAGGTGGTGGCTTTATAGTGGTTGCGACCACCCGTCCAGAAACAATGCTCGGTGATACCGCCGTAGCAGTAAACCCAGAAGACGTTAGATACAAAAAATTAATCGGACAAGAAGTGGTATTGCCGATTACAGAAAGAAATATTTCAATAATCGCCGACGATAAGGTGGACAAAGATTTCGGCACCGGAGCAGTTAAGGTGACACCGGCCCACAGCATTATTGACAGCGAAATCGCCGAGCGCCACAATTTAACTTTCTTAAAAATCATAGACGAGTTCGGGAAAATTATCGGAGTCAACAATGAATTCAACGGCTCAAAGATAAAAGAAGTTAGAGAAAAAGTGTTGGCAAAATTAACGACAGCCGGTCTTCTGGTAAAAGAAGAAAAAATAGCCCATAATATTGGAAAATGCTACCGATGTGGCGGAATTGTTGAGCCCATACTTTCCAAGCAGTGGTTTATAAAAATGGCGCCCCTAGCAGAAAAAGCAATCTCCGCCATAGAAACAAAAGAAGTCATTTACTATCCGGAGAAATGGGGTCGGGTCGCGCTGGATTGGCTTAAAAACAGCAGAGATTGGTGCATATCAAGGCAGATTTGGTGGGGGCACAAAATTCCAGTTCCAGACAGTAATGATGTCTTTGATACATGGTTCTCTTCCGCCCTGTGGCCATTTGCCGCGCTTGGTTGGCCCAAAAAAACAGCGGATTTTGAAAAATTCTATCCGACTCAAACCATCACTTCGGCTAGAGACATAATTCACATCTGGATTTCAAGAATGATATTTTCCGGATTAGAATTTACCAAACAGAAACCTTTCAACAAAGTCATAATTCACGCGACCGTGCTGACAAAAGATGGAAAAAGAATGAGTAAATCTTTAGGTACAGGCATAGACCCCCTAGAACTCATTGAAAAGTACGGCGCGGATGCACTAAGATTCGGCCTTATCTACCAAGCAATGGGTGGGCAAGATATCCGGTTTTCAGAAGATCATATCGCGATGGGCAAAAAGTTTTGCAACAAACTTTGGAATATCTCGCGTTTCGTACTAACCAAAACTGGTGGTAAGATTAGAAACAATGACATTGAAAATTTGAATATAAGCGACAACAGCCAAGAAAAAGAAATTCTTTCAAAGCTAGAAAAGTGTCGCGAAAACACGGAAAAAAGTATTGAGCGGTCTGATTTCGGAGAAGCCGCCCACTTACTTTATGACTTCGTCTGGAAAGATTTTGCCGATAAATTTATAGAATATTCAAAAGACAATGACAGCCCGGAGACCAAAGAGACCCTGGCTTTCTGTCTTGCAAACATTTTAAAAATTCTTCACCCTTTTATACCTTTTATCACCGAAGAAATCTGGTCTCTAGCCCAAGACGACGAAAGAATGCTGATTGTTGAAGGATGGCCTAAGGGTAAAATCAAAAAATAATAGATATGACAACCAATCTCTTGTTCTATTCAGTGGTGGGCGGACTCTTCCCCGCCCTGCTTTGGCTTTGGTTTTGGCTAAGAGAAGATCGTAAAAACCCTGAACCGAGAAAGATTCTCTTTTTAACCTTCGTCGGTGGCATGATAGCTGTCATTCCAACCATAATACTCCAGCTCTCTCTTGAATGGATCTCCAAAGATATCTGGGGTGGTGTTTTAACGCCGGCAATACTAGCAGTTATCTCCTTCCCGGTGATAGCTAACGCTTCTATTGAGGAGGTGAATAAGTTTATTGCTTGCTATTTGAGCGCCCTGCGAACAAAAGAAAATAACGAACCGATTGATCCAGTCATTTATATGATTACCGCGGCCTTGGGCTTTGCTGCTGTGGAAAACTCTCTTTTTATAGTGAGCAGTTATCTTGGGGCTCCGGTTGGCAAAGAGTTTGTCACTGGCGCCATCATCGGCAACATTCGTTTTATCGGGGCTAGTTTACTACATGTCGCCGCTTCTGCCACAATTGGAATCTTCATGGGTTTGTCGTTTTACAAAAACCGAAAAGTAAAAGTGATGTTCGTTCTAGCTGGGTTAATCACAGCCAGCGCATTGCACAGTTATTTTAATTTTCTTATAATGAAAGGCAGTGACGGACTTTTATACTCTTTCCTTATGGTTTGGGTTGTGATTATCTTACTACTTCTCGTCCTAGAAAAAATTAAAAGAATAAAAAAAGAAGATTATGTTTAAAAAAAGATCCTTTTTTGAAAAATTAACCGGCTCAGTCAGGGTTGAAAACGACGATTTGGAAGAAGAGTTGGGAGACGAAGAAAATGAGGCAGGAGAGAAAATCCAAAAAACCGAGACAGAAGAAGGAGAGGGGCAACTCACGGTTGACGTTTACCAAAATCCAAATGAAATAGTCATCAAAACCATGGTTGCCGGGGTCAGACCAGAGGATCTGGATGTTTCCATCACGCGAGATATGGTTACGGTTCGAGGAAAAAGAGAGGCGGAAAGGAGTATTTCTACTGACGATTATTTTCATAAGGAACTCTACTGGGGCAGTTTTTCAAGAACCATTCTTCTTCCACAAGAAGTAGACATAGAGGCCGCCGAAGCGGTTGAGCGACACGGACTTCTGATAATTCGCTTACCAAAGCTTGATAAAGATAGACAAGCCCGCCTAAAGGTTAAAGGGGGCTAAAAAACATAATAATAAAGATTCAAAAAAACACGCCCCCGATATTGTGCGTGTTTTTTTCATTACTACCCTAGCGCAAGCTCGTTGTTGATAAGGTGGAAGAATAATTGAACCAGCGAGGTTATAATATAAATAATGAATAGCAAACAAAAAGAGGATCGGAACTTACGCCTTAAGGGTTTAAGTTATAATGAAATAAACAAACTGTTAGGAATTCCCAAATCAACACTTTCAACATGGTTTTCAAATTTAACTTTACCTGAATCAGCGAGTAACCGGCTCGCAAAACGTATCCGACAAGGGACACTGAATGGTTTGGTAAAAAGAAACCGGCTACAGACAACACTTGCAATTGAAAGAGCGAGGAGGAATAGAAAGAGGCAAGAACAATTAATAAGATCTTTGTCTAAATACGATCTGCTTGTAATCGGTGCTGTAACCTATTGGGGTGAAGGATATAAAAAATTAAAAGTTATAAATGGTAAGGAAAGAACCGGACACATAATAAGCCTAACAAATTCAGATCCCGATTTAATCTCATCATTTATCCTGTTTTTGGAAAAAATTCTTGATATTCCAAAGGATAAAATAAAGTTGAATGTAAGAATTTTTAAGCACATTTCTTCTAAGTCGGCTATTAGATATTGGCAAAAAATATCTGGGCTTAAAAAAGAAAACATAGAAAAACCCGTGTATGTTGTAAGTAGAGCGAGCCAAGGAAAACCAGATTGCCATATGGCACAGCTCAAGTGCGAGTTAATAGCACTGATAAATTTTATGAGATTATAGGAATGATAGACGGTTTAAAAAAAACGCCTTGCTTCTTATGAAAAATTAAACTAGTATAATTAGAGTTCTGATATGCGACTTCAGAACTAAAGTTCATTTACAGTTGCCGAGGTAGCTCAGTTGGTTAGAGCATTCGCCTGAAATCTTCGGGCCTTTTCGTCGTAAGGCGGATTGAAAAAGTAGGTGAATTCGGGGAACATTCCGAGTATATGGTTGAGGAACAATCCCGAGCCAAGCCCTAAACATAGTTGAGGGGAAGGTGTAGAGACTATCCCGAAAGGGAGTACACTGCAAAGTTTTACGAAGCAGTGGAAGCGCCTACCTCCCATGAAATAGAGCTCGCGGAGCTCGCTATCTCATGGGATGATGATATAGTCCAAATATCGCTTTGGAAGAGCGAAGGGTCGGCGGTTCGAGTCCGCCCCTCGGCATCAAAACCAAAAATCGGGTCTACGACCCGATTTTTGGTTTGGCTTCAAATTATATCTTCCTGAAACAACAGGAAAGTTATTCAACAGGTTTCTTAATTCCTCCAGTCCGCCCAATTCGCCATAGACAGCGGTTAAGGTCTCAATAAACGGCTGTAAAAAAGAATAAAGCCAAACGGCAGCGCCAATAATCAAAATCCAATAAACAACTCGCAAGAAACTGGACACCCGCATAGACCGCCGCATCGCCCGCAGAATTTTATTGTTTTCCCGCGCGTATTCAAATGTCTTTTCTAAAAGTTCTTTGTCTTGTGATTCCATAACAAAATTTTAACACACAAAAGAAGATAGTGAGATTATCCTAAATTCCCCTAATTTTCCCGATCGGGAAAATTAGGGGAATTTTGAGAAAGTATACTGTGGAACAATTGAACGTGCTGTTTTTGAATTTGGCAAATTAAATAGTATTTGCTACGATTTACAGCGGAAAAGTGAGGATGTTCCCCCTCATAAAAGCGGTGGTGGCTGGCCGGAGACCAGCTCGTCGCTTGGGCCCGGAAGCTCAATTTCTTTCACATGGACACATTGGAGGTTTCGCAATGGCTGACAACGATGGTCGGGTTCAGGTCACCAATGAGGATGTTCTCTGGCTTTACGCAAAAAAACACAAAGATTTCTATCGCTGGTTGATCGCGCGCAAACTCACGATACTCTTCTACATCATCCTCTCGATCCTCATTCTCACCGAAGTTCCAACGAGAATCCCCGACGAGAGTAGCTTCGGTTTTCTCATCCCTGCGGTTTTTCTGTCTCTCGCGTTCTATGTAATCTTCAGTACGATTGGAATCATCAGGAGACAGAATTTGGATGATGCTCGTCAGGTGCTTCTTGATACTGCCACGCTCTTCTCTCAAGAAGACGTTCGCCAACGAATTCAAGAATATCTGATCAAAAGCGCCGAACACATCATCAGAATAACTACAGAGCATCAGGAAGAAGAGGACGACACGTACGCCAGAAACAAGATGGCGCGAACCCTGAACGCCGCCAAGACGCTCGGCATTCTGCCCAAGAGCGCCGAGTTTGGAGAGTTCTTCAAGATGGCAAACGCGAGAATTGCGACGGAGCAGAACAAGCCAGCTACGACCACGCCGACAACCGATGACGACTGACTCCGCCTCCACGCACGCCACAAAGCCCCGCGCGATACGCGCGCGGGGCTTTTTTATTTCCAAACTTGGGACACATTCATGATCGTGAATACGTCTCGGTTCCAGTTATTTGAGCAATTGAGTTCATAAACGATTAGCTATTCATACCTCAACGCTTCAATTGGGCTTTTCTGTGAAGCTTTTTGCGCTGGATACAAACCAAAGACAATACCGATGAAAGCCGAAACGGCGAGCCCTAAAACAACAGACATTACCGAAACTGAAAACGACCACCGCAGGCCAAGAAATTGGGTAATAGCCAAAGATATAAGCAGATACAAAGACACCCCCAAAACAATTCCCAAAATTCCGCCGACAAAAGTCAAGATTATCGCTTCTATCAAAAATTGTTTCAAAATCACTCTTCTGGTTGCCCCGACCGCTTTGCGCAAGCCGATTTCCCGCGTTCGCTCGGTTACCGAAACCAGCATTATATTCATAATCCCCACCCCGCCGACCAGAAGCGAAATGGCAGCAATAGAGACCAAAAGCACTGTCAAAACCTGGGTAATGGCACCGACGGTTTCGGCCAGGTCCTCGGTCGTCTCCACATGAAAATCATCTTTGTCGGGGTCGGAAATGCCGTGAGAATTTCGCAAAGTCGTTTCAACATCGCGAACCACCCGAGCAATAGATTCTTCCGAGTCGGCCTCAATGATAAAACGATGAAAATATTTGATGCCAAAAACATACTGCTGGGCGGCACTGTGTGGCACAATCATCATCTGGTCAAAATTGAAAAACGATTTTTGGCCGATTTTAGGCAAAACACCGACCACTCTGAAATTTCGGTTTTTAACCCGAATTCTCTCGCCTACCGCATTGTTTAAGCCGAAAAGTTTTTCTTTAACTTCCGAGCCGATGACCGCCACTTCCGCCCGGCGGCGAACATCATCTTCAGTAAAAAAACTCCCCTGCGCCGGCTGCTGCAAATCAAAAATTTTAGACATTAAGTCGGTAGCGCCAAAAATCGTTAAGCGATAGGTTTCGCTCTCATAAGAAGCGGACTCTCCGCCAAAAACCACCGGCATAATATTTTCCAAATTTGGCACATTTTCCCGGCGCTGAAGCAGAGTTAAATCCCGTTCGGTTAAAGAATCACTGAAAATTTGGGCAAAATCCGACGGGCCGGTCGGCTGGCGGCCGGGCAAGACGGCAATTGTTTTGGTGCCAAGCCCCTGAATCTGCGCCAGAATCAAGCGCTCGGCGCCACGGCTGACAGACATCACCAAAATCACTGAGGCAATACCAATAACAATGCCTAAAATCGTCAGAATAGTTCTGACTTTATGAGTACGCAAGCCGGTCAAGGCAGTTTTTAAGTTATTTTTAAAAGTCATTTTTATTTGAAGAAACCGTCTTTGGCAATATGACGATTTGCCACCTTCCGATCGCTTTCCAATTTTCCATCCTTTAAGGTGATAATTCTTTCGGCATACTGCGAAGTGTAGGTTTCGTGGGTTACTAAAATAATCGTTCTGTTCTGTTCGGTTGAGAGTTTCTGAATAATATCCATCACTACTTGACCGGACTTTGAGTCCAAGTTGCCGGTCGGCTCATCGGCAAAAATTATTTGCGGGTCGCAAACCAATGACCTGGCAATGGCAGCCCGCTGTTTTTCTCCGCCGGAAAGTTTTGAAGACAAATAGTCAATCCGGTGGGAAAGCCCGACTGATTCAACCGCTTGGCGGACCAAAACTTCCCAATCCTTTTCCGGAATTTTGGAATATAAAAGGGGTAGACGGACATTTTCAAAAACGGTGGCGCGCGGCAAGAGGTTAAACGATTGAAAAATAAAGCCAACTTGTTCGTTGCGCAAACGAGCCAAATCATCGTCCGAGAATGTATCCGCTAACTTGCCATCAAAGTAAAATTCCCCGCCGGTGTAGTTGTCTAAAAAACCCAGGATGTGAAGCAGGGTTGATTTACCGGAGCCGGAAGGTCCCATTATCGCTAAAAACTCGCCTTTTTTAATTTTTAAATCAACGCTACGCAAAGCCGGAGTTTCTACCCCGTCGGTCGTGTAAATTTTAGAGAGATTTTTGGTTTCAATCATTAAAAGGAAGTTATTACTTTTTCCCCTTCTTCAAGCCCCTCTAAAACTTCAATATAGCCGTCCGAACCGCGCAAGCCAGTTTTAATTAATACCTCCACGACCTCGCCGCCGCTTTCTTGAACTCTAACCAACTGCTGGCCGTCTCTCCTAAAAACTGCCCGTTGTGGAATCACTAAAACATCTTGCCGCGCCTCGGCTACTACCAAAAGATCGGCTGTCATACCGGATTTTATTTCCCATCCGGCATCTTCAAATTGAAAAGTCACTCTATAAGTTGAAAGGCCTTCAATCACAGTTTCCGCCGGATCAATGCCTGACACGACTGCTTTGAACCGTTCTTCACTGCCATAAGCATCAAGAATAAAGTCGGCCGAGTCCCCAATTTTTATCTTGGCAATATCAGCTTCCGGCACATTAGCTTCTATTTCAAACTGGTTTTCAGAAATCAAAGAAACAACAGCTTGATTGGCAACAACATACTCGCCAACCTTTGGGATAACATTAGCCGCTACTCCGGCAAACGGCGCCGTCAGATAATGATCTGCTAACTTATCTTGCGATGCTTTTAGATCGTTGCGACGCTGTTGTACCACAAGCTCCTGATTGCGCAAATCTAAATCCACATCAACAACCCTGTTCTTTTGGTTTCTAATTTTCTCGCGAGTCGAAAAAACAGAAATAAGATACTCGTCAAGCTTAGAAGACAGGCCGGATAGTTCATCTAGTTCAATTTCGGTTGTTCCTTTTGAGATCTTGTTGGGGGTGATATTAAAATCTGTCAGCGCCTGGTAATACAACTGGGTGATATCCCTTGCTTCTCTGAAAAATTCCGCTACCTCCTGGATAGTTTGGTAAGTGCTATCAAGGGAACTCTCTATCAAAACACCGGCAGAACTTCTTCCGAGTCGCTGATAATCGTCAAATCTATCATTGACCATCTTCTTGTAGAAAGAGTATTCCGTTTCATAATTTCTCGGCAGGAACAAGATAGAATAATACAAACGCGCGACACCCCGATAATAATCTACATTACCTTCTGTGGCATTATTTTGAACCTTGAAGGTTTTTTCCAAATTATTAATTCTAAACGGAAAATCGTTATAGACAGAACTCAAAAGAATGAACGCTTCTTCGTATAGTTTTCTAAGCTCGGCCTCCTCCCGTTCACGGACCACAAGGTCATCGCCCGCTCGGCGCAACCGTTCTAAATCTACAACCGACTTCTCTAGAGCAATCTCGGCATCGGCGACACTCTTACGAGCATCGCGAGTATCTAGTTGAATAATCGTCTGGCCTGCTCCAACCGCCTGCCCAACATCTTTTTGTATCGCGACTATTCTGCCTGAAATATTAAAAGAGAGGTTAACCCTATCTGACGACTTTACCCTCCCGACCACACTAACTTCCTGGACCAAATTAGCGCGCCGGACTTCAAAAAAATTGGCATCGGTTTTTTTACGGTTACCGAAATAAAAAAAACCGACCAGAACGAGACCTAATATAACAAACACAGCGATTCCTTTCGGTGTCTTTAAAAAAACTTTCATTGCTTACCATTGTATCATCACCGACTCTGCGAACCAAACAAAAATCACCGCTAGCGGTGATTTTTGTTTTTAAGAATTGATCGCACAGAAGGACTGATTTCCTTATCTTTTCGGTGAACGCAGCCGATCCAACAGCATGGTCGGCGCTTCCCTTCTTTTAGCTCTTTTACTGTTCTCTCAATATGCGCCCTCCGCGTTTCCGGTTTTTTGACGGAAATTGTCCAACAAATCCATTCGTTGCGCGAAAGCGGAGTGATGCCTTCCCATGCGACGATTGCCGCTTTGTCCAAAGCAAGAGCTCTCTGCAAATCTGCTGGAATTTTGTGGGTTGTGCCAGTGGCGATTTTCATACGGTAATTTTAAAAGAATCAG
>DYGD01000013.1 GCA_020724885.1 Candidatus Paceibacter sp. | reverse complement strand
CAGAGATTGAGAAAGAAAAAGATGTTAACAGGGACCTTGAGAAAAATATCTTCCGTCTCAAGGCAGAAGAGAGCGAGCTTCTTTCTTTGACTAATCATCTTGAAGATGTTTTAAAGAATGTGGTGAATCTGGAAAAAGAATTTGAAAGCGAATTGCGTGAAGCCGCAGTTCTAGTGGGAAAGCAGGTTTTGGAATATCACAATTTTAATTCTCCGGACTTGGATGGCTATGAAATAAATACCCGTTCGGTTTTGAGGAGGGAAATAGAAAAAATAAAAATTCGTCTTGAAGATGCCGGCGGTATTGGCGAAGAGGTAGAAAAAGAATATCGTGAAATTTCTGAAAGAGATGCTTTTTTGGAGAAGGAAATTTCTGATCTTAGACAGTCGAGCGGGTCTTTAAAGCAATTGATAAGCGATTTAGAATCTCAGTTGGATCAAAATTTCAAAAACGGGATTGAGAGCATTAACAAGCATTTTCAGGAGTTATTTGATTCAATGTTTTCCGGTGGTTCGGCCAAACTTGCTGTAGTAAAAGCAGAGAAAAGGAAAAGAAAAAGCGACTTGGAATTGATTTCAGAGCTTGCCGAATCATCAGAAGAGGAAACCGGACCTGTTCTGTTGGATGAAGAGCCGGTGGAAGAGGGTCTAGACATTAAAATAAATTTACCCAGGAAAAAAATAAAAGGCCTGGAGATGTTGTCTGGTGGCGAGAGAGCGCTGACCTCAATCGCTCTGATTTTTGCTCTTTCTCAGGTTAATCCGCCGCCATTTTTGGTTTTGGATGAGACCGACGCGGCGTTGGACGAAGCCAACTCAAAACGTTATGGCGATATGATCGGGATGCTCTCTAAACATTCACAGCTCATTTTGATAACTCATAATCGAGAGACGATGTCTCGAGCTGGAATTTTATATGGTGTGACTATGGGTAAAGAGGGGTTTTCTAAAATTTTGTCAGTGGCGTTTGAAGAGGCGCTCTCCGTAGCCAAGTGATTTTTGCGTCTTAAATTTTCAGCTTCAGGCTAATTCGTAGTCAATTTGCCTATTGTCTAGATCAACTCTTTTAACGCGGATTTTTACTTTATCGCTCAACCTAAATTTCTTTTTGGTTTTTTGTCCGACGATTGAATATTGTTTTTCGTCTAGTTGGTAATAGTCATCCCCAAGATCTCTGAGTTTTATCATTCCTTCGGCGCGGGCTTTGGTTTCTTCCACGTATATGCCCCAGTCGGTGATTCCGGAAATTATTCCGTCAAACACTTGGCCGATTCTCGAAGACATATACTCAACCTGCTTGAATTTTATCGATTCTCGTTCGGCTTCGGTCACCTGTATTTCTTTTTCCGACAGATCCTCGGCAAGTTTTCGGTGTTTTTCAAAATCAATGGCGCTGGTTTTGTTGGTGAGGCATTTCTCCAAAAATCTGTGGACCAGCAAATCAGGATATCGTCTGATTGGTGAGGTAAAGTGGGTGTAGTATTGGAAAGCTAGGCCGAAATGCCCGATATTTTTTACGGAATATACCGCTTTAGCCATAGCTCTGACAGCCGCGGTCTTTATCAAGGATTCCTCGGCCCGACCCTCTATCTTTGCGAAAAGCGCATTTAGGTCTTTTGAAGACACCACATTTTGCTCGTTGAAAGGCAGAGAGTATCCGAGCGCCCTTAAAAATATAGACAAACTTTTTATTTTTTCTTTGTTTGGCAAGTCGTGGATTCTGAAGATAAATCCATTTTTTTTGGTTTTGGTTCGGTGTTGGACAAACTCGGCAACCTTGCGGTTAGCTAAGAGCATTAATTCCTCAATCATTTTGTTGGTATCCTGCCGTTCTTTTCTGAAAACTCTGATTGGCCGGCCGGCTTTATCCAACTCAAATCGGATTTCATCGGTGTCAAAATCAATGGCGCCCTTTTTAAACCTCTCTTTTTTCAGGTTCTTGGCTAGGGTGTTTAAAATTTCAAGTTCTTGGAAAAAGGTTCCCTTTTTTTCATTCAAGACCATTTGAGCTTCTTCGTAGGTGAATCTTTTGTCCGATGATATCACTGTCTTACCAAACCAGCTTTCCAAAACCTTTCCTTCTTTGGTCATTTTAAAGATGGCTGAAAATGCAAATTTTTCTTCTTTGGGGTTTAAACTGCACAGGTCGTTGGACAAAACTTCTGGTAACATCGGGATAGTTCGGTCAACCAAGTAAATTGAGAAGCCCCTCTTTTGAGCTTCTTTATCCAAAAGTCCTCCCTCGCGAACATAATAAGAAACATCGGCAATGTGGATGCCTACTTCGTAGAGCTGTTTGTCGCTATTCGCTAATCGCTTATCACTAATCTTCCTAATTGATATTGCATCGTCAAAATCCTTGGCATCTGCGGGGTCAACGGTGAAAGTCGGGACTTGCCGCAAGTCCTTCCTTTTGCTGATTTCTAAATCTCTCTTTTGTTTGGCTTCTTGGGCAATTCGTTCCGCCTCTTTTTCCACCGGTTGGGGGAAAGAAGAATCAAAACCCTTGTTAAAAATTATTGATTGAATTTCTGCTTCATGCTCGCCCTTCTTTCCAAAAACTTTTATAACTTTTCCTTCAGGGTTTTTTTTCTGGTCGCCCCAGTTGGTGATTTTTACTAGTACCTTTTTTCCGATTAAGTTTTTATCAGCCGATTTATCCGGTATTATGATGTCGCGATACATTCGTCGGTCATCGGCGTTCAGGAATAAAATATTTCCGCTTTTTTCCAAAACGCCGGTAAATTGGTCTTTGGCGCGTTCCAATATCTTGACCACCTCTCCTTTTTGTCGGCTGTCTTTTCTGGCAGGATGACGAACCACAAGGACTATGTCTTTGTCCATCGCCCCTTTCAGGAAGTAGGGGTCAATTTCTATATCTTCTTCATTGACTTTTTCAGAAGCCAAATAGCCGATACCCCGAGAATTGATCCGGATAGTGCCTTTTATCGCCTGCTGTTGTTTCTTTTGTCTATTTTCCTTCATAACTTTGTAGTGATGAGTTTATCATAGATACTCGTAAAATTGTTGTCGCACATTACCGGGACCGCTTGACTTTTATAATGGATATGCTACGCTCTACGGCAGAACGCCCCCCCTCCCCACCTCTAGCGATAAAGGGCTATACGCTCTCGTCGCCGAAATGAGGTGCGGGAAGAAACGCGGGAGAATGCTGTCTGGTTCCGCTTCCAGCCAGCGTTTGAGCACCCCGCGTTAGCTGTTTTTGCTCACCCCCGTTGGCGGCCTCATTCACCGCCAACGGGGTTTCCTTTTATATTGCATTAGTTTGAGATTTTTGATACCATATTTGCCACTATGTTAAAAATTCGTCTACAAAGGGTCGGGCGGAAGCATGAGCCGGTTTTTCGCTTGGTTGTTATTGATTCGCATGAAGGGCCGAAAAGTGGCAAAGCCGTGGAGATTTTAGGTAATTATGATTCTCGCCGAGGAGATGAGTCCAATTTTAAGGCCGAGCGGATCAGGCACTGGTTATCAGCGGGAGCCCAAACTTCCGGCACAGTTCATAATCTTTTGGTTTCCAAAAATATTATTGAGGGTAAGAAAATAAATGTTCTGCCAAAGAAAAAGCCGATAGAAAAAGAGGGCGAGGGGGTTGGACAACCCGCCCCAGCAGATACAGCAGAAAAAAAGGAGGTTGAGAAAGTTGAGAGCATGGAACCCCAATCACCAGAACCAGTAGCAGAACCCACCACAACTGAAGCACCAGAAGAGGCAACTGTAGAACAGACAGAGAAATCGCCCGAACCAGCCGAAAAACCCATTTCCTAAAACCTAAAATCCAATTTCTTCTTCCACAGGTCGGAAAAAGGCATTGACAATATGCCCTGTTTGTGTATTATGGAATCAGTGCAGAAAGAGCCATAGTCGGGATTCTATCGCACATTAATAGAACTTAATTTAGAAAAGTCGTTATGGAAAGTGATGCAGCTTTTTTAGAGCATGTTGTTAAGTCCTTGGTCGACAATCCTCAAGATGTAAAAATCAACCGAACAGTTGATGAAATGGGGGTTTTAATAACTTTGGATGTCAACTCTGCTGACATGGGTAAGATCATTGGTCGCGACGGCAATACCGCCAAAGCCATCAGAACTCTTTTGCGCGTGGTTGGGATGAAAAATAACGCCAGAGTCAACTTGAAGATTAATGAGCCGGAAGGCAGTACTCGTCCGATGAAAGAAAAATCCAGAAGTTTTGAAGACGCGGTTTCTGATCTTAAAATATAAAACTAGGGGTTAGGACATGGCCACTAGCCAATAGAGAAAAAGTAAAATCCGCTCTGATGTTCATCAGGGCGGATTTTACTTTTCGTAATTTGTATATTAGATTAAATTCGTATATTCACGATTACTCTTATGACTTTTCATATCATTACAATCTTCCCGGACAGCATTAAGTCCTACATAGAGACCTCAATTCTTCGCAAAGCCCAAGAGCAAAAAAAAGTGAAGATTCTTTTTTACACCCCGAGAGATTTCACTAAAGATAAGCGCCGGCAGATTGATGATAAGCCGTATGGCGGAGGAGCCGGAATGGTGATGAAGGCCGAGCCGATATTGAAGGCCGTTGATGCAATTTTAAAGAAGATTAAGAGAGGTAAAAGTTATAAAATCGTCATACTTTCGGCAAAAGGCAGGCAGTTTGACCAGAAGCTGGCTTTGAACTATTCAAAAAAATTGGACCACATGATTCTAATTGCCGGCCGATATGAGGGGATTGATGAAAGGGTCCGAAAGGCCTTGAAAGCGGAAGAATTATCAATCGGTCCTTATGTTTTAACTGACGGAGAATTACCGGCCGCCGTTCTTATCTCAACAATAACTCGCCTTATACCGGGGGTTATTAAATTTGAGTCGCTTGCGGAGGAATCTTTTTTCAACTATACAAAAAAGAAAGAAGAAAAATTTTTGGAATACCCGCACTATACCCGTCCGGAATTTTTTTCCTTTGAAGGCAAAAAATATCGAGTGCCCAAAGTTCTCCTTTCCGGCGACCATAAAAAAATTGCCGCTTGGCGAGAAGAAGACGCCAAGCGAGCCTCATCTCTACGAAAGTAGGGGCGGGGGTGGAGGAATGGCCGCCAAAGACAAAAATAATTTTAATAATTTTCGCCCTGTCATCAATCTGACGATCGTCAGATTGATGACAGGGCGACTTTGTTGGACTCCGAACCCAAGCCTCGCTTTCCGAAAGGTTGCGGGGTTCTTTCTTTTCCTAAATTTTAAAAACTAAAATATCAACATTCTCACGATCGTGAGAATGTTGATAAGTAAATTTTGTTAACAACTTA
Organism: Candidatus Paceibacter sp.; assembly: GCA_020724885.1. Classification (GTDB taxonomy): domain Bacteria; phylum Patescibacteriota; class Minisyncoccia; order Phycocordibacterales; family BOKC01; genus BOKC01. Next base: position 12,040 of record DYGD01000013.1, on the reverse strand, counting down.
TACGATCGTAGAAGTTGTTAACAAAAATATCTTACAACAAGGGGAGTCCTTGCCGTAAGATACATATCTAACACTTACCGAAGTTTGCTTGACAAAGAGAATATGCTTTCTATACTTAAAATTGGATATGGTAAAGATGGGCATGTCACCCATTCTGCCACTCATTCAAGGAGATACACATGGGCTTCCAAAGAGACGATACCTGTGGAATCGTTCCCAATTTCGCTTCTTCGGAAGTTGCGTCTTACGGGTGCGGTCATCAAGGTCCATCGCAATACCAACTCTCCATGCACGGCGAAATCACACGATTGATTGGGCGAGGGATCAAGGAGAGTCGTCCCGACTTCTGTCCCGAATGCATGATCAACTTCATCAAAGCAGAGAATCCGAGGCGTTGCGAAAACTGCGGTCGTCTTATCCTTCAGGGGATGCCCGTTTCTCAAAACAGAAATGGTGAACTCTCCTGTAATCGATTTGACTGCGGTTGTGGTGGAAGTTTGGCGGGTGTCTGGGACTACCGCACAGGTAGAGTCACCCCTTTCCCGGAGTTGGCAAGATTGCAGAGATAGAGTCAGTGCGATTGGCTCGCTCTACCCATCATCCGACCTCGCTCCGCTGCCACAGGGTAGCGGAGCTTTTTCTTATCCAGCAAAAGCCCTTTTTCGCTAAAGGCGAAAAAGGGCTTTTGTCTCAAACTCTATTAGCTAAGCCCTAGTGCCTAATACCCTAATACCTAGAGCTTATTGGCTATTTTTTATCTGCTTCAACCACAACCGCAAGATGTAAATTCCGCCGGCTAAAAAAACAACAAGGAAAAAAATCACCCACTTTTCAAAAATCCAATAGAAACGGGCTCCGATCAAAATTCCGAGAGAAATCATAGCGGTCTCGTAAATCGCCGCCTGCCACCACTTCAACTCCAAATTGTGCAGAAACTTAAACATTTTGTTTTTGAATGTTATACAATTAAATTCGTGACCGGTTATTTAAATTTTATCAAGAAAGTCGGTGGGGAAGCAAGGCGGGCGGAAATCCCGCGCCACGCCGCTGCTCTGGCTTTTTACGCCATCTATGCTTTGGCGCCGATGGTGATTATTTTTGTCGCCATTGGCGGGGTTTTGTTGGGTCAGGGCTTAGCCGAAGAACAACTCATCCGGTATTTTGATATAAGAACCGGCGGTAAAGCCGTGCCGTTTATAGAGGATTTTTTATCCGGGCTTAAAGAAACCCGAGCCCATCTTTTATTCTCCGCCGTTGGCCTTTTTATCTTGCTTTATGGCTTGTCGCACTTTTTCAATACTTTAAAAAAGGCCTTCTTTGGAATCTTCGGAGTTCATTTCGGACCGGAAAGAGGAGTTAGCCAAACCCTGCTAAACTTTTTAAAATCAGCGGCTTATTCGGTTTTTTTGGCGGTTTTTATAATTTTACTGACATTTTTAAACACCATCATTCCGGTTATTATCCGCTTTGCCAGCGGTAATCTGGAATTTGCTTTATTAAAATCATCCTGGACAATTTTTGCCGTTGTTTTTGTTCTAACTGTTTTAACTCTGGCTTTTATGTATAAGATTGTTTCGGCCGGTGGCGTGGCTTGGCGTGATGCGCTCGTTGGCGGAATTTTTGGCACCATTCTGTTCTCAATTTTAAACATCGCCCTGTCTCTTTATTTCAATCTTTTTCATTCGGCTCACGCTATTTACGGCGCTTCGTCCTCTCTGATTGCTTTCTTGCTCTGGATTTATAGCGTTAGCCAAATCTTGCTTTTAGGCGGTCTCTCGGCCGAATTGTCCAAAGAATTTAGAAATGGAAAATAAGCAAAACAACAACCAAAAATTTGGCCATTTATCCGCCGACAGCGCCGGTCGGATTTTGACCGATAAAGTCCCGACTATTTTGCGGGATGCGACCATTGGCGAAGTTGAGGCGCTTTTACTCAAGGAAGTAAAAAATTTTGACAATATCAATTATGTTTATATTTTGGATAGTCGCAATCAATTAGCCGGCGTGATTTCTATAAAAGAAGTTTTTCGTTTACCAAAAAGCGCTAAGGTCTCTTCTGTAATGATCGCTAATCCGGTTTCTGTTCGTCCCAGCACCGATCAAGAAAGAGTGGTGATGCTCTCTATAAAGCACAATATCAAGAGCGTGCCGGTGGTTGATAAAAACGGAGTGTTTTTGGGCGCGGTGCCATCGGATATTATTTTGTCCGTCTTGCACAAGGAGGGGGTTGAGGACTTGCTCCGCTCGGCCGGTATTTTGAAAAATTATTCAGTCAGCGGTTTCCTCTCAACCAAGACCTTTGAACATTTTAGAAAACGACTACCTTGGCTTTTGGTCGGGCTTTTAGGTGGATTGTTAGCGGCCTCGGTGATTAGCTTTTTTGAAGAGACCTTGTCCCAAATAATTTTATTGGCGGCTTTTATTCCGGCCGTAGTTTATATGGCTGACGCAGTCGGCGCCCAAACTCAGACCATTTTTGTCAGAACCTTGTCCTTGCCGGAGAAGTTAAGATTGAAAGAATATTTGAAAAAAGAATTGGCTATAAGTTTTCCACTTTCTGTTTTTTTGGGATTAATTGCTTTTACTTTGATTTTTTGGTGGTGGGGAGAATTTCAAGTCGCTTTGATAATAGGATTATCTTTTATTTTAACCATTTTCATTGCTGCTTTATTGGGTATTTTCTTGCCGTGGTTATTTTTCAAATTTAAGCTTGATCCGGCTATCGCTTCCGGTCCTTTCTCCACCGTTATCCGCGATATTTTAAGCATTATAATATTTTTTGTGGTAGCAGTATTGGTTCTCGGCATCATCTAAGGGAAAAGACAGGATATTGTTTTTTGTGGGGTATTTTTTGATTGTAGTTCGTCTTCGAATACCCCGCGCTTTAGCGCGGGGATGAGAAGGCGAGTTGTGTATAGATGTCGGCGGAGCCGACACTTCTGCAACAAAGTTTTCCCTGATGTCTCGCCTAATACCCCGCGGTTTTACCGCGGGGATAGGACGAGACAAAACTTTATTACCATAAAAGCTATATTTTTAGCCATATTTTTGCCACAAGAGAAAAGAAAAATGAAAAACACCCCAAAAAGCTTGACAAAATTTTTGAATCTGCTATGCTGGTAAATAGATGAATTGAAGTTCAAATCCGCTGGAGCCCCCTTTATCACGAAAGCCCTTGACAAGGCTGAAGTGTGACGGGGCACTGGTGGTCAGGCATAGCGAAGGTGGGTAATGGGTCAAGCCAAAGGGCTGTACACCCAGAGGTAAGATATCGGCATCCACTCCGGGGGTTGTGGCGTGAGTCAACACGCTCTCTCTCGGACTTCGTTGTGAGGTCGGCTGGTTCCGCGGGATCAGTCCTGGTGCGGGCGGGCTAGTACTTTTCCTTGATTGGGAAGAAGAACGTTCCTCGCACGAACGACCATTTGTGTATCTAAGACCTCCGGGCTGGCTTATGCTGACTCGGGGGTTTCTTTTTGTGTTATCCCTAGTGGCTATTGGCCAATCCCTAAACCCTAATTTACTTATCCACAGCCCCACTTGACAAATAAAAACAGACCCCTATACTGGTCTGGTTGATAAGATTGAGTTATTGATGAATATCGGAAATAACTTAAGTTTCTAGTTTTTCAGGTGTTAAAGAAGCTTCAATAATCCTTTTGTAAGTTTTAACCTTTTTAAAAGAGCAAGGTAATCTTGCTTTTGCTAATTTTATGTCCTCAAAACATAGCACCACCGATACACCCAAAAAAGAAAAAAAATATTTCAGCAAATATAAAGAATCACTAGCCCCTTTGCCTTATTTGGTTGAGCCACAAATAACCTCTTTTAAGTGGTTTTTGGCAGATGGTCTAAAAGAGGTTTTCTCTGAGTTTTCAAAAATAAAAGATTTTACCGAAAAGAAATTTCAATTTGATTTTTTGGGATTTGAAATTGGCGAACCGAAGTTTGATGAATATTTTGCCAAAGAAAATAAATTAAATTACGAAGCGCCTCTCAAGGTCAGAGTTCGGCTGAATAACTTGGCTTTGAAGACGGAAAAAGAGCAGGAGATATTTATGGCCGACTTGCCGCTTATGACAAGCCACGGCACTTTTATCGTAAACGGAATAGAAAGGGTGATTGTGCCTCAATTGGCCAGAGCTTTCGGGGTTTTGTTTAATTCGCAGATTATTCGTGGCAAGAAATACTTTGGCGCCAAAATTATTCCTTCTCGCGGAGCTTGGATTGAGATTGAGACCGATCAGGACGGAGTAATTTACGCCAGGATTGACAGAAAAAGGAAATTCGCCATCACTTCGCTATTAAGGTTGTTTGGCGCCAAGACCGACAAAGAAATTCTTTCAGTTTTTAATAATAATAAAAACACTCTGGCCTATATAGAAAAAACTCTAGCTAAGGACCCAGCCAAAACCTTTGATCAGGCGGTGATTGAAATCCATCGCCGTTTGCGTGATGGGGACATGGCTACTGTTGATAATGCCAGAACTTTTCTAGAATCGGTTTTTGGTGAAGAAAGATACGACATTTCTAAGGTTGGGCGCTATATGTTCAATAAGAAATTTGGTCTTGACACTTCCGCAACAGCCCTTAAGAAAAAGATAGTTGATCTGTCTGACTTGGTAATCATCTTAAACCGCATTGCGTCGCTTAATGATGACCCTGAAGCGAAGGAAGATGATGTAGATCATTTGGGTTCTCGCCGGGTTCGTTATGTTGGCGAGCTTTTCCAGCAAAAAATCAGAATTGGTATGGCTCAAATCAAACGGAACATTCAGAACAGAATGTCCACAATTGATTTCAGTACGACTTTGCCGGTCAATTTTATTTCTCCAAAACCCCTGCAAGCCAGGATCAAAGAGTTCTTTGCCACTAACCAGCTGTCTCAATTTATGCAACAAGAAAATGTTTTGGCAGAGATAGAGCATTTGAGGACTTTATCGGCCTTGGGTCCCGGCGGGTTGAACCGTGCCAGAGCCGGTTTTGAAGTTAGGGATGTGCATCCGACCCACTATGGCCGGCTTTGCCCGATACACACACCGGAAGGTCAGAATATAGGACTCATTTTACGCTTATCTCTCTTTGCCAGAGTCAACGAATTTGGCATCATTGAAACTCCGTATGTCAGGGTGAAGGATGGCAAAATTCAGGGCCAGGTAGATTATTTGGATGCCCACGAAGAAGAAAAATTTAATATTGCGCATGCCGCTACCCCATATGATGAAGTAGGTAAACTCGTTTCAGATTATGTTGACGTTAGAATTAAAGGGGTGCCCGGCTTGGTTGAAAGAAAAAAAGTTGATTACATAGATGTTTCGGCAACTCAAGCATTTTCCGTGGCGACCTCAATGATACCTTTTTTGAATCACGATGATGCGAACAGAGCGCTTATGGGTTCAAACATGCAAAAGCAGGCGACTCCTTGTGTAGTTCCTGAAGCGCCGCTTGTTGCGACTGGGATTGAAGAATACGCGGCTTTGGATACCGGACGATTAGTAGTAGCCCAAGAAGAAGGAGAAGTTATTTATGCCGACGGACGGATTATAAAAGTTAAAAATAAAAAAGGTAAAATCGCCGATTACAATCTTATAAATTTTTCTCGAACAAATGGTTTTACCGCTTTTCATCAAAGACCGATTGTGGAGATCGGCCAAAAGGTTAAGCGAGGCGAGGTTCTTGCAGACACATCTTCTTCTGATGGGGGGCAAATTGCTTTGGGGCAAAATGTTCGAGTTGCTTTTATGTCTTGGTCGGGTGCAAATTATGAGGACGCAATCATTATCAATGAACGTTTGGTAAAAGATAGCAAGTTTACGAGCATTCACATAGAAGAGTTTGTTGTGAATGTCCGTGATACCAAACTCGGGCCGGAGGTGACGACCTGCGATATTCCCAATGTCGGCGAAACAAAATTGAAAAATCTGGCTGAAGACGGGATCATTCGGGTTGGGGCAGAGGTTCGTTCGGGCGATATTCTGGTCGGGAAGATTACTCCAAAAGGCGAGACACAGCTGACCCCGGAAGAGCGCTTACTCCGATCTCTTTTTGGTGAAAAAGCGCGGGATGTCAAAGATACTTCCAAAAGAATGGAAGTTGGCAAACGTGGGCGGGTTATCAAAGTCCAGGTCTTTTCCAGAGAAAATGGTGATAAGCTTGAGTCCGGCATTATAAAAAGAATACACATTGAAATTGCTCAACTTAGGAATGTTTCAGTAGGAGACAAACTGGCTGGGCGACATGGAAATAAAGGAGTTATCTCAAAAATTCTACCCGAAGAAGACATGCCGTACACGGCGGATGGCCAACCGGTGGATGTCATTTTAACCCCCCTTGGTGTCCCATCAAGAATGAATTTGGGACAAATTCTAGAAATGCATTTGGGTCTGGCGGCGAATACTTTGAATTATCAGGCAGTCGTGCCGCCATTTATGGGAGCTTCCGGAGAAGAAGTAAAGGATGAATTGGAAAAAGCTGGTTTCCCGAGGACGGGCAAGGTTACTTTGTATGATGGCCGCACCGGCGAGGCCTTTGATCAGCCGATCGCCTTAGGTTATATGTACATCTTGAAGCTCCACCATATGGTTGAAGACAAGATACATATGCGTTCTATTGGCCCATATTCCCTTATCACTCAGCAACCCCTTGGAGGTAAAGCGCAGGGTGGGGGCCAGAGATTTGGCGAAATGGAAGTTTGGGCACTTCTTGGTTATGGTTCGGCTTATATTTTGCGTGAGATGCTGACAATAAAATCTGACGATATTGTCGGCAGAAGCGCGGCTTTTGATGCCATTGTTAGAGGCGACAAGATAAGAGAGCTTCACACCCCAGCTTCTTTTAATGTCCTTATGAGTAATCTTCGCGGTTTGGCTTTGGATGTTGAGCTGAAGAAAGACAATTCTGAAATTCCGGAAAAGAAAAGGCGGCCTGTCAGAGAAAATTAAAAATGAGAACTTAATCAGCTCAAAAAAATTATGAAGATAAAATCAATGGCAAACATAAATGACTTTGAATCAATTGCTTTGAGGCTGGCGTCTCCGGAAAGCGTCAAAAATTGGTCTTTTGGGGAAGTCACTAAGCCGGAAACAATCAATTACCGGACGCAAAGGAGCGAGAGGAACGGTTTGTTTGACGAAAAGATCTTCGGTCCGGATAAGGATTATGAATGTTATTGCGGTAAATATCGCGGGATAAGATACAAGGGAATTGTTTGTGAAAAATGCGGAGTGGAAATCACCAGAAGTATCGTTAGGAGGGAAAGGATGGGCCATATAGAATTGGCTAGCCCGGTTTCTCATATTTGGTTTTTGAAAAGCGTTCCTTCAAGGATCGGCATGGTTTTGGGCATTCCGGCCGGAGATCTGGAGAAGGTTATTTATTTTGCTGGCTATATAATCACCCAAGTCAACGAAGAAGAAAGAAAGAGGGTTTTGAAAGAGTTGGACGGCGAATTCAACAACAAACTCAAGTCGGCTCGCGAGCAAAAAGAAAAAGACGCTTTAAAGAGTTTGTGGATTAAGACCAGACAAGACATAGAAAACTTGTCTGAAGGTCAGGTTTTGGACGAGGTCGCTTTCCATAATCATTCCGTTCGTTACGGAACGATCTTTGAGGCCGGAATCGGCGCCGAGGCGATTTATAGAATCTTGAGCAATGTTGACTTAAAAAAACTGGAAACTAATCTGGAGCAAGACCTTGAAGAATCTGGTTCTACCGAGAGGGACAAAATCAGAAAAAGAATCTCTCTGGTAAAGTCAATGATCAAAAATAATTTACGTCCGGAGTGGATGTTCTTGACTAAAATACCGGTAATTCCTCCGGCTTTGAGACCGATGGTTCCACTTGATGGCGGACGTTATGCGACTTCTGACGTCAATGATTTGTATCGTAGAGTTATAAATAGAAACAATCGTCTGAAGAAGCTCAAAGAGATCAACGCTCCCGAAGTTATCTTAAGAAACGAAAAAAGAATTCTTCAAGAAGCAGTGGATGCTCTGCTTGACAATACTCTGCGTCAGGGCACCGGCCAATCTTCGATGATCGGCCAAGGTCAAAAGAGAGACCTGAAGTCAATTGCTGACAATCTTAAAGGGAAGAGAGGGTTTTTCAGGCAGAATCTATTGGGCAAGCGGGTTGATTATTCCGGTCGTTCGGTTATTGTTATCGGTCCGGACCTTAAACTTAATCAGTGTGGATTACCTAAGCATATGGCGCTTGAATTGTTCAAGCCGTTTGTTATTTCTCAAATTCTTAAAAAAGAATTGGCTTTCAATATCAAGGGAGCTAGCAAGCTGATTGAGGAAGGTGTGTCGGAAGTTTGGGCTATTCTGGAAGATGTTATAAAAGATAAACGGGTTCTCTTGAACAGAGCGCCGACACTTCACCGTCTCGGTATTCAGGCCTTTCAACCCATTCTTATTGAGGGTAACGCTATCCAGGTTCACCCATTGGTCTGTACTGCATTTAACGCTGACTTTGACGGCGATCAGATGGCGGTCCACGTGCCCCTGTCAGAGGAGGCCCAACTTGAGGCAAAAGAGATCATGGCGTCTGAAAAAAATATCCTAAAGCCGGGTAGTGGTGATCCGATAGTTTCTGCCAAAATGCTTGACATTGTCTTGGGTTGTTTCTGGATGACCAGAATTCTGTCGGGCGAAAAAGGCGAGGGTAAATATTTTCAAAGTCCGAACAGCGCTATTGGCGCTTTTGACTATGGACAAGTTGGTTTCAGGGCGAAGGTAAATATTTTGGCGACTGACACTGCAAAATATAAAGAGTTTAACAACGGAATTTTTGAAACTTCAGTTGGGCGTCTTCTTTTTAACAGCGTTTTGCCCAAAGATTATCCTTTCATAAATTCTGAGATAGATAGAAAAAAAATGTCCGCATTGGTTGAAGATTTGATTGAGAAATACGGCATTGAAAATATTCCGCCAATTATGGACAAAATAAAGAATTTTGGATTTCAATATGCGACTTACGCTGGTATTACTTGGGGTATTGATGAGATTACTGTCCCAGCCCAAAAGGGCGGGATTATTGATGAAGCCCACAAAAAAGCAGAAGCCGTCTTGAGCCAGTACAGTGAAGGTCTTATTTCCAGCGAAGAGAGGTTGAGGAAAAATATTGAAATTTGGCATTGGGCTAAGGGGGAAATAGAAAAAATTATTCCGGACAATTTAGATCAGCGAGGTTCTGTTTACGATATGGTGAAATCAGGCGCCAGAGGATCACTCTCGCAGATTACTCAAATGGCTGGAATGAAAGGTTTGATCCAGAACGCGCTTGGAGAAATTATTGAATTCCCGGTCATATCTTCTACAAAAGAAGGTTTGACTCCGATTGAATACTTTATTACAACGCACGGCGCCAGGAAAGGTCTAACTGACACCGCTCTTAACACCGCTAAGGCCGGGTATCTTACCAGAAGATTATTTGATGTTGCGCAAGATTCTATAATTGTTGAAGAAGATTGTGGAACTAAAGAGGGTATAAAGATTAGTCGTAATTCAGATTCTGAAATTGAAGTTCCCCTCTCAAAGAATTTGCGCGGGAGATTTTTAGCCGAAGATATTTCTTTGAACGGCGAGGTCTTGTTTAAAAAAGAACATTTTCTGAACAAAAAGGATGCTCTTGTAGTTGAGGCCACCTCTGTAAGAGAGGCAATCGTTAGGTCTCCGATGTCATGCAAATCTTTGAATGGGGTCTGTGCTAAATGTTATGGGGCTGATTTGGGCACCGGTCGACCAGTGGTGATCGGCGAAGCCGTTGGCACAGTCGCCGCGCAAGCGATCGGCGAGCCGGGTACGCAGTTGACCATGAGAACTTTCCATACCGGCGGTACTGCGTCTATCGGCGGCGACATTACTACAGGTCTTCCGAGAGTTGAGGAGGTGTTTGAAAAGAGAAAACCAAAGAATGCAGCGGTTATTTGCACCGTGGATGGAATAGTGTCGGGTTTGAAGAATGACAAAGGAGAGAAATCTATAATCGTTTTACCATCCGAAGCTTCTGCTAAAAGCAAGAAAGCCGAGATTGAATATCCTGTCAGTTTTCAGCGCACTTTTTTGGTGAAGGTGGGAGACGCCGTTAAAAAAGGTCAAATTTTGACTGACGGCTCGTCTGATTTGGACGAATTGTTCAAATATGCCGGTAAGGAAGCTACTGAAAATTATATTATTAAAGAAATCAATAAGCTTTACGAGCTCCAGGGGGAACCAATTTCTCGGAAGCATATTGAAGTTATAGTTAGGCAGATGTTTTCCAGACGCAAGGTTAAGGACGCTGGCGATACCAAACTCTCAAATGGTGACATTGTGGAAGAAGGCGAACTCGTTGTTGCTAACGAAGAAGCTCGGGCCGGTGGCAAAAAAGAAGCTAAGGCCGAAAGAGTGATAATGGGAATTTCTGAAGTTTCTCTGACCAGAAGAAGTTTTTTGTCCGCTGCGTCTTTCCAGCATACTACTCGCATCCTAATAAATGCGGCTATTCGCGGTTACCAAGACAAATTGCGCGGTTTGAAGGAGAACGTGATAATCGGTCGTCTAATTCCCGCCGGAACAGGTTTTGCCGACAGCCCGAAGCATCAATTGATAGAGAAATTCCAGGAGAATCAAGAGGAAGAAAAAATAAATTCCTAAATCCCATTTTATTTTTATTGGGATCGGTCATTAAGCCCCGTCCCTTGTGGGGATAGTTAGCCGGCAAAATTTATTGTGTCTAATGTTGATAAAATAAAAGAGCGGCTTTCTGTCGCTGATGTTGTCGGAGCTTACTTAAAGCTTCAGAAGGCCGGTTCTAATTTCAAAGCCAAGTGTCCTTTTCATAACGAAAAAACCCCGTCTTTTTTTGTTTCTCCCGACAGAGGGTCGTATTATTGTTTTGGTTGCGGAGCCAAGGGGGATATTTTTAATTTCATTCAGGAGATTGAAGGATTGGATTTTTTGGGTGCTCTTAAACTTCTAGCCGACAGGGCGGGAGTTGATCTGAAATTTGAAGAAAAGAGAGATAAAGGAGAAAGAGAAAGATTGTTTGATTTGTTGGATATTGCGACGGCTTTTTTCCAATCTAATCTTGAAAAGGATAAACCGGCCGTTGAATATTTAAAAAAAAGGTCTGTCAGGAGTTCTTCTATATCTGATTGGCGGATTGGTTACGCCAAAGATACTTGGCGAGATTTAGCGTCTTTTGCCGAAAAAATGGGCTTTAGAGAAGGAGAGTTATTAAAAGTTGGTCTTATCAAAAAAGCCGAAGGCGGTAGGATTTACGATGTATTTCGGGGCAGGATAATATTTCCGATTTTTGACAGCGCTGGTCGGCCGATCGCTTTTTCCGGCAGATTGTTTCCGGAAAAAGAGCAGGGGGGATCTGACGGGCAGGTCGCGCCTAAATATCTGAATAGTCCGGAAACAGAATTGTTCAATAAGTCGGAGACGCTCTACGGCTTGGATCGGGCGAAAAGTGATATTCGGTCTAAAAATTACACCGTCTTGGTTGAGGGGCAGATGGATTTGATTTTGTCTCATCAGGCCGGTTTTACCAATACGGTTGCCACTTCGGGCACCGCGCTGACAATAAATCAATTGCAACGTCTCAAGCGCCTCTCTGAAAGAGTCATATTTTCCTACGATGGCGATCAAGCTGGCTTTAAAGCGGTGGAGAGAGCCGCGCGATTGGCGATATCGCTTGGTATGAATGCCCGTGTCGCGGCCCTGCCCAAGGGTGAGGACCCGGCTTCGCTCATCGCGGTTGCTCCGGAAAAATATTTGTCTCTCTTGAAGACATCAAAACACATAATTAACTTTTATTTGGAAAAAATTATGGAAGCCGAATTTGATAAGAGAAGGCAGGACCGCGAAATCGCTTTAAAAATCTTGCCGTTCTTAAAGATAATCCCATCTGGTATTGAGCAAGCGCGTTTTATTTCTGAAGTTGCCGAGAAATCTGATATTCCTGAAGCCGCCATACAGAGTGATTTGAAGAAAATTAGGCTAGACGAAGAGTTTTTTGAGAATTTGGAGAATAAAGAATTTAACAGCTCAGG
>DYGD01000012.1 GCA_020724885.1 Candidatus Paceibacter sp. | reverse complement strand
CAAAAATGGGTGGTAAATGTTCCCATTCCTCAACCCTATCATATTTTCCCTAAAATTCAACCCATTCCGGGCAAATGTTGATAACCAAAAACAAAAAATGTGACCGATACAGTTGAGGTTGACAACAAATTTATGATGATTTAAGATTTCCATTGGAATTCAAGCAACTCGTATTCTACGGAAGTCCGTAGGAGGTTGGATAAGTTCTTTGAGAAATTAGGAGGATACGATGATAATCGCTCTAAGCGGCCCTTCCGGAATCGGCAAGGGCTACATCAAGGAACGGCTATTACACCTTTACCCATACATTCAGGAACTGGCATGGTTTACTACCCGCTCCCTGCGACCAAATGAGTATGTTGGTGGAAATAGAACCTGCGTTTCAGTTCCCGAGTTCAATCGGATGGCTGATATCGGTGAGTTGGTATTAATCCAGAATCTCTTTGGCCATCATTACGGCCTTAGAGTGGGTGACTTGCTCCCGACCTCGGACGTCAAGTTGACTGAGCTGCACCCGGACAATGTTTCGGTAGCGCTCAAGATCAATTCCGCAATCATCACTATCGGTTTCGTGACCTTTGAACTTTCTCTACTTCACAAAAGGCTCGCGGTCATACGAAATGCAGAAAGCCCGGCAGAGATCGCGAAAAGAATTGCTGCGGCCAAGGACGAGATCGGGGCAATCCTGCGTCAAAGATCGCTGTACACTTCAGTGATTGAAGTCACTGAAGCAACAGAGCACTTAGTGCTCAACAAGGTGCTCGCAACCTTAACGCCTCATCTTCAGAAAGGAGGATAGTTATGTCTCTCAGGACACAAGTTGGAAGTGTACATCTACAGACACCGCTTCTGTTGGCGTCAGGGTACATCACCGAAACGCCGGAGTTCTTCATAAGAGCTCAACCATACGGTTGTTCAGGGATAGTCACCTGTTCGCTCAAGCAACACATTCCGCCGGAGCGCTCAAGAATTACTGTCCCGCGCTACGCGGTTTTCGGACAAGACAACATGCTCAACTGCGAATGGGGCAACGAGAAACCGTGGACGGAGTGGCGAGACAGCGGGGTGCGCCAGGTGCAAGATACTGGCTGTCCGATCATCGTTTCGCTTTCTGGTCGCGATCTCGAAAGTTGTTGCTACTTGATCAGGACCTTCGACGAGCTTGCTGTTGATGCTTACGAGATCAACATTTCTTGCTCGCACTCAGGCGCACTGCACGGCAACTTGAATGTTGACGTGCGTCATCTAGAACAACTGATGAAGAAAGTGCGAGGCATTACGAAGACGCCTATCTGGATCAAGTTGTCATACTCAAACCTGCTGTTTTCAATGGCTCAGCGCGCCCAAGAGTTAGGTGCTGACGCTATCGTCTGTACGAATAGTATCGGTCCCGGAATGCTGATCGACACCAAAACCGCCAAATCCAAGCTCGGCATCAAGAGTGGTGGCGGCGGAATGACGGGAAAAGCAATTTTCCCAATTGCTCTGTGGTGCGTGCATCAACTTTCGCAAAATCTCACCATTCCAATCATCGGATGCGGTGGAATCTTCACGGCTGATGACGTCGTCCAGATGTTGATGGCAGGCGCAAGAGCGGTGCAACTTTACACAGCGCCGGCGTTGAAGGGCCCGGATGTCTTCAAGCGCATCACGGCAGGACTGCGGAGATTTCTCGTAGAGAATCCTCAGTACACTTCAATAGAGGATCTGATAGGACTCACACTCGACAAGACAAACGAGCATCAATTCTCATCTCCACGTCCAGTCGTGATCAAAGAAAAGTGTACGGGCTGCAGAATCTGCGTACATGCTTGTGCCTTCGATGCTATCCACATGCAGAACCGTCCGGGACAACGGCCCCAGGCGGTAATCGCCGACAACTGCATTTCTTGCAACGCGTGCGTCGGAGTATGTCCTCCCAAATTTGATGCCATAAAGGCATCTTTCTGAAAGGAGAAGAACATGGGAAAAACATACACGATCGCTGTACGCTGTGCTAAATGCAGAAACTTGCTCTACCGCTACAAAAAAGAGGGTGGCGGAATGCTCATTAAGTGTTATGCCGACATGATTACGGCGGATTACACTAATGGCGATCTGAAGTGCCCCAAATGCGGTCAAGAGTTCGCTCGACATGCTATAATTCACAATAGGCCAGCTCATAAGATAATCCGAGGGAAAGTCTTTGTGAGGGGCCACCATGGATAGTGGCAAATACACGGGTGGTGAGTTCAAAAAACTCTCCACCTGTTTTTTTATAGCCCAAATCTGTTTTTGAAATAATTAGGTCGAAAGGTAGTAGTGTAGTCAAATACCTCGTTAGCTTCTTTATTTAAGAGTTCGATGTATTTAAAAAAAGTTTTTTTGTCAAATATTTCAAGTTGTAAATTTCTACACACTCTTTCTATCTCCTCTGTTATTTGTCCAGAATCTTCGTCTCCATGCGCCATTTTTTCTGCCTCGTAATAATAGCTATGATTTGGAACTTCAACCATCGCGAATTCTATTCCTTGATATTCATAGATTTTACTCCTACGTACACATAACATCCCCTTTTTCAATCCTAATTCAGCAAAAATTTCGACAAGAGTGTCAAAACTATTAGGATTTGTGAGAACTGAAAGCTCTTTCCGTTGATCGGTTCCGCCCCATTTACCAATCTTTATTATAATTTCCGGGACACCGTTTGTTATACGTAGTCGTATATCCTTATTCCTATTTTCAACCCCGCCTTCTAAGAAGGTCGAATAGTCAATTAGAATTCTGTTTTTTTCCGGTAGTACTTTACCTTCCTTATTAAAAAAGCTCATTAAGTCATTAAACTTTTCTTTTGATAATGGACCTCGAATTTCTATTTCAATATTTTTATCCATAAATTCATTTGTTTAATCTTAAGAAAATCTGCTTAATTATCATGGTAGCATAACTACCGGTCGGCAAGAAAAAAGAAAGGGTCAGTTTCTTTCTATTCTTATGCAACTCATCTTTTTCTAAGTTGTGAGCGTATATTGTGGTGGCAACAACAACATTTCTACTGTTCTTTTTTTCTTTAGTTGTAAATTCTTTTGTGATAAATTCATATCCATCTGCGTCACAAATACTTGGGCATAAGAATAACCGCGTTGTCGGAATATATAAATCCCCAACATTTTCAAAATGTTGTTTTTTACTTTTTGTATGTTTTCTGACTATTGATGATGCTTGTTTATTCCACAAAAAACTATTATAAGAAGAAACAAAAAAAGAAACTTTCTTAGGATTCATTAACTTAAATACCTTCTTGAAATCGGTAATGCTCCCATCTGTTGCAGAATCTGGAAGAGTATTAATTGAGTTTTTAATATACTGGTAAGCTTCTTTCCAATTATCTTTAACGATGGCCTTACCAATCAGGTGGGTATTATATGGTCCGCCAGGCATACCAAATCGCTGATTGTCGTAATAGTTGATAAAATAATGATGCCTATGATTAGATATATAACTCAAGAGATTTTCGGCAGTAGTATTATCTAAATCTCTAACCACAATTCTAAATGAATTTCCATGGAGCATTCTTTCCCTTACGGCCTCATTCCCGTAGCCAACGATATTCTTGATTATGACAAAATTTTTTCTTGATGTATATTTTTTATTAAAAGCTATAACGTCTTTAGTTTTTATAACTTTTTTGATTGAAATAAGCTGTTCTGTAATAGCGTCTTCGTCTTTTAAACCTTGACTGACCACATCTTCGAATGACAAACTGAAAAAACTCTTTAATTTTTCTAGAATATCAAAAGTAGTCAGCCCTGATTTTCGAACCCAAACATGGGTGTATTGATGTTTTTTGGAGCTAAAACTTAAGGTCGGTATCAAGGGGACTTCCATTACTTGAAAGTCCGGATTAATATATTTAAGTTTATATTTCACTTTTTCGTTTTTATCTACAACAAACAGAAAAAAACCCGCAAAATGCGGGGGTTGAAACTGACTAAATTTTTAATTTTCCGAACAGAAGGCCAAGAGACACGAAGAGCGCGGAGGGTGAAAATCCTTCCTCAAATTCCTGGTATGTCCAAATCTGATCGGCAGTAACAGCTTTCATATCGCGATTTTATCACATTTCCCAAAAATCTGTAAACACTCTCCCCTATTTTATGTTGATAACCGACTTGCCAACAAACACCCCCCTGCTAGTATAGATACCGGATTCAACCTTTACTTCTGCGAGTGTTCGCGGAGAGGTTGAGCGAGCTCTTTGAGACATAGGTCTCGGAAGGAAACAAGATATGACTGTTGCCACAATGCCCACCGACAACCTCACCCTTCAGATTGTGCCTTGCACAGTTGAAGAGGTTCTGGCATACCAGCACTCTGCTCTGGTCGCTCGATTTCAGGAGAAACTCGGGCTCACTCACGAGGAGGCGGTTCAGTTCTTCAACGACATCAAGAGGTTCCTCTACCTCTGTGCTGTGAGTCCGGAGACGATCTCACCCAACGAGACACTGGACTTCGGCTGGCACGAGTTTATCCTGTTCACGCGAGATTACAATCACTTCTGTCAGAACTACTTCGGTCGCTTCATCCACCATCGCCCTCGCCATCCTGACGATCCACCCACTAAGGGTGAAGGTGGCAAGCGGGCATTGGCTCTGGCTCACAAGGTTTTCGGGAACAACCTCTCCGAGAACTGGCGCTATCCTCGCCTTGAGGGAGCCGGTTCGGATCCCTGCGACAACTGCGGCTGCAACGCTGCTTGCAATGACGGTTGAGCTTGTTCTAGATTCAAAAGATGCAAAAACCAGGGGGGGGGTAATTTCAATTACTCCCCTTCTTATTTTATTAGAAGTAGTAGAATGCACCGCCACTTACGGCGGGGATAGATGCGCGGCAAACTTTTTTATCAATCTTTATTGTATCTAATAAAAAGATAAACTTAAGACATGAGTAAAAGAAAAAAAGAATGGGATACTAAAGAAAATGCCGAGGCCTATGATGAGTATGCTAATAATTTCTCAATGTATAAAGATACCAGCAAAGATTTGGTAAAAATTTCTAAAATTAAACCAAAAATGAGAATAGTCGATTTAGCCGCTGGAACAGGGATTACTGCGAAAGTTGTTTTTGATAAAGTGGGCGCAGATGTCTATATTATTGCCGTTGATCAATCAGAAATGATGCTAAGAAAAGCGAAGGAAAAATTTTTAGATAAAAAAAATACCAAATTTATTATTGCCGAAGCGGAAAATTTAGATAAAGTTGTTAAAAAACAAGTTGACGTAATAATTTGTAATTCGGCATTTTGGCAAATAAAGCCAAGAGAAGTATTTAAGGCGGCTTCTAATGTTCTAAAGTATGGTGGTATTTTTGCTTTTAATTTACCGGACCAGTACTTTAATTATAATGGTTTTAACAAACAGCCAAGAAAACCGTTGTCATATAATTTAGATGATTTGGTTACCTGGGGTAAAGAGGCGGGGCTCTACCTAATAGACCAATCAGTAAAAGAATATAAAAGAAACTTAAGCGAGATAACCGCCTTTAGTAAAATTCCAGTGATGCAAAAAAACTTCAAAAGCGCGGCGGATAGAGAAAGTTTTATCAGTGATACAACAGAAAGAATGAAAAAAAACTCTTATAAAAAAAGCCAGTGGCTTTATCTTGCTTTCACAAAACAAAAAAGAGGCGCAGCCGAAGCTCGCCCCTAAAGGAGTGTTTTCCTATTCCGAACGGAGGAGCAGTATTACAAGCGATGTCTGATCTGCTCCAGAAGGTTGTGCATTTGGATTCGAAAGTGAATCTTGGATATTTGAGATGAAGTAGGGATTTGAATTCCTTGTCCGCCTTGGGTGTCTCGAACTCGCCCGACTTCAGAAGCTACTGCCTCTCCTGTCACATCACCTTGGATTACGAATGCGTTTTCCCCGTCTCTCAGAAGCTCGCGGTAGAGTGGTTTTTCAGCCACTTCAGCAGTAGTGATAACTGGCCTACCACAAGAGATGATTTCCAGCGGCACCGACGGGTGATGGAAGCTGATGCTAAAGCGATTCTCCAGAAAGAAAACCGCGTCGCAAGAACGGATGAAATCAGGGATGCTCCAATGAGGAATGAAGCCGCTGAATTCAACATCACTCTCAAGACCCAGTTCCTGAATTTGCCTAGTGTACCGTGAGAGATCACGACCTCCCCAGTGCGCCTTGAGTTTGAATGGAAAATCATTCTGCTTCAGAACCGCGAGAGCATTGAGTAGAGCACCGGTTCCCTTTGATTCTCCTGTCTTTCCGTACACCCCCAAGACTATAGGAGAACGAGGAGAAAGTGGAGTTGAGAAGAACAAGTCGGGACGAAGTTTGACAGAAATTGATCTGGCAAACTTCTCGCTCGGAATGCCAAGTTTCTGGAAACGATCGTGATGAGATGGACGAGTTAGAATCACCTTTGCGTTTTCCAGAACGGCGTGATGGATCCTCTCAAGTTGGGAAGTGAGCATCAGCCGTCCGATGTCACTGCCGGCGTGGCGGAAGATGTACGAAACCCCGGTGAGTTTGGAGAGAAGATAGGCCACAACTCCATACGGCTCAAGATAATGAGCCCAGATGAAGTCGGGTTTCTCTGTCTCCACGGCCTCTAAACCCAAGCTAAGGAGCTTGGAAACTGAAGGGTTTACTTGCGGCACAAAGACATGACGCCTGTCGGTAGTAGTTGAGATCACTCTGACAGAATTCGGCTTCCGGAAACCGGAGAGCAACCTCTCGTCATTTTCAGTTAGAGAGATTCTGTATCCATCCTCTACCTCTTGAGCGTTGGTCAGAACACAGACCTGATGCCCCATTTCTGCCAGAAGTTGTGCTGTCCAGTAGCACTCGGCGCTCACTCCGCCCTGAATCGGGGGGTACTTACAGATCATTAAGATCTTCATTATTTTCTCCTTGTGAAAGAGCAGTTTGCTCTTGGTCCACTTAAGAGATTACTAAAAGTGTTATGCTATGTCAAATCTGTACCCCCCCCTCCCCTATTTTATGTTGATAACCAAATGAAAACCCCGCAGCATGAGTTGCTACGGGGTTGGAAGGGGTAGGACGGGAGTCGAACCCGCGACATGGGTTAGAATTTAAGACGATATCGTGTTATTATGTTTAGTATGCAGATATCAGAAACCCAAAATAGAAAAGATAAAGATATACTGAAAAGAATCGCTCAAAAATATGATCTTGAGCTGGTTTTACTTTTCGGCTCGCGAGTTAAGGGTAAAACCCATAAAGAAAGCGACTATGATGTGGCCTATTTAAGCCAGCGAGAACTTGATTCTGAAGAATTTTCTTTATTTACTGAACTACTGCCAATCATTCAACCATCTGATGAACGATTGCTTAATTTAGTGAATATCAGAAAAGCCAGTCCTCTTCTTCTTTACGACATAACCTCTCATAATCAAATACTTTATGAAAAGAAGCCGGGGATATTTTCTCAATTAAGAGCAACATCTTTCAAACAATATGTGGAATCAAAACCTTTATATGAAGCTAAATTTCGTCGTCTCGGTAAAATTCTCAAAGTATAAATATGACATTTGAAAAATCTTTCATCATAAAAAAACTTGAGCACATCGCTAAATACACTAAGGAGTTGGAAGAGCTTCTTAATAAATTTGATGATAAGGAGTTAAAGTTATCTACCAATATTCACGCGGCCGAGCGTTTAGTGCAACTGATAACTGACGCGATGATTGACATCAATCAGCATTTTATTCGGGAAAAGGATTTAGAAGTGCCCGACGACCTGCGTGGCACCTTCAACATTATAGGAGACGGCGGGATTTTACCCAAAGAATTTGCTGGAAGGATTTCCTCACTGGCGGGCTTGCGGAATATTTTAGTGCACCAATATGAGGACTTAGACAAAGATCTTTTCATCCGAAATTTGCGTCAAAACTTCTCTGATTTTGAACAATATCAGAAATATATTTACCAATATCTGGAAAAAATTTAGTCTTTTATTTTAAACAAATTCTGTCTTTCCTATAAAAAATAAAGTTTTGCCTCGTCCTATCCCCGCCCCGATGGACATCGGGGCGGGGTATCCCCTGCCTGACGGCAGACGGGGAAGACGAACTGCAATAAACTATCGGTTTTGTTTTTCCAGCATGGCCACTCTCCGCTCTAAAGCCATAAAATCCTCTAAGCCAACTTTTTGCTTAAGGTCATTTTTTATAATTCTTATATCTTCTTTCACCACAGTCATATCAATCATTAGCTTTCCGATCATTTCAGTATGAGAATCGAGGGTCTTGGTATGAGAATCGAGGGTTCGCTTAATATCTAAATACTGCTCGGCAATAGCGACTGTCTTATGTTGAAAATCTTCGCTAACGGCGCCAACATATCTTTTAAAATCGGCTGTCTGCTCTTTCAAGACAGATTTTAAATCAGCTTTCGTAATTGAATCTTTTTTTGTTTTAGATATCTTCTTTTTCATTTTTAAATTTTCTTAGTAGACATATTTATAATAATATCAGAGATAGAGAGAAATCACAAAAAAACAGACCCGCCTTCGGGATAGTGCGCCCGTGCCGTGTACCGGGCGGCATCTACCCCCTAGGGAACTTGTTCTCCTTCGGGGCCCTGGTGTCGCGGTTTGCTTTGGTGCGGGTCAGGCAACCTATAACACCGACGACTAGCAATATATTCTCTAATTCGTCCCAGTAGTAAAGCACGGCTTGCCACAGGGCACGGTGCGAATCAGAGAATATATTTTGTCTTTTTCACACCGGAAATGATATCATTTTAATTCTATTCTTATTCTATGAACCCAAAACTGATATTTAAATACTATTGGCCGTATATAAAAAGATACAAAAAAAGCACCGCTTTGGTCTTTTTGTTTTTTGGTATTGCCGTTGTCGCCACCGACATCCTCTCCCCCATCCTCTACAAAAGAATTGTTGATCTCATTTCTTTGGGAGAAATCAGCGCGGAGACATCTACACAGCTCTTTGAAACTATTTTAATAATAGGCGGAGTTATTATCCTCTACAATCTGCTATTTCGCGTTGCCGATTATTTCATCGCCTATTCCCAAAGCAAAATTTCCAAAGACCTGACTGACGATGCCTTCGCCAGAGTCAACGAACATTCTTATGCTTTTTTTTCTGGGAATTTTTCAGGTTCTATTGTGGCGAAAATAAAGCGTTATGTCAGAGCTTTTGAGGAAATATATGATCAAATAGTTTTTACCGCTTGGATGAAAGGATTGGCTCTAATATTCGCCTTTTCAGTCCTGACCTACTTTTCGCCGATTTTAGGTCTGTTATTCCTTGGCTGGTTTGTTCTCTTCATCGCAATCACAATTCCTTTCGTAAAAATAAAAATCAAAAAAGATCTCCTGACTGCCGAAGCCGACTCGCACGTGACTGCCCGGATCTCTGACGTGATAACTAATATTTTTAATGTGAAGATGTTCACCTCTGGTGGCGCCGAAAACAGAGAATTTTCCCAAATCACCGATGTTGAAGAACAAAAGCGCAGAGATGCCTGGTATTTTCAGAACCTCCAGTTTATTTTTCAAGGATTTTTCATAGGATTCTTTGAGTTTATCGGAATGTTTGCGGTCATATACCTTTGGATAATCGGCTCGGTATCAGCCGGAACAATAATCTTGATGCAAATTTATATTCTTGCCGCTTTTAATATAACCTGGGGGCTTAGCAGAAATTTCACCAGAACAATGCGAGCTTTCGCTGAAGCCAAAGAGATGGTGGACATTTTTGAACGGCCGATTGAAGTGCGAGATCCGAAACAGCCGGAAAAATGCAAAATCAGCAAAGGAGAAATCGAGATAAAAAATATCTCTTTCCACTACCACCAAAGAGGAAGTTTGGACCCCGAACAAGAAAAGGAGTCGGTTTTTGAAAACTTCTCACTGCATATTGTCCCGGGCGAGAAAGTTGGTTTGGTCGGGCCATCCGGAGCGGGTAAAAGCACTATCACAAAAATTTTGTTGAGATTTGCTGATGTGGAAAAAGGGGAGGTTCTTATAGACGGACAAAACATTGCCAACATTACTCAAAACGATTTGCGTTCAAAAATCGCTTATGTACCACAAGATCCGATTCTTTTTCACCGCACTTTAAAAGAAAATATTGCTTACGGAAGAACAGACGCCAGTGAAAAAGAAATTTTAGAATCGGCCAGAAAATCTCACGCTTACGAATTTATCAGCAAATTGCCGAATGGTTTTGATACCTATGTCGGCGAGCGAGGTGTCAAACTTTCCGGCGGTGAGCGGCAAAGAGTGGCGATTGCCCGAGCGATGCTTAAAAACGCTCCGATTTTAATTTTAGATGAGGCGACGAGCTCTCTTGACTCAATCAGCGAACGCTATATCCAAGAGGCCTTTGACGAGCTTATGAAAGGCCGGACTACCATAGTCATTGCCCACCGCCTAAGCACCATTCAAAAGATGGACAGAATTGTAGTTTTGGAAAGCGGAAAAATCGCGGAACAAGGCAACCACAAGAAGTTGTTGGCCAATGACGGACTTTACGCTAAACTCTGGAAACAACAAGTCCACGGATTTGTCGGAGAATAAGCAGACCTCTACAACCTATACAACTAACCACCAACAACAGGTTCAACAACACTCTCACAAACTGCAGTTTGTGAGAGTGTTGTAAGTAAAGAGCCACTAATTAGGAGAAGATATAGTATAATCCTATCTATGCGAATTACTATTATCGGCAATTGCGGAAGCGGTAAAAGCACATTGGCGCGTAAAATCAGCAAGAAATTCAACATCCTACATATCCACCTGGACAGATTTTGGTTTGAAGCCGGCGGGCACAAACTTAAAAAGGGAGCTTCGGAAGAAAAAGAAAGAATCAGAACTTATATCCGCAAGAAAGTTGAAGAATTTATAAAAAAGGACTCCTGGGTTTCTGACGGTTGGTATTCCCGTGTACAGCCCTTAATAGCGGAAAGAGCTGAACAAGTGGTGTTTTTAAATATCCCACTCTGGCGCCGTTTGGCTAATCACTTGCACAGGGTCTTTTTTGGCAAACGACATCCGGAGTTAAGCGTTGGGAGGATTTTAAGTTTGTCTCTGAAATAATCCGGCGAACTTTTACACACGGCAAACAAATTCGGCAATTTGTACGAGAACATCCGGAAAAGGTCGTCCATTTGAAATCTTACAAAGAATTAGATAAATACTTTACGAATCTTGGCTAAAATATTTCAATTTTTGAATAAATTCTGGAAGGTGAGTTGAGTGCGGATTGGGCAACTGGTTTTCGGGATCAAACCATAAATAATCGCTGACTTCTAAATTATCTATCTTAACTTCCGGAAAACCTTCTATTTTAGAATAAAAAACCTGAACGATATCGCGTTTGTAATATTTAGTTGATAAATATTCATCTATTTTTTTTAAATTACCGACCACAATCCCAGTTTCTTCTTTTAGCTCGCGCCTAGCTGCATCTTCAAATGTTTCTTTTCGCCCCACTCCCCCGCCCGGAATTGTCCAGCCCTTATGGGCGTAAGATAATTTAACCAAAAGAATTTTTTTATCACATTCAACAACACACTTCACCCCTCTGGTCTTCGGCCTAAAAACAAACCAATAAATTATTTGGGGTCTATTTAAAATCTGTATCCAAATTTTCCGCATTTTTGTCTGTGTACAAATCATTCTAATACTCTATAGAATGTTAGAATGATTTCATAAATTTAAGAAACATTTTTCCATATGGCGAAAGGGTGTGGGTTACCTGTCGACCCAGGTAACTTTTATTTAGGAGACCGGCCTGAACCAAACGGCGAGTGTGTTGGGAAATGTTTTTAAAGTCGGCCTTATCGAGCGCTTCAGTGATTCCTTCAACCGTAATTCCTTCCTCTTTCTCAACAATCAATAGGATAGCAATCCGCCAGTGATTCGCCGCTCCTTTAAAATATCTTTCTAACTGTTTTGCTGTTTTCATTGAGATTTATTAAATTAAATTTATAGAGTTATTATTTTATCACTATCAGCACAACATTCCAACATTCTATAGAATGTTGGAATGTTGTGCTAGTGGTTTTATAGTTTTGAACTTGAATGGTTTTTGATTTTAAAAATTTTTAGCTGATTTTGGTGGTGTCGCGGGGGTAGAAGAGGTTGATTGTCCATTCAAAGGCGATGCGGAGTTTTTTACGCCAAGAGATAAATTTGAAAAGATAAACCGTCCGCCAGAGCCACCAAGCAAAACGGCCTTGTAACCCAACACCGAAAATTTGACCGACCGCTTGCCACTGGCCAATTGAGACCAAAAGCCCCTGTTCACGATACATAAATTTTTTTAGTGGTTGATTTTTCAATATGGACTCAATATTTCTTACCACAACTTCAGATTGTCGCACTGCTACTTGGGCAAACATTGGCAGGGGTTTGTCATCGGTCTTCTCTTTAAACGCCGCTACATCTCCCAGAATAAAAACATCAGACAACCCCTTAGCCCTTAAATGCTCGTCAGTTAAAATCCGTCCTGATTTGTCTATTTCAAAACCACCCTTGATTACTGGTAATTGGGACTTAACACCGGCTGTCCACATCACTGTCCAGCTTTTGATTGTTCGACTATTTTCCAAGAGAACTTCTGTTTCTCTGACCTCTTTTACCTTGGCTTGTTTCATTACTTCAACACCTTTTTTAGAAAGAGTTTTCTCTGCCCAATAATGCATATTTTCTGGAAACGCGCTTAGAATCTGATCACTCCCTGAAAGCAAAACTACTCTGATATCTCGATTTTTGCAAAAGGTTCGCCGATAATAGAAAGCCAAGGTACCAAAGGTAAATTCGGCAATTTCTCCGGCCAGCTCAACACCAGTTGCCCCACCGCCGACCACCACAAAAGTTAGAAGTTCTTTACGCAGATTTTCATCTGAAGTTAGAGCGGCCTTTTCAAAAGCGTCAATAATCCGAGAACGAATTATCACGGAATCACGGAGGGTCTTGAGCGGTAAGCCGTATTTTTCAGCGCCAGGAATATCATAAAAGTTTGTTTCAGCGCCTGTTGTCAAAACCAAAATGTCATATGACAATTCTTGTCCGTTGGCGAAAACAATTTGTTTTTCAACGTCTACCAAACTAACACTGGATTGGTAAAATTTGATTTTGTCCTTTCGGAAAATCTCCCTAATCGGTTCGGCGACACTAACAGGAGAAAGTCCGCCAGTAGCAACTTCGTGGAGTAATGGAGTAAAAAGAAAATAATTCTGCGGGCTAATCAAAATTATTTCAGCTCGCTCACAGTTAGCTAATCGTCTTAAACCACCAGCGACATAAACACCGCCAAATCCACCGCCGACGATTATGATTTTCTTTTTTTTATTTTCCTTGTTCATCAAAAACTGATTTTTAACATTCTAACATTCTATAGAATGTTAGAATGTTGTTTTTGGTTTAGGAAGTTTAAAATTTGGCGGGTAAGAGTTTTCTTTTTCAGAATAACTCTTGTGCCTAAATGCCCTCCCCTTTTAAGGAGCTTTAGGTGGGAGCCGGTGAGACGAGCAAACTTTTGCGCTAGCCGGAAAGAGACGACCTTGTCGTCTTTGGCGTGGATAATGAAAATTTTTCTGCCGTCTATTTTTTTGGCTTCGTTTATTGGATTGTAAAAATTACCTTTCTCCAGCTTTTGCCAATCCTTTAAATCAAAATTGTAAGCTCTGCCCCAGTATTCTTTCACAAACTTTCCAAACCAGTTCAGCGGTTCTTCTTTACTTGGATATGTCCAGTCAATAACCGGCGAAAAACAGACAACTTTGTCCACTCTTTTATCTTTAGAAGCCAAAATAGCTGCCGGACCGCCGAAACTTGAACCGAGAATAAAAATTTTATCCGGCTTTAATCGAATTTTCCTGCCTGTGCCGGAATCTCTAAAACCGCGGGGCAATTCGTCAATTATGTCTAAAATATCCAAGTTAGGTGACTTTTTCAGAAATTTTCCTTTACTTTCCCAAGAACCGCGATATCGCGGAAAGAATACCCAAAAACCTTTTTTAGAAAAAAATTCTAAAACTGCGTCTTTTTTGGGAGCACCCGGCATTCCTTGGCAGAGAATCAATATTTTTTGCTCCTTGCTCGGTCTATTTGGAGGAAGAAATTCGGATATGATTTCCTTTTTGAAAACCGTTCGCGAAATTTTCATAACAAAATTTTAACATAAAAGGAACCGCCCCTCATCCCGATAAGCGGGATGAGGGGCGGTTTTAAAACCTCTGAAAGAAATTAGTAGTCCCTTCGGAAATTTCCTCTAGGTCTTTCCTCCTTTGGCCTGGCCTCGTCAACAGTAATCTTTCTGCCACCCATCTCGGTGCCGTTGAACATTTCAATGGCATTTTTGGCTTCTTCCGGAGTCGCCATTTCGACGAAACCGAAGCCCTTTGAGCGTCCTGACATTTTGTCAGAAATTACCGCAGCTGAAGCAACTTGCCCGGCCTTGGAAAAGTGCTCGGACAAATCGTTTTCAGTGGTGCTGTAAGGCAAACCACCGACATATAGCTTGGTCATTGACTCTTTTGCTTTTATTTGTCTTGTAATTGTAAGACGTCGAACCCTTCTTAAGACAAATGATAAGGAGAAAAAACCTTAAATTTGCTTAAACGAAATGCGCTTACTTAAGGGTAAGTATAGCAGAATGAAAAAATTAGTCAAGCCGAAGCACCAGTGATCCTTCTTTTACCGGCTGATCAACCTTTAAGCCGATGACGTCTCCCCGCGCGGCGTTATTTGCCGGCTGATGTTCTTTGTGGATTGAAGCGACATTTTGCTCAAAAGAATCATCGTCTTTTTCAATTTTTATCTTGTCGCCGACTGATAAAGAGTCCTGGAGTTCTACAATAGCAACCCCAAGCCGGTCGTAGTAGTGAGTAATTTTGCCGATAGGAACCATAATATAGTAAATAGCAAATATTAAATAGAAAATAGATTAGACCGAAAGATTCGACCTTTGCTATTTTCATAGTAGCAGTAATTTTCAAAGAGCGTGGAGAAGTTATCCCCAGTTGAACCTATACTATTAACAGCCCATACAACTAACAACGAGAGAAGTATGCTAGAACGGATTTGTTGTGTTTTGTGTTGTATAGGTTGTAGAGGTTGTAGGTTATTTTTACAGATGCTCAAATTCAAACTCGGAGAAGACCTGGAGGTTTGGAGAACAAACTTTATTTGTATTTTCACACCCAACTGGATCGCCATCAACTAGTTGGCAACTTTCACCATAGTAAATATCAACATTGGCTGTTTTTACGCCTACCGTACTGTAAGGAGTAGACACTTCTTTTCCTGTTCTGCCATTTAAGTTCTCGCCAAACCATCGATACAATACGGGGTTATTGAGGTCTCCAGGATCAGCAGTCCAAGTTATCTCTTGCCCCACAACAGCCCATTGCGGATCAGGACTACAACTGGCCTCCCCAGGGTCAATAATTTTAATACGAATAATAAACGGCTCTATCTTATCACTTAACCCATCGCTTTCAAAAGTAACGGAGTAGTTTAAATCTTGTTCCGAATTTTGATAGTTTCTTAAATCATAATCAATCTCTAATTTTAATTCGCACCCTGAATCAGGAACACAATTATTATTGTCGTCGCCTATTTTGACTTTAACAAAATTTGACAGAGGATCATCTGAAATACTCACCATACGAACCTGTTGCGGTTGCCCTACCGACGAAATAAATACCGGATGCTTTAAATTGTTACTGAATTCTGGAACAAACAAAGTTAGGATTGGAATATCTACACCATAATCAAACCCACCGCCTCCACTATTGTTTAATATGGCTTGGCAGGCGCTGTCGGTTATAGTGACTGCATAGTTGCTTCCGGCAAAACTCAACCAGCCGATGACTTGACTGCTACCCCAAGCATAACCCTCAAATCTTTGAGTATTGGAATTCCATTGAATGCCGTAATTGGAGCCGTTCATGCTTATCCAGCCGTCCCAACCGCCTCTTTCTAAACTTGGTTTAAGAGTACCGGAACATCCGCTTGCAAAAACCGCGCAAGCCCTCGCCCAGCCGGTGATTTTTCCAAAGTCAGAACTTCCGGAAGTCAAATTTACTTGAGCGGAATAATTTGGTCCTGCAGGAAAAGGCCCCACCGGATCAAAATTAATCCAGCCAATGCTGTCATTACCGCCTCCATCTTTTCCCGGCGAAGACCAGGCATAGCCGGTTAAATTACCATTTGATTGCATCTCTACTCTATGGGATGCACCACCACCAGTAGAGCTATTAAAACTCATCCATCCTGTTCCGCTGTTGCCCGTGTATCCGCTCCAAGCCCAGCCGGAAAGCGGGCAAACTGCTCCAGCGCCGCCGCCGATACCATCACCACCAGCTCCGCCACCACCTCCAGTTGCGCCACTAACCTTTTCTGTCTGGTTCACAACAAAGATTGAAGCAAAAATAAACAAGACAAAAATTCCCAGCGACAGAAAAGCGATTTTTTTATTTTGTCTGATGAAAGACATTTTTTATCGGTTTGTTATTCCAAGCCGGCTTTCCAATTTCTCCAAACGACTCTCAAGTTCTTTATTTTTAGCGTCTAGATCCTTGACCGCTTCAACCAAAACCGGCACTAAAGAAGTGTAACTGACGCTCTTACTCCCTTCCTCGCCCTTTACCAATTCCGGGAAAATCTGCTCAACTTCTTGAGCGATAAAGCCAATTTGATCGCTGTCGTCCCCCCTGTCTTTCCAATTGAAGGAAACCCCGCGAAGCTCTAAAATTTTTGAGAGAGAATCTGAAAGAGTGTTGATGTTTTGTTTGAGGGATACATCGGAAGTTTCTATAAAATTTCTTGCATATAACTCGCCATTATTTTTTAACCTCATTGGTTCTGGCATCCATGTATTTGAATTCCAAAAGCCAAAAACCAAATCATTAGGACTACTTGGATCGCCTTGTCCAGGAGAATAACTATCACCTCGCGCCAAGATTGCCCAACCCTTACTGTCAGGTGTTCCCGTACCACCCGCGTCCCACCTTGTCATTAAATCAAGAGCGGAATTACCTCCGTGAGTTGAGGATACAGTGTTAATAGTTACTGCGCTACCTGCCCTAGCAACATGCAGTACGCGACCTGCTACAGCATAAGGGCCTATTGATACATTACCATTGCCACTTTGGATAGTTAAAGCATTGATTGCATTCGGCACTCCCAATGTGAGATTGCCATTAGTTGTACGTAAGGTTCTATGATTACCGGTCAGAGCTATATTTCCATTTACCGAAAGCCGTTCAGATGGCGTTCCTGCGCCTATTTGCACATTTCCGCTAGAGGGTTGAAGGGATAAATGACCGTTTGGATTTCCCATTAAGAAATCCTTATTACCAGCAACATCATATATGTTGAAATAGGTCTGATCGGCCGGTCTGCCGATTATGTAATTGTTGTTTGCCCCTGTTCCAAAAGAAACCGCGGCTAGCTGCCCGCTGGCTGGATTAATTGTTATAGATCTGGTGGTATTTGCTCCAACATCAGTAACTTGCTGTAGGTTTGGGATATCTCCACCGCCCCCTGAAGGCGCTTGCCAACTGGCTAAGCCGCTAGCGTCAGAAGTTAAAACTTTTCCCGTGCCTTGGCTACCGTCAACAATTCGTAGATTTCCCTGCACATGCAATTTAGCGTTAGGATTTGTCGTGCCGATACCGACATTTGTCCCGTTGTTGAAAAGATTACTACTCCCTATCCAAGTGTTTCCGTCATGCCGAATGGTCTGACCGCTACTACCAGAAGGTAATCCGCCAGAAGAAGGTTGCCACGTTCCCACGCCAGACGCGTTAGTTGTAAGAACATGACCGGCAGTAGCCGAAGTTCCTAATTGGAAGCCGGACATTCTCGCGGTACCTGCTACATCTAATTTCGCATTGGGGTTAGTAGTTCCGATGCCGACATTCCCAGCTGAAGTTATTCTAAATCTTTCAACTAAATTACCTACTCTAAAAACCAAATCATTAGCTCCTCCTGCCGGCACAAAACCAATAGACGATCGAGTGCTATCATCCGTACCAGTCCTGAAATAGACATTGGCAAAGCCCGAATTATCGGCTCTTTGAATTTGAACGCCATCGTTACCCACAATGTGTAATTTCATATTTGGATTTGTCGTGCCGATGCCAACATTTTCATCAACATACAAATCAACAAAGGATCGTAGGCCTTTAGCTCTAAAGACCCCGTCTTTATCTTGAGTAGCGCTTCCTATATTGACTGGCACTTGAACATTACCGTCTGTCGGACCCTGACTTGGCGAAGACCATTGAGCCAGCACATAATTTATTCCGACCACCCCGGCAAGACCAACGGTCATACCTAAAATAACTATTTTAAATTTTGAATTTTTCATGTTTTTTGTTTTTTACTTAAATAAATAATAAAATTTAACTTCTTAATTGTTCTCTTATCCTATCTTTTTCCTCATCTGTTAATTCTTCGGATGGGGGTAAAGAGAGCTCTTCTTTAGTGTCTTTGATAATTTCTTCGGTAATTTCTCTCAAAGGTGGCAAAGATAACTCCTCTCTAACCTGCTCTTTTTCCTCTTCGGTCAAGGCCGGCGGGGCGGTTCTTTCCGGCGCACCGCGCAAAAATACAAAATAAATCAAAAGAGCAATCACCACGATTATGGCAATCGAGCCCCAAACCACCCCTTTGCCGTCTTTCGGCTTTTCTGGTTTATTAATACCAATATTTAAAGTGTCCATATTATTAACTAACGACCTATACAACCAACAACCTTTACAACAAATTATACAAGTAATTAAAGGATAAATTAAGCCAGTGTGTGGATAACCTCTTCCTATTTTCAATCAGTTTCTGATTTTAATATTTTCACCAGCGCCAATTCTAGCGGAAGTTGAGCAATGGACGACGAGCCGATTTTTTGATAGGCGTCCAAAAGTTCCAAGAGAGTATGAGAATTTATTTTCTGGCTGTTTTCTTCGGCCAGTTTTTTGAGAAATTCAAAGTCCTCGCGCTTAAGCTCGCGCTCAATTTCGGCGTCCAGTCCGGCCTTAAGGCGCAAAAGCAAGACAAACCGCATCCTCTGCAAAATCAATTTTAGAAATGTTTTAATGTCAATGTTTTCTGCTACTGCCCTATTCACCGTTTGCAACCCCTTATTCAAATCGCTCTCCGACAAAGCGGATAAAAAATCATTCAATAATTTTGACTTCGGCGCGCCGGTGACCGTCTCCACCTCCTCAACCGAAATTTTCTTGTCCCGAGAAAAACTCAAAATTTTCTGCAAAATCCCCTGCGCATCGCGAAAAGATCCCTCCGACAAAATAGCAATAAGATCAGCCGAGGACGGCTCCAGAGAAAAACCCTCGTTCTTGCCTATTTCCAAAATCATATCCCGTAAAATTATCTGACTCGGCCGGTTGAAATTGAAAACTTGGCAACGCGAAACAACTGTCTCTGGCACTTTCTCCGGCTCGGTGGTGGCTAAAATAAAAACAACATAAGACGGCGGTTCTTCCAATGTTTTAAGCAAGGCATTGAAAGCGTCGCGAGTGAGCATATGGCACTCGTC
This sequence comes from Candidatus Paceibacter sp., assembly GCA_020724885.1. Classification (GTDB taxonomy): domain Bacteria; phylum Patescibacteriota; class Minisyncoccia; order Phycocordibacterales; family BOKC01; genus BOKC01. The sequence continues at coordinate 938 of DYGD01000012.1, read as the reverse complement.
AATAATGTAGACCTTAAAAGGCGAGCGGAAAGGCGTGGTGCTAACGGCTTTTTTAATTTCCCGAATCTCATCAATACCTCGGTTGGAAGCGGCGTCAATTTCGTAAAGGTCTTCTTCTTGGCAACCGATCTCGCGAGCAAAAATTCTAGCGATGCTTGTTTTTCCAGTTCCGCGAGCGCCGGTAAAAAGGTAGGCGTGAGAAATTCGCTTAAGCCGAACCGAGCCCTCAAGAACTTTAATGATATGGTCCTGCCCTAAAACATCGCTGAATTTCTGCGGACGATATTTTCTATAGAGAGCGATTTCTTCCATGCCGCCAATTATATCAAATTTATCAAGTTGTATAAAAGAAAAAGGACCCCGCCGCGAATAAACGCAAACGGGGTCCGAAGTTTTGGGAGAGCTCAACTCCGTCTCCCAGGAGGCCATCCTTTGAGCCGATGGCTTGCTTTGCTGTTTTTGGAACGAGTCCCACCACACAGAGTGGGGGGATTTTTCGTCGGGCACCTCCTGAATTTTCTCTTGGGGGGCTGACTGGGATGTGATCTTCAGTTCACATCCCCCCCGCCGGCGCCGAATCATCACATCAGTTCGCAATGTTCAACTGAAAGGGGTTCATCACCCGCATTTTGGGGTCTCCTTCTGATTGCGCCGTGGTTTTGTTTTCCACGACTAGTCAAACTCACCCCGAGGCACGCGCCTCGGGGAAAAACTCCCCTTCGGACGGCTGTTGTCTCCCGATTTATTCATCGGAAGACCTCCGCATAATGCTCGTAAATCCCCACTTTCTTGGCCTCCTTGCTAGTGCCCGGATTCAGAGGACTCGCCCATTGCGATCCTCTTTCTATCTCCTCTGCCTTACAGGTTAGCATAAAGCACTTTTTTTGTCAACCCCCACGCCTACTTTTGCATTACCTGCCCCGTAGCCCTGCCGAAGG
>DYGD01000011.1 GCA_020724885.1 Candidatus Paceibacter sp. | reverse complement strand
GGCGCGAAGCGCCGAGGCAACCTCTTTCAATTTCGCTGAATGTAAAACTTGGCGGAGGAGGTGGGATTTGAACCCACGAGGGGTGTAAACCCCTACGGATTAGCAATCCGCTCCGTTAGACCACTCCGGCACTCCTCCATAAGTCGCTCCGCCTTTGGCGGACGACCGGGCGAGCAATTTTTGCGGGGCAAAAATGTGCTTTAGCCCAAATAACTCACAACCTATACTATCAACAACTAACCGACAGAACAAGCTAGATCTCTTGTTGCTCGGGTTGTAAAGGTTGTTAGTTGTATAGGTCGTATAGGTTCCTAATGCGCCACCGCTATCGCCTTAATTTTTCCGGCGCCGGCGCGCTTGAGGGTTTTGCGGATTTCGCCCAAAGTCGCGCCGGTAGTTATAACATCGTCAATTATTATTATATTTCGGTCTTGAATTTTTTCCGGCGCGGTGACTTTGAAACAGTCCCGCAGATTTTTCAATCGAGCGGTTTTTGTTTTAAGCGAGCTCTGGTCCTTGGTTTCTTTGACTTTTTTCAATACATCAAAATCAGCTTCAAAATTTTTGCCGTCGTCTATGCGCACGATTTGTCTGACTAAAATTTCCGTCTGGTTGTAGCCCCGTTTAGCCAGCTTCTTTTTGGAGAGCGGTACTGGCAATAAAACCGGCTTTTGGAAATTGTCAAAAATCGCCCAATCGGAGGCGGCGCCGATTAACTCTTCGCGCATTGCTTCGGCCAAGACCTCGGCTGCGGCTGTATTGTTCTTGTATTTTAATTCCCAAATCAAGCTTTTGGCCTGCTTGTCGCCATAGTCAAACATAACTATAGTGTTTTCGTCGCACCAATCGTTCGGTTTTTTTATCTCTGTCGTACCGTATTTTATTATCTGGTTGGACAGTTTGGCGCTGGGGAATATGGCATCAAGGAGAGTTTTTTTAATGTTCTCAATAACCTCTTTCATCTTTTGTTATTAAAAATTCAACCTTCTGGCTGGGGATTTTTTCTATCCCCAGTGTTTCTCATTCAGGACAGGGAGGGGTTAAATTCTATTCTATGATATTATTTAGTGAATAAATTATCGCATTTTTAGGAAAAATGTTTAGCGGTCTTTTTAAGAAAAAAAACAGTGCTGATTCTGTTGTTGGTATTGATATCGGCAGTTCTGCTATAAAAGTTGTTCAACTTTCCGAAAAAAGAGGGCGGGTAGTTTTGGATACTTATGGGGCTCTAGCGCTTGGTCCATACTCTGGCGCGGAAGTCGGGCAAGCTACCAACTTGTCATCTGATAAGACGGCGTCTGCCTTGTCAGAAATTTTGAACGAAGCGAAGATCACTGCCAAAAATGCGGCTATAGCTATTCCTTTTGGTTCAACCCTGATGACAATCATAGAATTACCAGCGGCAAGCGAGAAACATCTCAAAGATATAATTCCTATAGAAGCCAAGAAATATGTTCCGGTCCCCATCAATGAAGTGTCTCTGGATTGGTCTTTGATTCCGAGAGACAAACCGGAGCCGGACAAAAGTCGGGGCGCTGTTGAAGACGGGAAAGAAAGCTCTCGCGGTAAGAAAGATCAAAAAAATCCTGCCGAAAAAATTGAGGTCTTAGTCGTAGCGATTCATAATGATGTAGTTGGTAAATTCAAGCAAATAATCGGCGGGGTTGGCTTGCAGTCGGATATTTTTGAAGTTGAAATTTTCAGCACTTTGCGGGCGGTTATGGAACCGACTAGTGAACCGATTATGATTATGGATGTAGGCGCCGCCTCTACCAAACTCTACATTGTAGAAAGGGGAAATGTGGAAAGCTCACATACTATAAATCGCGGTTCTCAAGACATCACTTCCACAATCTCCCGTTCTTTAAGGTTGCCGATAAAAGAAGCCGAAATTATAAAAAGGACGAAGGGTCTTGGTTTTCGTGAAGACAGGGAATTGGGTGGCGCGATATTCTTGACTCTGGACCATATTTTTTCCGAAGCCGGCAAAGTAATGAGAAATTATCGCAGCAAAAGCGGTCAGGTCTTAAACAAAGTAATTTTGGTTGGTGGCGGTTCCGGTATGAAAGGTTTCGCCGAAGCGGCTAGCGCCAACTTGCAAGTTGAAGTTTTGTCGGGAGACCCCTTTTCAAAAGTCGAAGCGCCAGCTTTTGTTTCTGATTTGCTAAAAAATACCGGACCCGAGTTTGCCGGCGCGGTTGGTGTGGCTCTGCGTTATTTTTCAGAATAGAAAAAATCTTTCGCTAAGGTTGTGAAAACGAAAGTGGAAAGAAAAAAGAGATATCACAATAGGTAGTGGAATACTTGCTTTGCCTGTTGTTCTTTATGTTCTATAATTATTATTGTGGAGCAAAAAATAGCCACATCATTTATCCCGAAAAGTTCTGGATCTAGAACTATAAAAGCTAAAAGGCCTTTTAGTTTTTTAATTTGGCTGATTTCTGTCATTTTTATCTTGTCTGTGGCTGGCGCGGTTTTGATGTTTTTCTACGAGCGTTTTTTGCTAAGCCAGCATGAGGCCAAAAAGATGGCCATTCAAAATGAAATCTCGGCTTTTGAGCCAGAATTAACGCGGGAGCTCTTGGCGGTGAAAAATCGAATTGACAGCGGCCGACAGCTTTTGCAAAGACACATTTCCACTTCATCTTTTTTCTTGCTCTTAGAGAGTTTGACCGTAAGAAATGTATTCTTTACCGAATTGTCGCTTGAGACGTCGTCTGGAGGTTGGGCAGTACTGAAAGCGAAGGGCGAGGCGCCAAGTTATGCTATTCTGGCTTTCCAAGCCAACACTTTGAGGGGGTCGGATTTTATTCGTAATACTAAATTTTCAGATGTTAATTTGAACGAGCAGGGCAGGGTGGTATTTTCACTTGAGGCAGAAGTAGATCCTCGGCTTGTCTTATACTCTTCTCTTGTTCCGGCAGAATCGGAAAGTCAGTCGGCTCCCGAAACTCAGAATGAACCTGATTCAGAAGCGCCCACTCTTGAAGAATCAGAATCCAATTAAATTTACATTTTAAAATGAGAAATTTTTTTCCAATAATCATCATAGCGGCCACCATCGGACTTGTTTATATTTATGTCTGGCCACAATACAACAATCTCAAGACGCTTATGGCCGATGGCAGAAATTATGACGAAATTTTGGCGAAATCTGCAGAATTGCGGCAAATTAGAGAAAATCTGCGCGAGGTGATACGGGACTTGCCGTCAGCCGAGCTGGACCGATTGGCTAAAATGATCCCCGCTGGCAGCGATAATGTCCAACTTATTTTAGATGTTGATAATTTGGCTAGAAGGCGGGGGATTGTCTTAGAAAATTTTAAGTCGTCTTTTTCTGAAGACGAGGTTGCTGCTGGCAGAGGGGCAGAGGCATCCCCCGGCGCGTCTTCTTTGTATAACACAATGACGCTGACTTTTAAATTCGGCGCTTCGTATGAGAATTTACTCTTGTTCTTGCGTGATTTGGAAGATAGTTTGAGGATAATGGATATTCTGTCAATCAAGGTCAAGACCGATTCTGAAAGGCCGACAGTCCAAAATTATGAGATGTCCTTGAGAACTTATTGGCTAAAGAATTAGATTTTATATGGACTTGTCAAAAAGATTAAAAGAAAATAAAAACACCGTCATTCTGGTAATTGTTGTTTTGGCTATATTTCTCGGCTTTTGGTTTTTAAATCGCGGTAAGGAACCGCTTTTGTCGGTTACCGTCAGAACGCCGAATCAGGAAATCGTCGGCAGAGAGCTGGTGGTTGAGCTGGAGAGATTACGCTCGCTAAGCCGGATAGATACTTCCATTTTTAATGATTTGATTTTTAGAAGACTTCAAGACACCCGGGTTATTCCGGCTGTTCAGCCGGTTGGCAGATTAAATCCGTTTGTCCCACAAGCACTGGAATAAAATAACAACCTCTACAACCTCTACTGCATATACAACAAAATTAGCGAATAAAAGACAATGGATTTGGACGGTTGTTGGTTGTAGAGGTAGTAGAGGTAGTATAGGTTTTTATGAACGGCTTTCAAATTCAAAAAATTAAGATCGGCAGCCAGAAAATCCCCGGAGAAATTCTAAGCATTGTCCCGGAAGAGTCGGCCAAACACTACAAATTCGTGCCGCTCGGGATCAGGGATAGTGTCTTGGAGATTGGCATAGTGGATCCGGACAACATTGAGGCCAGAGACGCCCTCAATTTTATTTCTGCAAAGACCAAGTTGCCGTTCAAGCTTTTTCTGATTTCGGAAGAAGATTTTGAAAAAGTCATCTCAATGTATCGAGGTCTCTCTGAAGAGGTGACCAAAGCTCTCTCCCAACTTGAAAGCGCTTCAGAAGGTGTTAGTGGGGTTTCTTTTAGCCACGAAGAAGAAGATTCAATAAAAGAAAGAGGAGCCAAGAAAGACACTGCGACGGCAGAGGAGACAAAAATAATTGAGACGGCGCCGATTACTAAAATAGTGGCGACAATTTTGCGTTATGCCGCGGAAGGAAACGCTTCGGACGTCCACATTGAGAGGATGTTAGATAATATTCGAGTTCGTTTCCGGGTGGACGGCGTTTTGAATACCAGCTTAGTTTTGCCGGCAAAAGTGCATTCAGCGATTGTGGCTAGAATAAAACTTCTTTCAAATATGAAGTTAGACGAGAAAAGGAAACCACAAGACGGCCGCTTTAGCGCTAAAATTGACGGCCGAAAGATAGATTTCCGCGTTTCAACATTCCCGACCTACCACGGCGAAAAGGTGGTGATGAGAATTTTAGATTCTGGAAAAGGACTGAAAAAGCTGGAAGAGCTCGGCTTTTCGGATGAAAGTTTGGCAATGGTCAGGAGGGCGATAAAGAAACCTTATGGCTTAATTTTGATTTCTGGTCCGACCGGTAGCGGTAAGACGACCACTCTTTATTCAATCCTCAACGAATTTGATCGGGAAAAAAACAATGTCCTCTCGCTGGAGGATCCGATTGAGTACAATATTGAAGGAGTAAATCAGTCCCAAATTCGTTCTGACATCGGCTACACTTTCGCAAATGGTCTGCGGACGACTTTAAGGCAGGATCCGGATATCATAATGGTTGGTGAGATCAGAGATTCCGAAACCGCCGGTCTGGCTATTCAGGCCGCCCTGACCGGCCACTTGGTCTTGGCAACGATTCACACCAACAACGCCGCCGGTGTTATTCCTCGCTTGATTGATATGAAAGTTGATCCATATCTTATTGCTCCGACTTTGATTTTGGCGATGGCCCAGAGATTGGTGAGTTTGCTTTGTCCGGGAGCCGGCACTCCGACTCCGGTGGAGGGCTCAATAAAAATGATGATAGACAAGCAATTTGGTGATTTACCGGAGGAATTCAGAAATAAATTACCAATAGGAAAAGAAGTTTACCGGCTCTCATCTGGGCCCGATTGCCCGTCGGGCACGAGGGGCCGAATTGCCGCAACCGAGATGTTTGAAATGGACAAGGATGTTGAAGATGCCATTTTGAAAGAATTTTCAGAATTGGAGATAGACAAAATGTTGCGATCCAAGGGGATGATCAGGATGAAAGAAGACGCTATCCTGAAAGCTTTCAAGCGACTTATTCCTTTTGAAGAGATTTCTGGGCTGTAAGTTTTTGTGGCTGATTGTTTATAGTTCTGTTAAAATACAAATTCACTTTTTGATTATTTTAAATTAAAGATGCTTTACAAATTTTGAGTAATCTATAAACTACCGACTATAAACTAAAAATTGATTAATTATGCCTGATAAAAAAACCTATAAAATATTATTGTTGGATGACGACCGGCTCCTTCTCAATATGTATGAGAAGAAGTTTCAAGCTTATGGCCATGAAGTCGCGTCTTTTTTAAGTAGCGAAGAAGCGCTGACAAAGATGCGAGAGGGATATAATCCTGACGTTGTGTTGATTGATGTGGTTATGCCCCCGCCGGATGGTATAGAGGTTTTGAGGATTATTCGCGAAGAGAAATTGGCCGAAAACGCCTCTATCATAATGCTTACTAACCAAGGCGCGTCACAAGATATAGAAATGGCCCGTAGTTACGGCATAGACGGTTACATTGTTAAAGCCGCCCTGATACCTTCCGAGGTTGCTGTGGAAGTTTTGAAGATAGCCGAGTCAAGACACCAAAAAACCTCATAAAATTTTGTTATAATAATTTAAGCATTCATTTCAATTCCGGATCAGGCAAAAATTATTAAAATCAAACTAAAATATGAATCACAAACAAGAACTGGATGAGTTGGTTGGTATCGTTTTAAAAGAGGGTGGTTCTGATCTTCATCTCGGCGAAGGTCGCCGGCCGATTATCAGGACTAGCGGTTCTCTGATTCCGATTGCCAGCAAAGCCCCCGCTACCCGAGAATATATCTACGGGATGATAGACGAACTTTTAACTACCGAAAATAAAAAACGTTTTCTTGGTTTAAAAAATGTTGACTTTGCGTATAGCCATGTCAATCGGGAGAGGTTCAGAGGCAATGCTTATTTTCAACAAGGAATGATCGGCATTGCTTTGAGATATATTCCGGAGAAAATCCGGACTTTTGAAGAGTTGAATTTGCCGCCGATTTTGGAAAATTTTACCGAGAAAAAACAGGGTTTCTTTCTGGTTGTTGGTCCGGTCGGTCAGGGCAAGAGCACCACTCTTGCGGCCATGATTGAGCTCATAAACCAAAGAAGGGCCGAACACATTATTACCATTGAAGATCCGGTTGAATATGTTTTCAAAGAAAAAAAGTCCATTATTGACCAGCGGGAAATCAGGACTGACAGCCCGGATTTTTATAGCGCTCTAAAGAACGTCTTTAGGCAGGATGTTAATGTGGTGATGGTCGGCGAGATGCGGGAGACCGAGACGATAGCCACCGCCGTCACCGCCGCCGAGACCGGCCATTACATCCTTTCAACTCTTCACACCAACGATGCCGCCCAGACGGTGGAGAGAATTATTGACGCTTTTCCCGCCGCCCAGCAAAACCAGATTCGCTTACAGTTGGCCGGCAGTTTGACTGGAATTTTTTCTCAAAGATTGATACCCAGAGTTTCCGGCGGTCTGGTTCCGGCCTATGAGCTTTTGATAAACAACACGGCTGTTTCAAATGTCATTCGCGAAAATCGGGTTTATGAAATTTCAACAATAATTGAAACCGGTCTTGGTGAAGGTATGATAAGCTTAAATCGTTCATTGGTGGAGTTGGTGAGGCAGGGACAGATAACCGCCGAAAACGCTTTCCGTTACTCAAACGACGTTAAGAGTTTGGAAAAACTTCTGTAAAACCAACAACCTCTACAACCTCTACAACCAACAACAGAAATGGCAATCAAAAAGTTTCGCTTTCTGGAATGGCAAGTATACCAAGATGCTCAAGAATTATTTTCCTTAAAGATTTTGAATTTATCCAGCAGGAAGTTTCCGGAATCTGTGACCAACTCGGCGGTTTTAAAAGGAAAATCAAAACAATCAATAATAATTAATGTTGTATAGGTTGTATAGGTATGTTGTTTAAATATCACGCCATAGATAATAACGGGGTCGAAAAAGAGGGGATTATAGATGCCCTCAACCAAGACATCGCTATCAGCTCGCTTCAAAACAGAGGGCTTGTTGTGTCGTCGGTTGAGCCGGTTGAAAAGCCGTCAATTTTAAGAAAAATTCCTTTCTTAAACAGGGTAGCTTCAAAAGACATCGTTATTGTCACTCGCCAGATGGCAACCCTTTTTGAAGCCCAAGTTTCAGCTTTGCGGGTTTTTCGCCTGCTTTCTTCCGAGTCCGAGCATCCGGTCTTGAAGACGGCTTTGAGCCAGATTGCCGACGACTTGCAAGAGGGAAGCTCAATCTCCGCCGCTTTGGAAAAACACCCTCACATTTTCTCTGATTTTTATGTCAGTATGGTTAAGGTCGGCGAGGAGTCGGGAAAGCTAAGCCAGGTCTTTGTTTATATGGCTGATTATTTGGACCGAACCTATGCCGTCACCACTAAAGCCAAGCATGCCCTGATTTATCCGACTTTTGTCATTCTGGCTTTCATCGGCGTAATGATTCTTTTGTTTACGGTGGTTATTCCGAGGATCACCCCGATTCTTTTGGAAACCGGCGTTGATTTGCCGATTTACACTCGGGCAGTTTTGGCAATGAGCGATTTTCTCGTGAATTACGGAATTTACCTTTTGGTGGCACTGGTTATTTTTACTTTTTTTTCTTTCAAATATTTCCGGACAAAAAGTGGCCGGCTGACTTTGGACAACCTGAAGCTCGGTCTCCCGTATGTCAGAAACCTGTATCAGAAGCTCTATTTGACCAGAATCGCCGACAACATGAACACGATGACTTCAAGTGGCGTCTCAATGATTCAGGCCATAGAGTCAACCGCCGAAGTTGTTGATAACGAAATTTTCAAAGAAATTCTCCAAGACGCGGCGCAAAGAGTGAAGGGTGGCAAACCACTCTCCTCCGCTTTGGCGGAGTACTCGGAAGTGCCGAGCATTATGACCCAGATGATAAAAGTCGGCGAAGAGACCGGCGAGCTTGCCCACATTCTTGATACTTTGGCGAAATTCTACCAGCGCGAAGTCATTACCGCAGTGGATACTCTGACCGATATGATCCAGCCGGCAATCATTGTCGTCTTGGGCCTTGGAGTCGGATTTCTCTTGGCCGCGGTCCTAATGCCAATCTACAACATCGCCGGAGCGTTTTAGGAAACCAACAACCTCTACAACCGACAACCGCTCAAATTCATCAGCTTTTATTCCCCCTTTATAAAAGGGGGTGCCCGAAGGGTGGGGGATTTATTCTCCCTTTCTTAAAGGGAGTCCCTCCGACTCAAGTCGGAGGGGAGGGATTTATTCGCTGATTTTGTTGTATAGGTAGTACAGGTTAACTTAAACTTATCCACACCCCTCTTGTAGCCCCCCGCCTCTTTGCTATAATTTAGCTTGTCGTTAAGACAAAACTGCTGGGATTTGGTCGAAAATAAAAGCCCGGCATTATAAACATTATTAAGAATCAAAAAATTGTTCGCGCGAGCAATTTAAAATTAAATCTAAAATTATGTATTTTTCTAGAAAAAGCGAGAAAGGTTTTACCTTGATTGAACTTTTGGTTGTTATCGCCATCATCGGCATTTTGTCTTCTGTCGTCTTGGCTTCGCTTAACACGGCGAGGACTAGAGCTAGAGAAGCTGCGTTTAAGTCAGAAGTTAGAGGAGCCATCCCCGCTCTCGTTATCGGGTGTGAAGAAGGTACAGCAGCTATGGCTACTGCCGCTGCTAATGTTGCTACAGCGGCCCCAACCATTTCTTCTATAGCATTAACCGGAACAGCTTCCGACGGTACAACAGCTCTCAGTAATAATTGCCCCGCTGATTTTACGGGAGAAGCGGTTCCTACGGCAAACGAAACCGGCGGTTGTACAGGGGCCATCATTAACTTATCGGGAGTCGTTGATTTCTTGGGATGTTAATTAATATAGTTAACTAACCTAAATACAAAAAAACCAAAACACCGCCTAACAGCGGTGTTTTGGTTTTATGAATGTTCCGTTTATAATTTAACTAATGAAAAAAGACTTTGCCCAAGCACCCAAAAATACTTTCGGTTTTACCTTAATTGAACTTTTGGTTGTTATCGCTATTATCGGTATTTTATCTTCCGTTGTCTTGGCATCTCTAAACACTGCCAGAACCAAAGGAAGAGACGGAGCGATAAAAGCCAATTTAAACACCATCAGATCCGAAATTGAACTCTATTATTTGGGAAGTAATAGTTATGGCGTTCCGGCTGAAGCCTCGGAAGGGGTTTGTGAAGCCACAGGTCAGCCCTTTGAAGATATTTTAAACATAAGAAATGCTATCGCATCGGCCGAATCAAGTAGTGGCGAGGAAGCAGTGTGCGCTGTTGGTCCGAATGGTTCAAGTTGGGCTGTTTCCGTTCCATTGGCTAGTAATTCCAGTACAAGCTGGTGTGTAAATGATATTGGCGCCGGTGGCCTAGGAACGGCTTCCGGCGGTGATTCCGACCCCGCCACCTGCGAAAATAACTAAACCCAAAAAACTAATTCCACACTCCACATCCAAATTCCCCTAATTTTCCCGATCGGGAAAATTAGGGGAATTTGGATGAAGTCAATTTTTGGGAGTTTGTTTATTTTTTCAGTTTTTTAAGATCAATTCTTCCAAAGTTCCTCTCTTAGAAATTTCAAATATTTGAATATGGTTAAGAATTTTTCGTCTGGAAAATTCTTTCAAAATAAATTCCGGTATTATGGTCTGACCGACCCAGACGCTTTTATGAACCATCTCAAAATCAAGGAGCTTGAAGACCTCTCGTAACCACTTTCTTTCCCGCTGTAGTGATTCCGGAATATCATAGCTCGCAATGATTATGGACTTGGTTTTCTTCTTTCCTGTTTGTTGCAGATAATAAGACAGGTTGGAAAGGTTAAATTTCGCCCTTTCTTTTTTTCTTATTCCTTTTTGAGTAATTTGCCATAAAACACGATCTCCCTGCGCGGTCTTTTCAATCAAACCATCGTTTTTTAGCTTTGACATTAATCGCTGAAAACGTTTTTTGTCTCGGTATATCTCTGACCACCTTTGGTCAAAATACTCGGGTCTCTTGCCTGCTATGATCTGCCTGACAACTTCGTAAGTACTTAAGGGGAAGGGAAAGCAGATGCGGAATATTTCAAAACTCGTTTCTGTGCCATCCTGTAGGCAATCAAGAATCCGTTCAGTTGTTGTTCTCCTGTCTTCTTTTGTTTTCAAAATCCTTTTCATATCTTACATTATACTTGAAAGTAATTCAAAATTCCACTAATTTTCCCGATCGGACAAAATAGGGGAATTTTAAGATAGGGTTGGTAATTGTTAAAGTTTTGTTAAAATTAGTAGCGAGGAGATATGACAATAACAATGCTTATAATTTACCTTTCAGTTTTTATTTTAGGGACACTGATTGGCAGTTTTTTGAATGTTTTGAGTTTGCGCTGGGGGACGAATCTGTCAATTGTCACTAAACGCTCTCATTGCCCGCAATGCAAAAAAACTCTCACCTCGTCGGAACTTATCCCGATTTTTAGTTTTCTTTGGCAAAGAGGTAGATGTGTTTCTTGTCGCGCCAGAATCTCTTTTCAATATCCTCTAATAGAGACACTAACGGGGTTGGTGTTTTTACTAATTTTCAATTTTCAATTTTCAATTTTCAATGAATTTTCAATTTCTTTAATTTTTAACCTCTTGTATTTTTGGACAATTTTTTCAATTCTAATCGCGATTGCTATTTACGACTTCCACCACAAAATCATCCCCGATCCGTGGGTCTTTGCTTTCATCGGTCTTTCTTTTTTGGGGATTTTCATATTTCATATTTCAAGTTTCATGTTTTATGTTGTTGCCGGTCCGATAATCGCGCTATTTTTCTTTCTAATTTGGTTTTTATCCAAGGGGCGGGCGATGGGTTTTGGCGACGTAAAATTAGCCCTTGGTATCGGCTGGTTTTTAGGGCTAATCGGCGGAATTTACGCCACTCTTTGGGCTTTTTGGATTGGCGGGACGGTTGCCATTTTTTTGCTAATATTAAAAAATTTTCTATCAACATTGCCGCAAAAAGGCGCGTTGTTTTTGGGCCTCAAAGGGCTTACAATTAAGAGTGAAATCCCCTTTGGGCCGTTTTTGGTTCTTGGCGTAGCCGTTGCTTTTTTTCTGGAGTGGGATTTTATCGGCTTGAAACTGGTCTTTGAATTGATTTTCTAAGTTTTCTATAGAAATCTCAAAATTTGATGAAGATAAAAAGAAACAAACTTGTTGCCGGTATAACCTTGGTGGAGCTTTTGGTCTCAATTTTTATCATTATGACTATCACTGCCGTGGTGGTCTATAATCACCGCGCTTTTACTGACAACTTGGAAATTACCAACTTGGCTTTTGATATTGCTTTGCACATTAGAGAATCGCAGGTGGAGGGGATTGCCGTTCGGCCGGGTCCGACGGAGCAATTCCAGAACGCTTTCGGAGTTTATTTTTTTATAGGTAATGGTGGAAATAGCTCGGCATTTATCCGTTTTGTTGATTTGAATGACGGTGGCCTAGGAGATCCTGATGGTCTATATAACGGAGGGTTTGATTATTGCGCTGGTAGTGAAGAATGTTTAAATCAGATAGACATTGGGCGCGGCAATAGGATAAGTCATATTTGTTGGAAAGATAATAACGGTGATTTTAGGTGTCGTCGACCTCACCCCACCGCCCCGTCAAGTCCGCCCAAAGGGGTAAGTATAACTTTTTTGAGGCCGAAGCCGGATGCGACTATTAAATTTTTAAACAACGGCGGTCAATTGTGTGGTGATGAAGAGTGTGATGACAGTAAGAGAGAGGCAGTGGTTTGCCTGGAGTCGCCTCTGGGCAAGAAAAAAAGTGTTCACGTTTTGCCGACCGGGCAGATTTCAGTTCAAAATGGCGAGGGCTGTGTATCTGGCGGTGTCGGTGGCGGTCCTAGTTTTTGAGTTTAAATCTATTTTCTAATTATGTTTTTGCGCGATTTAAAAAATGATAAAAAATTTTCGGACGGCCTGATTTTGCTTGAGTTGGTCGTGGCTTTGGGAATATTTTTGGCGGTGATGACAATCGGCATGGGCACGGTCTTGGCAATGTATGGGTTGAACAAAAAAGGGCAGGCGCTGAAATTGGTAATGACTAATTTGAATTTTGCGGTGGAGAGTATGGCGCGGGAAATTGTGGTCGGAACGGATTATCGGTGTCCTTTTGAGACCGGGACGGATGGTTTTATTCCGTTGGATTGTATTGTTGGAAATACCTCAATCACCTTTTGTTCAAGCGAAGAAAAGCAGGTGTTTTATAGATTTAATGAGGGCTCAAAATCAATCCAAAGGTTTGTTTCGGAAGAAGATTGTGACGGTAATGACTCCCCCGAAGAAGAAGATTGGCAGAGAATTACCGCTCCTGAAGTTGAAATAACCAATATGAAATTTTTTGTATCTGGCGCCACTTTTTCACCGACAGACGAATGTAAAAAACAACCACGCGCGGTAATTTTGATAGAGGGGGTGGCCGGTGTCCGAGAGGAAGAGAAGTCAGAGTTTTCAATCCAGACGACTGTCTCCCAACGAGTGCCTAAAATAGATGCTTCGTGTGTATATAACTGATGACCAAAAGAAAGACAAAATTTAATAGCGGGTTTTCTCTGGTGGAAACCCTTGTGGCGATTTTTATTTTGGCCATGGCAGTGGCGGCGGCGATGACGGTGGCGCAAAACAGCTTGCAGGCCAGTTTTTACGCCCGCGATCGTATCGCCGCTTTCTTTTTGGCGCAGGAAGCCATTGAGCTTATAAAAAATCGTCGGGACGTGAACGTATTGTCGGGAAACCGCTGGCTTCAGGGTATTGCTGATTGGAATGACGGCCAAGATATATCTTATGGCGGGCCCTGTGGGGAGAGTGATGACTGCGGGATCGACATCTGGATCCCGCAAACCTTTAAAAGCTGTGAAGACATTGACGAAGGTCTTTGCGGCCTTTTCAAGAGGTTGCACAACGATAGTCGCCGTGGTTTGCTGGTACACTGCCCATCGGGTACGGGGTGTGGTACTACGCAGCAACAGAATTATGAAGAATCAAATTTTTCCCGAAAAATAAATATGAAAGAAATTAGCCCGAACGAAGCGGAGATAACCGTTACGGTTTCTTGGACGCGCGGGTCGCGAGAAATTGATTTAGTAGTGAAAGAGCACATTTTTAACTGGCACCCGTTTAGTGTTTTGGAACCACAAGATTAAAATCAAAAATGGCCGAGAAAACAAAAAGACAAAAAGGTGTTTCACTTTTTATCGCAGTTTTGGTGGCTTCGGTTGCTACCCTTTTCAGCTTCGCAATTTCCAATATCGCTTTGCGGGAGGTGCTTTTGGCGCAGACCGGCCGTGATTCGCAATTGGCTTTTTACGCCGCCAATTCCGGCATAGAATGCGCGCTGTTTTGGGATTTGAAACACAGCGCTTTCAGACCAGAATTCAGCCAACGCTCTATTGAATGCAATTATAACAATGTTAGTTTTAATATGCTTGGAACTATCGGTGGTGACGAAACGGTATGGACGCACCCTGACCTCGGCTTTTTCCCTCTGGGGGTAGGTGATGGTTGTTTTAAAATATCCATTACCAAAGTTGTTAAAGTTGAAGAAGAAAACACAACAGTTGATACCACTTTAGTGTCCCGCGGTTATAATGTCTGCGATCTTGATAGCCCGAGAATTTTAGAAAGAGCGATAAGGGTAATGTATTAGAGAGCAAAAAGTAAATAGTAAAAAGTAAAACGATGACTAATTTATGTCTTCAAGAATTCCAAGAGAAATCAAAGATCGTCTCAAGAAACTTAAAGAGACAATAGACCACCATCGCTATCTGTATCATGTCTTAGACAAAGAAGAGATAACCCCGGCGGCGCTGGATTCTCTCAAACATGAACTCTCGGAAATTGAACAAAAATACCCCGAGCTCATTACTCCCGATTCGCCGTCGCAAAGAGTAGCCGGCGAAGCTCTAAAGGGTTTTAAAAAAATTGCTCACAAAGTGCCACAATGGTCTTTTAATGACGCCTTTTCAGAAGAAGAAATTTTTGAGTTTGATAAACGAGTCAAAAAATTTTTAAGGGATTCGCTCGGAGATGGGCATAATCCGACTTATACCGCGGAGCTTAAAATAGACGGTCTAAAAGTTGTTTTGGACTATGAGAAAGGGATTTTAAAAACCGCGGCAACGAGAGGGGACGGCAAAGTCGGCGAGGATGTAACTCACAACATCAAAACGATACAATCTGTTCCGATCAAGCTTCTGGACGAGATTGATGTTTTAGTTGAAGGCGAAGTTTGGATGAGTAAGACCGGACTTAAAAAATTGAACCAATCACGGCAAAAAAAAGGGGAATCACCGTTTGCCAATCCTAGAAATGCCGCCGCCGGTTCAATTCGCCAGCTTGACCCGAAAGTTGCCGCCGAGCGGGAGCTTGATGTGTATATTTATGATTTGTCTTTTTCCAGCGCAGGTATTCCCGAGACACAATTTGAAGAATTAAAACTTTTAGAAAAACTGGGTTTCAAGGTCAATAAAAATTTCAAATTTTGCGGAAATATCAAAGAAGTTGTAGCTTTTTGGAGAGAATGGTTGGAAAAAGGGAAAAAAGAGGACTACTTGATTGACGGTATTGTCGTTAAGGTTAATGAGAAAAAATATCAGGAGGCGATCGGCTATACGGGTAAAGCGCCGAGGTTTGCCATTGCTTTTAAATTTCCGGCCGAGCAGGTAACGACTGTCGTTATAGATATAGTCCTCCAAATCGGCCGAACAGGCGTTTTAACTCCGGTTGCTCATTTAAGGCCGGTTGCTGTCGCCGGCTCTACGGTTTCCCGAGCGACGCTTCATAATGAAGATGAAATAAAACGGCTTGATGTCAGAATCGGTGATACGGTGATTCTTCAAAAATCCGGAGATGTCATCCCAGACATCGTAGAAGTCGTAAAAGATATGCGGACGGGCAAAGAAAAACCGTTCATCTGGCCAAAGAAAGTTCCGGAATGTGGCGGTGACGGTTCCATTGAGCGGATTCCCGGGCAGGCGGCATGGCGCTGTGTTGCCAAGGATTCTTTCGCCCAACAAAAAAGAAAGTTTTATCATTTTGTTTCAAAAAAATGTTTTGATGTTGACGGTTTGGGACCGAAGGTCATTGACCAACTTTTGGATGCCAAACTCATTATCCATTACGCTGATATTTTTACTCTCAAAAAAGGCGATATTTTGAATTTGGAAAGATTTGCCGAAAAGTCGGCCGATAATCTTTTGGCGTCAATTGATAAATCTAAAAAAATAAACTTGGCCAAATTTTTAGTTTCTCTTTCAATTCCTTTGGTTGGCGAAGAAATGGCGATTGAATTGGCAAAAAGATTTGGAACGATAAAAAAAATAAGAAGCGCGTCTTTTGAGGATTTTGACGCCATAGAAGGCGTCGGGCCGAAAGTCGCCGAATCGATTGTTTCTTGGTTTAAGGAAAAACAAAATCAAAAAACTGTTGATGATCTTTTGCGGTTTGTTGAAATTGAAAAGGAAACCCCGCCGGAGAGGAAAGAAAGTAAAATTTCTGGTAAAACCTTCGTTTTGACCGGCACCTTGGAAACGATGTCGCGCGAGGAAGCCAAAGAAAAAATCCGGAAATTCGGCGGGAATGTCTCAAGTTCGGTTTCAAGCCAAACCGATTTTGTGGTGGCCGGTTTGGAGCCGGGTTCAAAATACGACCAGGCGCAAGAATTGGGGGTTAGGATTATAGATGAGAAGGAATTTATAAATATGCTAAAGTAATAGCGAGAATCTACCAATGGCTGCAAATAAAAGAATAAAATAGAATTATGGTTTCTAAAGATGAATTAAAAAAATTGGCCGGTCTAGCAAGAGTTGAATTGCCGGATTCCGAAATTGATTCTTTCAGGAAAGATATTGAGTCGGTTTTAGATTATGTCAGACAGATTCAGGAAGTGGCGGTTGGCGACATTTCTGAACAGCCACAGGGCGTTTACGGCTTGATGAAAAACCGAATGAGAACAGACGAAAACCCGCATCCGGGCGGAGAATTTTCTGAAGAAATTTTGAATCAAGCGCCACAAAAAGAAGGGAGACACTTTCGGGTTAAAAAGATTTTATAACCCGAAGTGAAATTATCAATTATCAATCAAACTCCAATTATCAATTGAAAATTAAAACATTGAAAATTAAGATCGTGTCTATAAATCTTGAAAAACTTACTATAACTTCTGCTCACCGCCATCTCTCAAATGGCGATTTTTCCGTTGAAGAGCTTGTGGGAGCTTGCTTTAAAAATATTGAAGACAAAAACCCAAAGCTCAATGCCTTTTTGGAGGTTTTTGGCGATTGGAAGGAAGAGGTCAAAAAGGCGCAAAAACTTTTTAACGAAGGTGGCGCGACCGAATTAACAGGAATTCCTTTGGCGATAAAAGATAACATTTTGATTAAGGGCAAAATTGCTTCGGCCGGTTCGAAAATTTTGGAAAATTATCGGGCGGTTTATGATGCGACTGCAATTGCGAAATTAAAAAAACACCAAAGCATTTTTATTGGCCGAAGCAATATGGACGAATTTGCTATGGGGTCTTCCACGGAAAACTCCGCCTACGGGCCGTCTAAAAATCCGATTGATCCGGAGCGAGTCCCGGGTGGCTCTTCCGGTGGCTCGGCGGTGGCGGTCTCAATGGGTGGAGCATTGGCTTCTTTGGGGTCTGAAACCGGCGGCTCTGTCCGCCAGCCGGCTGCTTTTTGCGGGCTTTTGGGATTGAAGCCGACATACGGGCGGATTTCTCGGTATGGCCTGATCGCTTTAGGTTCTTCGCTTGACCAAATTGGCCCATTTGCCAAGTCCGTCGCTGATTTGGAAATTGTCTTCAATGCCATAAAAGGCGAAGATTCTTTTGATGCGACGACTTTAAGCGAGCCGGGCGGTTTGGTTTTGCCTAAAAAATTAGTGGTCGGAATTCCGAGGGACTTGCTCTCCAACCCCGGAATAAATCAAGAAGTAATTGAAAATTTTGAAAAATCTGTTGAAAAGCTCACAGATCTTGGTTTTGAAATTAGAGACATATCTTTGCCGAATGCCGCTCATTCTTTGGCGGTGTATTATATAATAATGCCGGCCGAGGTATCTTCAAATTTGGCTAGGTTTGACGGCGTCCGATACGGCTTTCATAAAACTGGCGATGACTTGATTGATGAGTATGTCAAAACCAGATCGTCTGGCTTTGGCAGGGAACCACGCCGACGGATTATTCTGGGGACTTATGTCTTGTCTACCGGTTACTATGACGCCTTTTACAACAAAGCTAACTTGATGAGAAATTTGATTATTGCCGATTTTGAAAAGGTCTTTGAAAGCGGGGTGCATTTGGTTGCCACGCCAACAACTCCAACAGAGGCCTTCAAACTCGGCGAAAAGGCCAACGACCCGCTCGCTATGTATATGTCTGATTTGTTGACGGCGCCGGCAAATGTTGCCGGGATTCCCGCCATTTCAATTCCTAGCGGCTTCTCCAAAAATAATTTACCGTTAGGTTTGCAATTTATCGCTCCGGCTTTTAGAGAAGATGTTCTTTTTTCCGCCAGCCGGAAATTTTTGGACGAGTAAACAAAAATATTTTTTTATATGGCAGATTTTAAACCCAAAAAGAGTCCAACTTCCAGCGATTCTGACCCGATTGAGATTATTTTGATCTTGGGCTTCTTGACTTTGATTGGAGGTTTTTTGTTGGAGAGGGTGGTTGCTTTTTCCCGAGCCGACGGTTCTTTTTTGGAGAATGTCCAATCTTATTTCACGAAGTTTTTATATGTGGCAATCCCGATTTCAATCGTGGTGTCATTTGTTTTTCTTTTTGGGATTTGGTACTGCCTTTTTAAATTGGGTAAATTGAAAAAAGAATTAAAGTTGAAATTTAATTCTCGTAAAAGCGATTTTGGAGATATTGGGTTGTCCCCGGAACGGGTGAATGAAAGATGGCATAAAATTCTTGGCTACTTGGAGTCATTGAATCCGGGCGACTGGAAACTGGCGATATTAGAAGCGGATATTATGCTTGAAGAAATGGTTGATAAAATGGGTTATCAGGGTGAAGGTCTTGGTGAAAAATTGAAGTCCATAGAACGCAGTGATTTCAGTACCCTGGATAAGGCCTGGGAGGCGCATAAGATCAGAAATTCTGTTGCCCACGAAGGCACAAAGTTTTACATAACTCAAGGAGAGGCGCGGCGAGTGATCGGCTTATTCCATGATGTGTTTAAGGAGTTTCGATATATTTGATTTTTGTTTTTTTTCTGTTAAGATTTTGAGATAAGTAGGTCGCGGGGTGGAGAAGTAGAATCTCGGGAGGCTCATAACCTCCAGGCCCGGGTGCAATTCCCGGCCCCGCAACAAGAGAAACTGCGAACTAAAATCCCGCTTTGTCGGGGTTTTTGTTTGCAAACAAACGTCTTTTATGGATAATTTCTAATAACAACTGTCGGGGTAGCTCAGTTGGTTAGAGCGGAGGACTTTCACCCCCACACCAATTTATAAAGCCGGTGTAGTTCAACGGTTAGAACGAGGGACTCATAAACCCTAGAAGGTGGTTCGACTCCACCCATCGGCATCAGATAGAAAATAATTGGTGTGGGGGCAAGTAAGCCTCAGGTCGTGGGTTCAACTCCCACCCCCGACATAAGGTGATTACTAAAACCAAATATTGGCAATAGTAATGTCATGTCATGTGATATAATACTGATGTGCCAGTATACAAAAAAGTAAATAAAAATTTCTTTAAAAAATGGACGCCTGAAATGGCTTACGTACTCGGTTTCTTTGCAGCTGACGGAACAATGATTAAGAATAAAAGAGGAGCGCATTTTATAGAATTTGATATTACTGACAAAGAAATTTTGTTAAAGATTAGAAAGACATTAGGTTCTAATCACAAGATATCGGTTAGGGACAGAAGGTACGCAAGAAATAATAGACTTAAGTTGGGATATAGATTATAGATTGGTAGCAAGGAGATGTTTAGCGATTTATCGTATCTTGGATTTACACCGAATAAATCTAAAAATATAAAACTGCCAAAGATTCCTAAAAAATCTATTGGAGATTTTGTTAGAGGATATTTTGACGGCGATGGTTGCGTTTATTTCAGAAAGCATAAAGTTAAAGATAGAAAAAATAAAAAATGGATTTTTGCTACAAGATTTACTGCTGGTTCTCATAACTTTCTTTTCTCTCTTCATAAGTTGTTATCTACTTACATAAAAGGCGGCTTTATTACGGCAAAAAACAGAGGTTGGGAATTAGTATTTAGTCATAGCGATAGTCTTGCTTTATGCAAACTTATGTATAATAATGGTTTTCAAGATCTGTATTTGAAAAGAAAATACAAGATCTTCAATAGGGCAATTTATACCCTATACGGTGAAAAAATGCGATCGTAGCTCAACTTGGTTAGAGCACCCGCCTGTAGACGTGCAGCTTTCTGGCTGAAAGGCAGATTGAAACTCTCCGGGATATCGGTGAAGGCTAAGTTCACTAAAATTTGTGAATATGCGAACACCGAGGGAACCTTGATTTTTATCGAGGGCGCCGTAGAGACTAGATACCGGAGCGCCTAAGAGCGAAAGTTTATGGCGAAGATATAGTCCACGCCTTTTTGAAAAAATTGGATTAGTGCACGCGGGAGGTTGCCGGTTCAAGTCCGGTCGGTCGCGCATAGTTGAAAGCCACTGGATTTTTTTCCAGTGGCTTTCATACTACGACGAGCGAAGAAAATAAAGTTTAGCCCCGTCCTATCCCCGCAGCTTGCTGCGGGGATAGGACGGGGCATCAGGGTAAACTTTGTTGCAGAAGTGTCGGCTCCGCCGACATCTATACACAACTCGCCTTCTCATCCCCGCGCTAAAGCGCGGGGTATTCGAAGACGAACTACAATAAAATCGCCGACTCTTTAATGGCCGGCGATTTTATTGTAGAGCCACCCCCGAGGATCGAACTCGGGACCCCGTCTTTACGAAAGACGTGCTCTACCAACTGAGCTAGGGTGGCGGTGTTTCTACTATAAACTAAAAACTACCGACCACAAACTATTTCGGAGTATCTTTATGATACCGCTCGAACCGACTTTATCAAAAATTCCTGAACAACA
>DYGD01000010.1:18296-21588 GCA_020724885.1 Candidatus Paceibacter sp. | reverse complement strand
GGTGGAGATGGCGAGAATCGAACTCGCGTGCAAAAGGTTATTGACTGGACTTCTACCGAGCGTAGTTTGCCTTTTCCGCTTGCGCGGATTTAAACGCTAGAGCTTTAAAACAAACAAAACATTCTAACGTCGATCCTCAAACTTTTCGGACATTTAGCGAGGCGGTAAAATGTCCTATCCCGAGAATATTATGTTTCTTTCTTCTTATCGGAAGTCGGAAGAAGAAACATCGCTTAGACCAGTTTTATTAGGCGTAAGCGAAAGCAAATTGATTGGCTCCGAAATACGGAGAAACAACCGATTTTGCTTTGGCAACTAAGTTGTTTGCACTTAGAAGTTTCCAAGCTTTTTGAGAGTTCTTGGAGCTCTGCTCGGCATCAAGGCAATGGGCCTTTTGTCTAGACCGATCACCCCCTAAAGCACTTTTTCGCCTCCGGCGAAAAATGCTTGGGCAAGCAATTTTTGCAAAGCAAAAATGTGCTTTAGCCCTAAAATTCACTTTTTCCTCGTATGGCTTATTTTGTTCAAATAATATTTTTTAACTCTTTGCTTAAAGGTGTTTCCCCACTTTGTCTTAAGAAATCTCTCTCTTTTGAAAGCATCAGATTTTCTGCTGAATTTCTCTTTGTATATCAGGACTAAAGGACGTCTTGCTTTTGTGGCTGCTACATATCCAGCTTTATGTCTCTTTACTCTGCTATCTAAATTATTGGTACAGCCAGTATATAATCCCTCATCTTTCTCGCTGTACATTATGTAAACAAAATAAGCCATGCGAGTTAGTTAAATTTTCAAAGATCTTTGAGCTCGCGTCGGACATCCCTCTCCGTATCCCTTTTCTTTATAACTTGACGTTTGTCGTGCTTTTTCTTACCGCGCGCTATTGCCAATTCAAGTTTCAACTTGCCATTCTTAGTATAAACTGAAATTGGCACAATTGTCAAGCCCTTATCTTGCTCTAAGCCGGCTAGTTTTGATATTTCTTTTCTGGTCAAAAGCAGGCGTCGGGGCCTTTGCGAATCATAATCTTTGGGCGTGTTGCCGGGCTGATACGGCGGGATATCAATATTCAAAACGAAGGGCTCCCCGCCTCTAATAATGGCGTATCCTCCCTCCAGCTTACCCCTTTTTTCTCTAAGCGATTTGACTTCAAAGCCAAAAAGTTCAATACCGGCTTCTATCTTGTCGGACAGCTCGTAATCAAATCCGACTTTTTTGTTTCTTAGCAAAACCATTTTTAAATACTAGCACAAAATTCCCCACGGTTTACCGTGGGGAATTTTGTGCTTTCAATAAATTTGTCTATCAACTTCAAATAGAATATACTAGTCAATGTCTTTAAATCTAAAAATATATAAATGACTGAACAAAAGAAACAAAAAAAGAGCCAGGATAAAAAGAAGGTTTTTCTGGTGAGGAAACCGCTTGGTGGCAAAAGAAATGACAAAAACCGATTCTGGCTCAATATGCTGACCGCTTTTCTGTTTTTCTTTATTTTGATCACTCTGTACTCCTTTTTTGCTGAAGATAGTAGGAAGGTCGAGACCATTGCCATTTCGCAATTGGCGCAAGACGTGAAGTCCGGAGCTGTTTCAGAAATAGTGGTTCGGGGAGATAAGTTAGAAATCCTTTACGAGGATGAAGAGAAAAAAGAGTCAAAAAAGGAGCAAGGTGTTTCTTTGACAGAGACCCTTGTCTTCCATGGCGCTACTCCTGACGATTTGTCCAAAATTTCCATAGAAGTAAAAAACCAAACCGGTCTGGGATTTTGGCTCCTCAATTTGGCGCCGTTTCTGATTCCGCTCTTGTTCATTATTTTAATTATTTGGTTTCTGGCGCGACAAGTCAGGGGCGCCGGTATGCAGGCCTTTTCTTTCGGGCAGTCCAAAGCCAGAATGATTTCGCCCAGTGACAGCAAACAGCGGG
The DNA here is from genome assembly GCA_020724885.1 of Candidatus Paceibacter sp. Classification (GTDB taxonomy): domain Bacteria; phylum Patescibacteriota; class Minisyncoccia; order Phycocordibacterales; family BOKC01; genus BOKC01. Next base: position 19,662 of record DYGD01000010.1, on the reverse strand, counting down.
TGACCTTTAAAGATGTCGCCGGCGCCAAAGAGGCAAAGGAAGAATTAAAAGAAGTCGTTGATTTTTTGCGCAACCCAAAGAAATTTTTAGACATCGGCGCTAGAATTCCCAAGGGTGTGCTTTTAATGGGTCCCTCTGGAACCGGCAAGACATTATTAGCCCGGGCAGTGGCTGGTGAAGCCGGTGTGGCGTTTTTCTCAATTTCTGGTTCGGAATTTGTGGAAATGTTTGTCGGCGTCGGGGCCAGTAGGGTCAGAGATTTATTCAAACTGGCCAAACAAGCGGCGCCGGCGATAATTTTTATTGATGAAATTGACGCGGTGGGAAGAGTCCGCGGTACCGGAGTTGGCGGTGGCAACGACGAGCGAGAGCAGACCCTAAATCAAATTTTGGTGGAAATGGATGGCTTTGAGCCCAATGAAAAAATAATCATTTTGGCGGCAACTAATCGCCCCGATGTTTTGGATCCGGCTTTGGTTCGTCCCGGTCGCTTTGACCGGCGGGTGGTGATTGATATGCCCGATAGAGGCGACCGCGAAGATATTTTGAAAATTCACGCCACTGGCAAAAAGTTGGCCGAAGATGTTGATCTGCGGGTGATTGCCGAACGAACTCCCGGCTTTTCCGGCGCCGACTTGTATTCGCTGGTAAATGAAGGAGCGATTTTAGCGGCGCGCGAGAACCGGAATAAAATTTCTCAATACGACCTGATTCGTTCCATAGAAAAAGTGATGCTCGGTCCAGAACGCCGAAGCCACATTCTCTCCAAAAAAGAAAAAGAAATTACCGCTTTCCACGAAGCCGGCCACGCGCTTGTGGCGAGCGTCTTACCTTACGCCGACCCGGTGCACAAGGTTTCAATTATTTCCCGCGGTCGGGCGGCCGGCTATACTTTGAAGTTGCCTTTTGAAGACAGGCGACTACAATCCAGAAAAGAATTTTTGGATGACATCGCTGTCTCTCTCGGCGGCTATGCGGCCGAGACGATGCTCTTTGACGATTTAACCACCGGCTCCTCAAATGACTTACAGGTCTCAACCGCTTTGGCGCGCGATATGGTCACTAAATACGGAATGTCAGAGCGTCTCGGCGCTATGGCTTTTGAAGGACAGATGGGCAGGTCTATGTTTGGCCGAGGCCTGGACGAAAAAGAATATTCCGAAAAAGTCGCCGCTTTAATTGACGAAGAGGTTTCTAAAATTATGAAAGACGCGCTTGAACAGGCCCGCCGGATTTTAACTGAAAATAGAAAAGTTCTGGACGCTATCGCCAACCGTTTGATTGAAAAAGAAACCATTGAGCGCGATGAATTTGAGCAGGTTCTGATTGTCAACGGCATTGAACCGAAGAAGTATAAGGAGGGGGA
>DYGD01000010.1:17064-18196 GCA_020724885.1 Candidatus Paceibacter sp. | reverse complement strand
TTTTTTAAAAAAAGAACGCTCCGCCTGTCGGCAGAGCGTTTGTGGTGGTTCTCCTCATGGGGTCTTCTGTTGGGCCTCCGCGATCGCTCTCGCGAAGTCCCTGATCGGTTGGCCGGAGTCGGAATTCAGGACCGCCCTCTGCCCATCAATGATGGGATAGAAGATGATAAAGCAAATAGCGGAGCCGACGAAAGTGACAGAGGACATGTGAATGACCACTTCACGTTCTGGAAGGTCCCAGCGGTGCCAGGACCAGACCAGCAGAAAGATCACTCCGGTTATGCAAACGATCCAGAACACCCCGGCCTGGAGCGATCTGAACCATGCGCGCAGGAAGGTACTAACCATCATGAATCTCCTTTTCGGTTCTCAGCGTGTCCGGCCGGATCTGTCGAGACCCGGCGTCTCTTTGCCGGTGTTGTCGTGGGTTTCTCTCCTCGCGGTAATTTCGCGGTGCGCTTCCCGGATTCCGGCGCTGATGCCCTCAGCGAGGGTTTCCGCCAGAAATCTTCCGGCTTCTCTCCTCAGTTCTTCCCGCTTTTGTGGATCCGACATGGTGCTTTCCACTCTATCGCACCACTCTTTCCCCCTTTTGCGAACATCCCGGATTCCTTCTGTTGCCTCCTTGTGCATCTCGGTCGCCGCGTTGTAGAGCTTTCGGATGAACCAGATGACGACACCGACAAAGAGGACGAAGAAGAGGGTTGTTATGGTTTCGGCCATCTTGTGAACCTCCTGTGAAAGAACCATTTTTGCGACCAGGCGTGATGTCTAGTCGCCTTATTCTATTGTATCATATAGCATTTTTTCTGTCAAATAATTTTTGTGGGGATTATTCTGTCTTTAAGCACACTGTCTGTGTTAAGATTAGAAGTAATGATAAAAGGTAATTCCGGAAATTCGCTGGAGGCCGCCCGAACAAGATATCTGGAGAGGGTAGACCAATTAACCGCTGAATATCGGCGGAAAGTTTCGGCTATCGCCAAGTCGCTTGAAGATAGGAAGCTCTCTCGTCTTCAAGATGAGCTAAAAAATATCTAATAAAAATGGCAACGGAATCAATAAAACCAGGCCCCGACCAAAGTCAAGAAACGGAAGGTAAACAAACCCCGGAAGTCGCCGCCGAAAAACC
>DYGD01000010.1:13074-16964 GCA_020724885.1 Candidatus Paceibacter sp. | reverse complement strand
TCGGCGAGCAGACAATACTTGAAAGGCAAAAAACAGAGACCAGTGCGAAAGAAGCTATAAGCCCGGAGGCAAAGGAAATGGAAGAACAAGAAATTACCATTGGTTCTATGGTAACGCGGCCGGGGTGGGATAGACCAGGCAAGGTTTGGAAGGTTGACGAAAACAACATGGTTTTCATAGAGGGAGTCGCCAACAGCGTTCCTCTTTCCGAGCTGCAATTGGCAGGCGAGGAAGAAGTGGAAGCGGTTGCAGAAAGTCCTATGCCAGCAAGAGCCGAAACCGTTCAAGAGCAAGCAGTGGGTCCGACATTCGTAGAAACAAAATCTGGAGAAGACGCGCCAACCACTCCGAAAGCTCCAACAGCCGAAATTCCGAAAGTTGTGCTAAATCAATTCAGCCCCGACAACAGAAATCTCATTCAAAAATTGCCGGAAAAAAGCTGGCAGCTCTTGCGCGAAAAAATTCTCAAAACACCTATTTTTCTGACCAAAATTTTCACCGGCCGGATTGCCCACAAAGCGCTGAAAGACACCGGAGAAGTCCACCGTCGCTACGGCTTTATCGGCTCTCGTATCGGAGTTTTGTTTAACAGCGTTTTAATTGACAGGCAAAAGTCCGGCTGGATTAGGCACGGAACTTCTCTGGAGGGTCTGCAGGGAAAATTTGATAAAGCAGACAGTATCGTGGCCGAATACGAGAGCCAAATAGCCGAGCTTGATAGGCAAGAGCGAGAATTGGCCGAAACAGCCGGGGTCTCTTCTTCTGAAAAATTAAAATTTGAGCACGCTCGGGAAAAGATAAGACAGAAAATTTACAAGGCGCGAAACAAGCGCGAAGCTTTTCGTCACCGAACTGAAGAGGTTGGCGTTAGGATTAATCGTTATGAAGCTCGGCGACAGGTCATTGCTGAAAATTTGTCACGTCGGGTTGAATCTCGTCTAAATCCATTAAATCAAAGAACAGAAAAAATAAACGTTGCTAAAGGAAAATTAGAAGCTGAAGTCCAAGAATTGGAAATGATCTTGGCAGATAAAAAAGCCAGATTTGAAGATTTGAGAAACCGAATGTCTGAAAGTCCCAACCTTAGGCGCGTATTAAAATCCAGAAGCAGAGAGTTAACCGCGCTGATCAAGAAAGCCGAAAAGATGGTGGACGATAGGCAGGCGAAAATAAGAAACTTTGACAGGCAAACCTCCCTTCTTAACGAAAGAATTAATCCATACAAAGAAATGCAAGCCGAATTCCAAAATTTTATAAAGAGTAGAACTTAAAATGAGCAAACTACAACTTACAAAACCAGAACGAGACCTTTTAAAGGAGTTTGAAAAAGAGCTTTCTGATCTTGGTGTTTTGGTAATTAACTTTGAGAAGGTAACCGAAAAGCAGATAGCTTCTATTGAAAAAGATTTTGAGAAACAGAAAGAGGATTTGAAGAAATTGGAAATAGAAATAATCTCATTTGAAGAAAAGCACGGGGAAGAAATTGATTCGTTGGCTATTAATTCCTTGCTTGGCGAATAATTCTAATTTTTAAAAAAGAAACCCGCCTAGAAGTGGCGGGCGGTAGTTGGTTAGAGGGAGAGAGAAATGCGCCTGGTCTCGGTGTGGTTACGTTGGTCAGTAGGCGGGGTAATTGTAATCAACGCTCCGGCCGCGAACGCCTGGAGCAGATCGGTTACAAAGAGCAAAATCGCTTGCCCCAGGTCTTTTTCTGAAACATCTGGATACCGCTTTCTGGCGGCCGAAACAGCGCGTGCCAGCAACGGCTCGAATTCCTCGTTCAGGTCAATATTTCCAGGCATGTTTTTCTCCTTGAGGGGGTGCGGTCTTTATATTTCATATCACGCGCTAATCTGAAAGTCAACTATTGACTTTCTTGTTTTGATATGATAGGATAAAAAAGGAGTCGGAAAGGCATTGTGCCCTCCGACAAAACATTCTCGGACACGGATACTCTGACACGAAAGGAACTGCAGATGCGACGAACGTTCTTTCAAATGTTGGTTCTGTGCCTCGTGGCGCTCTGCGGGCTCATTCTGCCCGCCTGCGCTACCCCCGCTTCAGGTTCGTCTAGTCGGAAGGCCGAGACCTATCGGCCGAGCAATTTCCTGATCTCCAACCAGACGATGGGTTTGACCCTCAAGTTGGAGGTGGAGGATGCGGGCGGTCGGACAGAGCGAATGCTCGCCGACCGCGAGACCTTCACCTACAAGCGTCCCGAGACCGAGCCGATTGTCTTCGGCACGGAGGGTCAGAGGATGGTGGCAACTTTCACCGTCACCGCCTTTGAGCGGACCGACAAGAGCGGTCCGGACACTCTTGTCCAGGTTGGCGAGCCGATCAAGCGAGTTCTGCGAGCCAGCGACCTCAACTGGTTCTGGAATGTTCACCGCTCCAGCTTCGGCTTGAAGGAGCCCGAGCCGGTCGCGCAAAGGCCGGCGACAAGAAGGTACGCGAGCGAAGATGAAGCTCCGTCAAAGAGCATCAACTTCGTCAACCTTGCCTCGTATGAGGTTGAGATCTTCAACGAGCTGGGCGAGACCTTGGCCAAGCTCAAGCCCGGCGAGCGGTTCTTGCTTGTTGGCGTTTCCGGAGTTCGGGAAAGGTACCACTACCAGGCCAGGACTTCGGATGGCATCACCGCTCTCCATCGGACAATCTCGGTGTTCTGGGATGCCGAGGGGTTTGCCAAGACATGGAGGATCAGCCGTCAGACATTTGGGGATTTGACCCCATCCGAGTCCGCGGCTGAGCGGGAGAGAGTTAGGAAGATCCAAGAGGATCTTGAAAGGAGAGAGAGGGAGAGGGAGGAGGAGTTCCAGAGATGGAAGGAGGATAGTCGGAGGTGGGAAGAGGGGCGACGCGCTCGCCCTGGTTCTCCGCCTCGCACAAGAAACTCTCATGACTGGTAATTCTGCCGGTCATCAGCGGAACTGAACCAACATTCACCACGCCACCCGGGTTGCACTGCAGCCCGGGTGGTTTTCTTGTGATACTCAACTGTTAAATACCTAAAATTGTGAATTTTCCCATTTACCAATTCTATAGAATTGGTAAATGGGAAACCGTCGTCTGAATCCTATCCGTAATGCTTTATTTTTCCGGAGAAGTTGCGCGGCTAAATTTTATCAGTCCCGATATTTCCATTGGTTGTATATTTCTTCTAATGTTTCTTTGGAAATATCTGAACCTGTAGGACATTGAAATTTTATAAGCCCCAGTTTTTTGTCCGGATTTTTTTCATTGTGTGCTTCTATTGCTTCAGAAAAATCATGAGCATCTCCAAATTTCATAAAATAAACTCCATTACGGGTTTGATAATTAGAAATGCTCTCCACGGCATAATTTTCTCTTTCATCAAATGAAATCTGTATCAACGCTTTAGAGTTGCTGTCCATACTCTGAACCAATCCTTCTTGTCTTTTTTGAAATTCTTGTTCAGAAATTTTTCCCCAATCATGGTCTATCTTTAGCATGGTTATTGCCTCTCTTATTTTTTGTCGCTCAGCTCTCAACGCCTCTCGTCTTTCAATTGTACCTGAAATATCTTGGGTAGTCGGCATGATATCAATACGGTCTCGCATAAACAAATCTAATCCAGCTCCACGCGCAGACATTGAATCTTCCAATGCTGTTGGTAGGCCAGTCGCTTTATGGATTTCTTCTGCTCTTGGCATTGAGCGGGTTTTTTGATAAAGCTCTTTTAGGGTTTCAAGTCCTGGCATCGCTTCTTCTGTCATATCTTCTGAAAATAATACAAGGCGTTCACTAATTCCTCGGGAGGCCTCTTCTAACAAACCATAAATTGCTTTTTGCGATTCTCGTGTCTCAGGAAGCACTGCTCCCCCCATACCATGCGTTTGCCCAATATGCACAACATAATCTCCGTC
>DYGD01000010.1:0-12974 GCA_020724885.1 Candidatus Paceibacter sp. | reverse complement strand
TTCCGCTTCCTCTTCATTCCGCTTCTCAAATTCCTCAACCGTTTTCTCCGGCAAATCCAAAATTTCTTCCGGTTTTTTAACGGCATCTGGAGAAGTCGGAACTTTTTCTCCCTCCGGCTCCTCCGGCGGCGGAATTGGCGCTCCTTCAAATTTTGGCATAGTTGGATTTTACCAGTGAAATTGTATTTGCTCAAGCAATTTGATATAATTCTTATTATCATGACAATCAACACTTCTAATAAAGAGTTAAAAACTTTAATAAAAGAAAGTGTCCGAGAGGTTATGAAAGACGAGATTTCAAAACTTAGGGCTTTAGCTATGCCTTCTGTGTCTGATGCGGAGCAAAAAGATATAGAAAGACGTTACGGAAAGCCGACTAGAAAAGGGGTAAAAAGCTATACTCTAAAAGTATGACTTGGAGAATTCTTATCTCCAGAGACGCAAAAAAATTTCTAGAAGGAGATAATTTTTCTATTGAAGAAGTAAATGAACTCATTGTCAAAGCTATTAGACGTTTTCAAGGAGAAGATATTGCCGTAGATATAAAAAAGCTGAAAGGAAAATGGCAGGGGTTTTATCGGGTTAGAAGCGGAAAGATGCGTGTAATTGCCGAATTCAACTTTGAGGACTCGGCTGTTTTTATTGAGGAAGTTGACTATCGGGGTAATGTCTATAAATAGGACAATCTTCTTGATATTATAAATTAATCTGTATTACCCATACAACATATTTTATAGAAGGTGATAAGTCATAAAATTGAGCTAAAGTTGTAAAGGTGGTTAGTTGTATAGGTTGTTGGTTGATCTATGCCTGAAAATTTTGAAAAAACATCACGCCAGTTTGAAAACCCGCAAGAAGAGCTGGAGTATTTGCGGGCTATGGTTCGCGAAAAAGAGCGGGCTATGGAAACATCTCCGGAAACATCCGTTGAAAAGCCAAAGGCGGATGAAATTGTCTCGGAACAAATTAGAGAGTACCGACAAGCCCCGGAGGTCGGTCCCAAAGAGCCATTAAAACCCTCGGAAGAAAAGGGGATTATTGAGGGTCTCCGCCCCGAGCCGCATGACAAGCAAATGGCGGAATTGGCGTCTTTGTTGGAGCAGAAAGGCGTCAAAAACGCTTTTGCTGTTTTGGATAAGGTTGGCGATCCTCATTTGGAAGACGACTTCCATCGCTTTTTGGTGCAATACATTAAATTCGGCTATAAAACAGAACTCAAAGAGCGCGAACCAATGCACCGCGCGCTCAATATGACTCTTTTTGAAATTCTTTTGCCGGAAGAGCACAAAGAAAAAGGCGAGCAGCAACGTCCGCTCAAAGAAATTATTTCTTCAATGGAGCAGTTTTACGCCGGTATGCTCTCTATCCACGATCCTAAAAAATGGCCGAATCATTTTGCCATAGAATTGGCGATGCCCGCTGTCGGCGAGGAATTTAGCTTTTATGTCTCGGTGCCGACCGAAAAAAGTGAGCTTTTTGAAAAACAAATTCTCTCAACTTTTCCCAATGCCAGAATTATTGAACAAAAAGACGACTACAATGTTTTTAATGAAAACGGAGTATCGGTCGGCTCGGTGGCGAGTTTTTCCAATAAGCCGATTTTTCCGATTAAGACCTACGAGGATTTTGACTTTGATCCGATTAACGCCCTGCTTAACGCTTTTTCCAAAGTAGATAAAGAGGGCGAAGGCGCGGCGGTGCAGATTATTGTGAGTCCTTCAGGCGGTGGTGAAATCTTGCGCAAATTTAAGCACGCTTTAGAAGAAATTAAAAAAGGCAAATCCATAAGGGAAGCGGCAAAAGTGCCGATGTCTTTTGGCGGTGAAGTTTTCGGGACCTTGAAAGAAGTTTTTGGTCCAAACAAGAAAAAACCGGAGGCCAAAGACGGCGCGCCGCCGCCGCGAGCCGAAGACGTTGACCAGCAAGCGGTGGAAAACATCCAAAAGAAGGTTTCTTCACCGATTGTTAAAGTCAATATCCGCCTATCAGCGTCATCTCGGACGGAGAGCGAAGCCAACTCCATTCTCTCCGATTTGGAGTCGGCTTTTAATCAGTTTGAAAATACCATCGGCAACAAATTTAAATTTACGAGGTTGTCTGGTGGTAAGCTTTTCCAGATGTTAAAGGACTTTTCTTTCCGGATGTTTCGGGATGAAGACACTCTGCCGATGAATCTGAAAGAATTGACCAGCGTGATGCATTTGAATACCGAAGCGGTTAAAAGCGCCCCGCAATTAAAGCGCGCCAAAGCCGGCTCGGCTCCGGCGCCAAGCGGTCTGCCGAGTGAAGGCACCTTGCTTGGAATTAACCGCCACCGCAACATTGATACTCCGGCCAAAATTACCGACGAAGATCGCCTGCGACATCTTTACATTATCGGCCAAACCGGCACCGGCAAATCCTCGCTTTTGAAAAATTTGATTATTCAAGACATTGAGCAGGGCAATGGGGTTTGCTTTATTGACCCGCACGGTGTGGATATTTTAGATGTTTTGGCTAATGTCCCGAAGGAGCGCTATGAAGATGTCATTTATTTTGACCCGAGTTTTGTTGATCGGCCGATGGGACTCAATATGCTTGAATACGATCCCCGTTTTCCGGAACAGAAGACCTTTGTGGTTAATGAACTTTTCAGCATTTTCCAAAAACTTTACGGTTCGGTGCCGGAATCAATGGGGCCGATGTTTGAGCAGTATTTTAGAAATGCGACGATGCTTGTCATTGAAGACCCGCAAAGCGGCAATACTCTTCTTGATGTCTCGCGGGTGATGGCTAACAAAGAGTATCGCGATTTGAAACTTTCTCGTTGTAAAAACCCGATAGTGGTGCAGTTTTGGCGGGAAGTGGCTGAAAAAGCCGGAGGCGAAGCGGCCTTGGCAAACATTGTGCCTTACATCACTTCCAAATTTGACGTCTTTTTGGCTAATGATTTTATGCGGCCGATTGTCGCTCAAGAAAAATCAGCTTTCAATTTTCGCGAGATTATAGACAATCGCAAAATTCTTTTGGTCAATCTAGCCAAAGGTCGTTTGGGCGACATCAACAGCAATCTGTTGGGATTGATTATCGTCGGCAAAATTTTAATGGCGACTTTGTCGCGGGTGGATTCGTTTGGCAAAGATATTCCGCCGTTTTATCTCTACATTGACGAGTTTCAAAATGTCACCACCGACTCCATCGCCACCATTTTGTCCGAAGCCAGAAAATATAAATTGTCGCTCACGATTGCCCACCAATTTATCGCCCAGCTTGAAGAAGAGATTCGTGATGCGGTTTTTGGTAATGTCGGTTCAATGGCGATTTTTAGAATCGGTTCCGACGATGCCGAATATCTGGAAAAACAACTGGCCCCGACTTTTTCCGCCAAGGATTTGATGAATATAGACAACTATAATGCTTATTTAAAGATGCTTGTGCGAGGTCGGCCGGTTTCGCCTTTCAATATTGAAATTCCGATGCCAAGCTCGGGGCAGAGAGAAATTGTTGATAAATTAAAAGAACTCTCTTACTTAAAATACGGTCGCGACCGAGGTGAAATCGAGCAAGGTATTGCCGATAAGCATAAGGCATAAAACTTAGAAAATAGAGAGTAGAGAATTTAAATTTACTCTTTTATTTTTTTATTGTAGGATGATTGACGAGCGCGCGTAGCTCCCGCCCATAAAATGGGCGAGGCTCGCCCTGATATCATCAGGGCGGCAGTTGGTCTACCTCGCGTCGACCCAGCTTCGCTTTTGCGAAGTGAAGTGAGGCGAGCAAGCTCGCGGATCGAAGCGGTTAGGGCGTTCGTCTTATAATGACAAGTGAGGAAAATTGAAAATGCGCGTCCGCCTGTAGCTCAATGGTGGAGCACCTAGCTTATACCTAGGGGGATCTTGGTTCGAATCCAAGCAGGCGGAAATGAGTTTCACTCTTTACATTTTGTGCAGTAAAAAATTTCCTAGAACTTACGTCGGTTATACAGATAATCTAGAGCGTAGAGTATCCGAGCATAATAGCGGTAAAGTTGTTGCTACTAAATCTTATAGGCCATGGGTTATTCTTTATACGGAGAATGTAAAGAGTAAGAAGGATGCGAAGAATCGGGAAAGATATTGGAAAACGGGTGCTGGAAGAAGAAATATAAAAAGAATTTTAGATGGGTTCCCGCCTAAATTTAAATAAATTTGGGCGAGGCTTGCCTCTCCGAGGCGGTAGGCGCGCGCATTGATGTTGACTTTTCTAAGCTCGGTGTTTACTTAACCATGTCTATTATTCAAAATGATATTTGTCTTTTTGTCCCTCAATGATTTCTTTAAGCGGTTGGTGCTGTGGGCTTGATAGCTCGGGGTCCTCTTCAATAATCTCTCGCGCTTCTACTCTCGCTGCCTCCACCATTTTAATATTTTTTATCGCTTCCATGCCGAGGTCGGAAATACCCCATTGTTTTTGGCCGTAAAGGTCGCCCGTGCCGCGCTGTTCCAAATCAATTTCTGCGAGTTCAAATCCGTTCTTAGCCGTAGTCATGGCTTTAAGGCGGTCTTTTGATTTGCCTGATTTAGCGTCAGAAAAAATGTAGCAATGCGCCTGATGCGAACTGCGGAGAACACGTCCGCGAAGCTGATGAAGTTGTGAAAGGCCGAATCTCTCCGCGCCCTCAATAATTATCATTGTCGCGTTTGGCACGTTCACTCCGACTTCAACGACTGAAGTGGCGCAAAGAACCTGGATTTTATTTTTCACGAAACTCTCCATCACTTTTTCCTTTTCGTCTTTTTTGAGTTTGCTGTGCATAATACCGATTTCGTATTCTGGAAATACTTCTTTTTGAAGCCGAGTCGCTTCTTCGGTAACGGATTTAACATTTAAAGCCATTTCTTTCTCGGGGTCGGGTTCGTTTATGCGTGGGCAAATGACGTAAAGTTGCCGGCCGGCCGCAAGTTCGCGCCTGATTTTTTCGTAGGTTTCGCTACGGTCTTTTGGGGACACCACTTCCGTAATTACCGGTTTGCGGCCGGCCGGCATCTGGTCCAAAAGCGTCAAATCCAAATCTCCGTAAATAGTGAGCGCCAGAGTCCTTGGGATTGGTGTCGCCGTCATGGAAAGCAGGTGAGGCAAAATGCCGTCTTTTTTTCGGAGTTTGGCGCGTTGCTTAGTCCCAAATCTGTGTTGTTCGTCAATAATTATGAAGGCCAGATTTTTGAAAGTCACACTCTTTTCTATCAAAGCATGGGTTCCGATTAAAATTGGAATTTCTCCATTTGCAACCCATTTTAAAAGTTGGGATTTTGAAATTACTGTCGATTCTTTCGGATTAACTTTTGAAGGAAATTTCTTGCACCCCGAGCCGGTTATCAAGCCGATTTTAATTCCAAGTCCGGAAAAAATTTCAATGAAAGTTTTGAAATGCTGATTTGCTAAAATTTCAGTCGGCGCCATATAAGCCACTTGGAGTTCGCCGTATTTATTATTTGGCGGTGGGGTGGTAATGCAAGCATAAGAAGCTATGGCCGCTACCGCGGTTTTTCCGCTACCGACGTCGCCCTCTAAAAGTCGCGACATCGGATAGTCCTTTTTGAAATCATCTAAAATGTTGGTTACCGATTTTTCTTGAGATGAAGTTAATTTGAATGGCAATTTTTTGTTAAAATCACTCAAATCTCCCAAAGTTTTTTTGATTTTGAAAGATTCTTTTTCTTCGTATTCCACTCTTTCTCGTTGTTTTTGAAGCTGGATAAAAAATATTTCTTGGAAAGCAAACCTTTTCTTCGCCGCGACATAATCACTCTCTTTTTTAGGCAAATGAATCCAAATCAGCGATGACTTTAAGGATGGGAGGTTGTATTTTTTAAGGATTTCAGCGGGAATCGGGTCTTCTAATTTTTCCAAGAAGCTGGTTTTCAAAATCTTTTGAACGGCAAAATGGAACCAGCGCGAGCTTAACCCCCTGGTTTCGCGGTAGGTGGGCTCGAGCGGGAATTTAGGCCCCGCACCATTTTCGGAGAAAATGGTGCGGGGCACCTCCTCAACTTTTTCTATTTTTGGATTTATGAAACTTAATTCGCCCTTTCTCTCGGATACTTTTCCGGAAACACGGACCATGGAATTTTCCCGGAACATTTTGGCGATATATGGCTGATAAAGCCAAAGGATTTTTATTTTGCCGGTTTGGTCGGCCAGAGTTGCGCGAGCGATCGGCGCTCTGCCTTTCCATGTTTTTCCGGTATCTAAATTAAAAAGCCGGCCATAAACAGAGATTTCCTCATCTTTTTCAATTTGAGATATAACTTTTTCTGCCAGAGATTTTTCATATCTGGTTGGGAAAAAGTAGAGCAGATCAAAGACGGTCTCCAAACCGAGTTTTTTTAGAGCTTTCTTTTGGAAAACGCTCAAGTGAAGGACATCTTCCAGAGGAGGATTCATTTTAAAGAATTTTTTCGGCTATCCAGCCAAAAACAGGTAGTGGTTTTTCTTTACCAAAGAAGACGTGGGCAATGCCAAAACACCACAACACGAAAACTATCGCGTAAATTATAATTTTCCACCCGAGCCCCACAAAAATGCCGGCCAGAAAGTAAGCCAGAATAAAAATAATAAAAAGAGAAAATCCTTGTTTGAGGTGGTACCAGACAAATTTGCTTTTCCGGTGTCTGGACAAAAATGGCAAGAAGAAAAATAAATAAGCCACAAAAGCCCAAAAGACCTCAATCTCGTTGGGTTCATTATTGTTTTTGTTGTCTGGGGTGCTTAATGTTTCTGCCACGCTACCATTTTAACCCTGTTCTGGTTTTTTGGGTAGTTTCTGTCGTAGCGTCTATCTGACTAAACTTCCTTCGGCGACAGAAGCATCAACTGAAAGCAGGGAAAAGGCATCGGTCTCTCCGGTGGCTAAAACCATTCCTTGACTTAAAAGCCCCATAAGTTTTCGTGGCTCCAGATTGTAAGCGAAAGCGTATTTATTTCCGACCAAGACGGAAATGTCTTCAAAGTGCGGTCCGATTCCGGCGATAATTTGTCTTTCCCCCTGTTCACCAAAGCTCACAGTCAACTTTACCAATTTTTCGGAATCAGGAACTCGCTCGGCGCTTAAAACTTTGCCAACCCGAATTTCAATTTTGTTTAAGTCGTCTATCGTGGCCATTTCATTTGTAAATTTAAAAAGAAAAAATTTGTTGAGCGCCGTTTTTAAATCGCGAAGTTTCTATTGGCGGTGTGTATTGGACGAAGTTCGAATGTATTTCGGACAAAATCCGCAGGATTTTGACGAATGATACTTGCGCCTCGCACGCTCCCTTCGGTCGCGATCCCAAAACCAAAAATTTCCTTACAATTCCTCTTTCGGCGGGGGGTGTGGGGGGAGCCGGCAAAAAATGGAAAGGAAAATTTTTGGTTTTGGTTCCGACGCTTCATTCCTCCAGAAAGGACTTGTATTTATATTCTAGCATTGTGGCGATATTTTGTCCGTCCTTTCCTCCGTCATTCGCATCGGTGCGAGGAGCTCCCCGTATCCGCGTTTTGTGGTAGTTCGAGAGTCCACTCACACTTCGCAACCACCTCGCATAGGCCGTTCGCATTCGCTCACGATGCCTGCTCGGTGTTTGCTTCGTGTTCGCTCTTTGGCTTCGTCCGTGTCTATGGTAATTCTAAAAAGCGGATTGTGCTAGGCACAACTAATTTATATGTGCTTGCCCCGCCCGCCCAGTGCGCGCACATAAAACCACTCGCTCTCGCGAGTGGCTCCCTATGATTTATAAGATTCGACTCGATTTTTAATATACGCAGTTTGTTTTCTATATGAAAAAGAAAAAATAGCTAATAGAATAAAAATAAAAATATTTTTTTCGTGAATTGCAAGATATGCAAAATGATAAGAAAATAACTCGTATAACTTAAACAACAACAAAATTAAGAACATAGAAACAAATGTTCTGTACATATTGTTCGCTTCTGAAAGGCTCTCCAATTTGAGATCTGATTTTGATGCCATGACAAAATCTTTATATTCTGAGAATTTTACAAATTTTAATTTCTTCAAAATAGGTTCTACTATAAGTGAACCAATCCTGCTTATTATTAGACCGGTGAAATAATATACAAAAGCACCAATAATTAAGTTATCTTGCGTGAATGAATACTTTGTAAAATTGTCCAAAATAACAACAAAGAGTGTCCCCGGAAGTAAGTAATTGAACAAATTATAGGAAGTTATTTTATCGAGTATATCTTTCATATTATTCTTCTACCTGATCATGAAATTGCGTTGGGGTTATACTATTCCAACCAACTCTAGCCGGAACATTTCCAGAATTATGATTGATAGTATTTCCTTGGTGATTTTTATGAACCGCACAACCTCGACGAATTAGGGCATTCACCACCTTTCTTGATGGATGCTTTGGATCACCCTCTGGCGGGCAAGAAATAAAGGCGACTTTCGGTTTAATCCTATTTAAGATAGTTGGGCCAAGATTTCTTTTACTGCCATGGTGTGGAACATCAAAGAAATCAATTCCCTCAAGTGAATAATTTTGACTATCACAATATTCTACAACCTTTGTTAAGGCACCTTTACCAGCATCGCCAGTAAACAGAAATCTTTTTATAATTCCATTACCAGTATCAAGGGCTAAAAGTAAAACTAAACTGGAATTATTTTCTGAATCTGTATCGGGGTGGTCATCAGAAAGCGTTTCAATGTGTAAAGTTTCCGCGATCCAATTAACAACGCTTTTACCGATAGTGGAAAATATCTCGCCAATTTTATGCTGTTCTTTTACCTCTGGAGTTATACCAAAGTTAGCCAAAAGCTCCTGATAGTAATCTTTTGCCGGTCCAAGTACGGCTAATTGACCTTGGATAATATGTTCTCCTTGAAATGGGCTTTGTATCGTTATTTTTTTTGATTCCGCAAGATCAATAAGTTCAGATAATCCCGAGACTGATTTTTCAAGTCTGGTTTGAAGATTCCCAATCGTACTGCTAGTTTTTGTCATCCGTTTTATTGCTGGTGTATGATCCCATGGGGCATGAACCACCAATTTTCCAACAGTAAGATTTTCAAGAACCTCGGTTAATCCAGAAATGTGGTCGTTATGGAGATGCGAAGCGATTACGACATCTACATAAGTGGTTCCGTAGTAAGTTTTAATGTGCTCTACTAATTTTTTTCCAGAATCTTTTGTTCCACCATCTATGACAATAACATTTTGTGTTGTGGGGCTACTAAAATCACCGTAGCGAATTGCTATGGCATCTCCACCTTTTTCTCCTGTTCCAACAGGGATGTAGTCGATTTCGTATTGCATATTCATTGTGGATAACCGGGGACTTGTTTAGGTTATCTTTAGGTATTATAATCTAAGTATGAAAAAGAAGTCAATGGGGACAAGCAAGCCGTCAAAACGGCAAGCCGAAATTCTCCAATTCGTCTCAAAATTTCAAAGAGAAAAAGGATACTCTCCCTCACTAGGTGAGATAGCCAATAGTTTTGGTGTTTCTATTCCGACAGTCCACCAACACATATCCTATTTACGAAAGAAAAATCTACTTTCGACAGACAAAGGCAAAAAGCGCTCAATCCAAGCGTTCAATGATCAAAAGAGAGATTTGGTAGAAATTCCACTCATGGGACTTGTCGCCGCTGGAGGACCGATTGAAGCAATCAGAAACCCCGAACCAATAGAAGTTCCGCGAAGCATGCTTTTAAGGGGTGCAAATTATTACGCTTTGAAAATCGCAGGGACAAGCATGATTGAGGAAGGAATATCAGATGGCGACATTGTGATAGTTCGAGAACAGCAAACCGTTGATGACGGAGAAAAAGCAGTTGCATACTTACCGGATAAAGATACCGTTACTCTGAAAAAAATCTACCGAGACAAAAAACGTATCAAACTTGTTCCGGCGAATAAGTACATGAAGCCATTTTACGAAACGAATGTGGAGATACAAGGTAAAGTAGTGGGGGTTCTTAGGAAAGAAATTTAGAATATGCTAAAATAGGATTATAGATATATGAAGAAACAAATTAGAACAATCGATCTTTTTGCAGGATGTGGGGGCTTGTCTCTCGGCTTTGCCTCTGCTGGCTTCAAACTTGTCGGAGCAGTGGATAACTGGGAGCCCGCCGTCAAAACATATCGTCGTAATTTCACCGATCACGATATTTTTGATTTAGATTTATCTAATGTTAAAAAAAGTGTATCTGAATTATCAAAATTGCGACCCGATATTATTGTCGGCGGGCCTCCTTGCCAAGATTATTCTCATGCAGGGAAAAGAGACGAGACAAGAGGTAGAGCAGACCTTACAGTCTCTTATGCAGAGATAATTTCCAATATAAAGCCAGAATGGTTTGTGATGGAAAATGTTGACCAAATAACAAAATCAAAAAAACTCACGGAAGCAAAAGAAATATTCAAAAAAGCTGGCTACGGGCTAACTCAAATTGTTCTTGACGCAAGTTTTTGCGGAGTTCCGCAAAAACGAAAGCGTTTCTTCTTGATCGGAAAGTTAAATGCACACGATGATTTTGCACTCGCTCTTATCCAAGAAAAAATATCCGCTTCACCGATGACTATTAGAGATTATTTCGGTAATG
The DNA here is from genome assembly GCA_020724885.1 of Candidatus Paceibacter sp. GTDB lineage: Bacteria > Patescibacteriota > Minisyncoccia > Phycocordibacterales > BOKC01 > BOKC01. The sequence goes on along the minus strand of DYGD01000010.1, from coordinate 2,395 downwards.
CTTTAGATTTCGATTACTATTATCGCCACCCAAGAAATTACAACAGACGCGGAGTGTTTAGTGTGGACGAGCCAAGCCCGACCATACGAGGTGTAAACCGTCCTATTCCAAAAGGCTATCCTGGGCATTCGCTTGATAAGGTTAAGGATTTATCAACGATTCGTCCGCTCACAACATTAGAACGCGCTCAAATTCAAACCTTCCCTAAAGATTTCGTTTTTGAGGGTTCTAAAACAGAAATAGAACAACAAATAGGAAATGCGGTTCCAGTAAACTTAGCGAAATTTGTCGCCTCGGCGATTATGGAAATAGCAGAAAATGGCATTCCTGCAAAGAAATCTCCCGCAACTCTTTTTGAAAAAGAAGATATTGTGGTGTTTGCTTAATTGCCCTCGGCAATTTCTTCTACTGTCTCAAATAGATCGATTGTATTTTGGACAATTCCGTCAAATCGTCTTTCGGGGCTGAGAAGTTTTTCACCTCCACCAAGAATAATATCTTTGATTTCCGGGCGTGTTATCCGTGGATTCAAAAGTTCCGGAGATCGCATATATTCTCTTGTCTTCATTCCTCCAATAGCAAATGCTTTATCATTTTTTGTTCCGTAAGTGTAGGTATCAATAATATGTTGATGATCAATTTTGCCCTCAACGGCAAATTGGTAGAGCATTTTTATTAACCAAACAACGGAACGCTCTGAACGAGTGATTGAGCCGTTATCTGATACTTGATTTACAAATAACCGAGTAAGGGCAAAATTGCTCCATACGAAAATATCAAGACAGTTATCTGCCAAGACGGTGGATTTTCCTTTTGTCTTCCAAACCGGCTGAAGTAGGAGTGGCTTTTCCTTATCTGGGTTCTGAAGAATAATAGTGTTTAATGCTTCAACTAATCTCGGCAATAGTGCTTCTACTCTAGTCGCATCATTCCAATTTATTCTCCGTCCGCACACGGGTTCTAAAATTTCTCGTAATTGTTCTCTATTTTCTCGCATTGAATCAGCAAGTCCAAGGGCAAGATATACAATCGTGTCTGGACGCACGACGATTTCGCTTCCAAAATCCTCGTCTGCACAATCGGAAGTTTGGTCATCGGGCAAAGCCGTGAGCTTAATTTCAAGCGGTTTCAAATATTCAAAAGTTCCCCCATTTCTCTTTTGGATAACGAGGTCTACTCTTGGTAACCATCCTTCTGCTAAATCGCGATATGGTTCAAATTCAGTTTCAAAAGAGAAATAAACATGTTCGTCAGTTGGAGATATGCCGTAGAGATTCTCTACAGAAATGACATCGTGATATGTCGCTAATTCTCGATTGAGTTTTATATAAACTAAAGGAAGCTCATGGCTTGCCATATAATTGGCGAGACCGGCGGGAAAGGTATTATTAAATTGGTTCTTACCCCAAGCACCCTCGTTGGAAAAGTCTTTGTTTGAATTTGCTATACCAAAGAGTCCTGGGTTTTGAGTGTTGTTTGGCATAATTATTTTATGAAAAAGGAAACATCTTTTTTGTAGATCGTGGCAAATTTTTTAATCTCCGCAACATCAAGCCGCCTCTCGCCCGATTCAATTTTTGAGATATATGATTGCGGTTTGCCAAGTTTGTCAGCTACCTCCTGCTGGGCAAGCCCAGCCTCAATACGCGCCGTTTTCAGGCGTTCAATGATGTCTTTGTAGTCTTTTGAGTAAACCGACTTGCTCATATATGTTTCTATGATATATCCTATTGTGGTATAATCCCAAAATGGGATACAGTATATTTATGAAGCGTCGGAACCAAAACCAAAAATTTTCCTTTCCATTTTTTGCCGGCTCCCCCCACACCCCCCGCCGAAAGAGGAATTGTAAGGAAATTTTTGGTTTTGGGATCGCGACCGAAGGGAGCGTGCGAGGCGCAAGTATCATTCGTCAAAATCCTGCGGATTTTGTCCGAAATACATTCGAACTTCGTCCAATACACACCGCCAAAATTGAAAATCGGAATTGGAAGCCGAAGTGGGGTCGCGCCGCAGGCGCGACACAAACGCATTCCCGCCAAAAATTCCCAAATCCAAAAGGTTTTTCCACGCTCCGCGTGGCTCGTCGTTTGCCAATACAATTCTATGAATAATCAAACCAAAAAGTTTTTTATATATACTCGCAAGTCTACGGACGACAAAGACAGACAAGTCCGCAGTATTGCTGACCAGTTATCTGAACTCAAGGAATTGGCGTTGAAAGAGCAGCTAGAAATTGTTGATGTCTTTGTCGAAAAGCAGACCGCCAAAATCCCTGGACGGCCGATATTTGACGAAATGTTGAAACGACTTGAAGCGGATGAAGCTGTGGGAATTTTAGCGTGGCACCCTTTATGTTAATTCCCTGATCTGTGGATATCTTTTTCTGCCAATG